>JALRBS010000087.1 GCA_023262325.1 Ilumatobacteraceae bacterium | reverse complement strand
AGCCGAGCACCCGATGACGATTTTCGGTTTCGCCACGGTTCACCGACCGCTCGCTGCCGGTTCGCCTGCAATTGAGACCCGCGGAGCGTGGGGCGGTCTCGCCGTCGACGCGGGCGCGTCAACCGAGTTTCTTGTCGCGTTTGACGACACGACACTTGATGGAGATCTTGCATTCACCGCGGTGACCGCCGATGGCGTTGATGTGAATTTTGCGTTGCCGCTCATCACCCCGTAGGGAGTCAGCCGAGGGAGGGAACCTCGATTGGAATGTCGCCGCTTTCAATGACGACAAGAGGTGACGTGCGAATCGCAACCGTCACCGTTCCCGGAAGCGCATCAACGAGAACCTGACGCAAGGCGTCAAGCCCAAGTGGGTCACCCTCGGCTGCGAGGTCGATGAGCACAGACCAACCTGAGGTGGAGGAGCCGTTCACATCGGTTGCAAGCACACGAACGCTCGAGCGCGCCCCAATCCACGCCTTGACGAGTCGTTCGACCCGATCCGGCGGCTGTTCCGTGTTGAGACTTGGATCAAAGGATTGAATCCAGCGAATTTCGAGTGTCACCGTTGCTCCGATGGCGTCCGCAACACGGTTCGCAAGATCGGGCGAACTTGGCGGCGCCGACGCGCCGCTAACCACTGCTTCAACCTGGGCATCAACAAACGTGACGTCGAGTAACTCGAGGTACACGCCTTCGGCTGCGAGGCTGTCGATCCAATCGGTGAGTACAACGGTTGCAACTTCAACTGGGTCCGCTGCTGGTGGACTGTCCGCCGACGCCGAACCTTGCGCCCGCGCATCCCAACGAACGGTCACTTCAGCCTCGGTTCCGAGCACCGGAACGAGACGTGTTGCGAGGTCGTATGCATCGGGAGGTTCATCGAGTCCGGTGAGTTCGAGGGTGACCTGCGCGCCGAGGACGTCGAGTGCAGTGACTTCGAGGTTTCTTCCGGCAAGCCAGTATTCAATTTCCTCGAGGACGTCGTTCTGTTGCCGCGACGACGCTGCGGCATTCAGTGAACGTGAGGTGAGCGGCACCGCGATGACGGCCGTTGCAACGACAATTGCGACGACAACGGCGGCCATTCGTGAATCCCGAAAGAAAAATTTTGCAGTCGGAATCACGCCGGTAAGAAGCAAGGTGACGAGCGCGCTGAACGCGATCGCGAAAAGGTTCGTTGCAAACAACAGTGCGGAGCCTTCGGCGAGTACTCGTTCACCTGCGCCGAGGAGGATGCCGGTCGTCGCAAGCGGTGGCACGAGCGCAACGGCGACAGCAACACCGGGAAGTGTTGCCGACACATCCTCGTGCGCAATTGCATACGCCCCGGCTGCTCCTGCCGCAATCGCAACGACGAGGTCGCGCACGTCAGGACTCGTTCGACCGAGAATTTCGCTGCCCAATTCAAGGCTCGGCAGCAACTTCGAGAGCACGATCGAAAAAAGAATTGACCAGATTGATCCGACTGCGACCAGCACGGCTGCTTGAACGGTCCGTCGACCGAGCCCAAGACCGACCGCAGCAGAAAAACTCATGATTGGTGTCATCAATGGCGCGATGAGCATGGCGCCGATGACGACAGCGACCGAGTTTGCTGCCAACCCCATGACGGCAATCGTCACCGAGAGCGTGAGCATGAGGAAGAAACGAACAAGAGATCGTCGGTTCTGCTCTGGAATCAGCCGTTGCAACACGGCGACGCGCTCGCCATGTTCAAAATGACCGTGCTCAGAGAGCAGACGCGCAAATTCGCGTGCGGATCGCGAGGAGTGCTCTTCGGACACGTTGTGACTTTAGGGCGTTCGAAGCGAGCGACGCATCAGCGCCCCATCGCGTAGAACTCTGGGTTCGGTGAAATGCCGGCGAAGTTTGCGAGCCGATTCGACAGCGCAAAGAATGCGGTGATCGCGCCGATGTCCCAGATTTCGTCGTCGGTGAAACCGTGCGCACGCATTTCGTCGACGTCGGCGTTCGTTACCGACGCCGAATCTGTTGCAACATGAAGCGCAAAGTCGACGATGTGACGTTCGCGCTCAGTCAAGGTCGCCTTGACCGGATTGATCGCGACTTGGTCGGCGATGAGCGGATTCTTGGACCGAATGCGCAAAATGGCACCGTGTGCGACAACGCAGTACATGCATTCATTGATCGCTGATGTCGCAACGACGATGAGTTCGCGTTCGGCTTTCGAAAGCCCATCTGACTTGTCCATCAAGGTGTCGTGCATTGCGAAGAACGCTCGGAACTCGTCGGGTCGTGCCGCAAGCGCGACGAATACGTTCGGCACAAAGCCCGACTTTTCTGACACCTGCTCAATGATCGCCCTGATGTCGTCGGGCATTTCGTCGAGGGTGGGTACGTGGAACCGGCTGATCTCGCTCGAAGTCATGTCTTGAGCATCGCAGAAATTCACTCGCTCGTGAAAGGGCGGCCGAGAATGGCGAATGCGACGGCGGCGGCGTTCCCGACGTTGAGCGAGTCAACATTGGGGTTTAGAGGAATGCGAACGGAGCGATGAGCGCAGCCGAATGCCTGTGTGGAAAGCCCCGGCCCTTCGGCGCCAAACATCAATGCGACTCGCTCTGGCACGCCCAATGTCCAAATATCGCTCGCGTGTGGGTCGGGTGTGAGCGCCCAAAGTTCCCAGCCGTCGAGCATGTTGGCGAGTTCGTCCGTGTTCGTGTACCGAATGGTCGGCAGATGAAGGATCTCACCCATCGAGACGCGAACGGTTCGACGGGTGTATGGATCGATACACGTGGGGTCGATGAACAAGGCGTCAATGCCGAGCGCGTGAGCGCTACGTGCGATCGCACCGAGATTTTCCGGATCGTTCAGCCCCTCGAGCACGGCGACGCGCCGTGAAGCCTCGAGCACTGTCGAAACAGCGTCACGGTCGAGCGGTCGCCGACGGTTGGCCGAGGCGAGGAT
>JALRBS010000063.1 GCA_023262325.1 Ilumatobacteraceae bacterium | reverse complement strand
CTGCTGCCGCCGTCGGGTCGCTGACGTCAGCCCGGTAGGCCCGCGCTGTTGCACCTCCTGCAGTGATTGCTGCAACAACCTCCTCAGCGGCCGCCGCGTTTGAGACGTAGTTCACCGCAACCGTTGCGCCGGCAGCCGCATAGGCGGTTGCGATCGCTCGGCCGATACCGCGCGACGACCCGGTGACGAGAGCCACGCGTCCTTTCAATGGAAGTTCACTCATCGCTACATCTTGGCGCGTGGTCGACCGACGGTCAGTCTCGAAGCATCGCTGTTGCGATGACGTCACGAAGTCGATGGCTGGCCTCGACGGTGCGCGCGCCCCACCAGAACAGATCGCGACCGTCCACTCGAAGCGTTGGTGCGATTGTTCGCAGTTCGGCGAGATGATCGTCGCTGAATTCGTAAGGCTCTGATGGAACGAGAACGACATCAACCTGACGTGACGCGATGTCATCGAGAGTGACCTCGGGATATGTCTCGCCTTCTTGGCTGCAGACGTTCCCGACGCCGATGATCGAGAGCAGATCTGAGGCAAATGTGTGCTCGTTGAAACTCATCCACGGTCGCCGCCAAATTGGGATGAACGCTCGAATATGCCGCATCGGTTCGAGGCGAGGAAGTTCAAGGGTGACGGCGATATCGAGCGCATCGGCAAGCTCGGTGAGCCCATCGATCATTGTCGTGATCGAGATGACGTCAATGGTGACGAGGCGGATACCTGCACGTTGCAGTGCAACCGCGTCTTCTCGACGGTTTTCCTGAGCGTCAAGGACGACAACGTCGGGCTGCAGCGAAACGATTGCATCGATGTTCGGGTTCTTCGTGCCGCCGACCTCCACGATGTCGGGACGTTCGCAGAATCGGGTACAGGCGATCGGCGGGACACCCCACGTTGAGAGGGTCTCGGTCACCGATGGAACGAGGCTGACAACTCTCATAGAACGACGTGCCGAAGGCGCAAGGGCCGCTCAACGTAGTTCACAGACGGTGGCGCGAACCTCATTCGCGATCTTTGGACACCGCCAACTCGGGCATCGTCACCCACGGTTGACGGTCAACACACCACACCTCGACTGTCGGTGAGACCACTGAGTGGTCGTCAAGAGTGCCGGCCTTCACGATGACGACTCCGTCACGACCGGTGGGCACCGAGATGATCGGTGATCCGCAATTTCCGCAGAACTTTCGTTCGACATGAACGGTGCCGGTCGGGTCATCGCCAGGGTCGCCCCAGGTCGTCAGCGAGCCGTTGACGGCGAACTGTGTTTCACGCGCAACGAGGTTGACTGAAAACGCTCCACCGCTTTGTCGCTGGCAGTGGTCGCAATGGCACACGGCTGTCACGAGAGGATCGCCTTCGAGGGTGTATGTCACTTGCCCGCAGAGGCAACGTCCGGTCAGTGTCATTCGATGATCGTAGCCCTCACGACGTAGTGAGACATTCGCTAGCGTCGGTGTCGTGCGTCGCCAGGAGAAAGCGGACCGAATCGGCGAGATGCTCGACGACCTCTACCCGAACCCGCCGATTCCGCTCGATCATTCGAGCCCGTACACGTTGCTCGTTGCGGTTGCGTTGTCGGCGCAAACGACCGACAAGAAGGTCAACGAAGTGACACCTGCATTGTTTGCGAGGGCGAATACGCCTGCAAAAATGGCGCGGCTCGATCCAACAGAAATTCTCGCACTCATCCGCGAAATCGGCCTCGCTCCGACGAAGGCAAAAAACCTGCACACGATGGCGCATCAAATTCTCGATGCCGGCGGCGAGGTTGTCGACGATTGGGAGTTTCTCGAATCGCTTGCTGGTGTCGGACACAAGACTGCAAGCGTCGTCATGTCGCAGGCATTCGGTCACCCTGCCTTTCCCGTCGACACCCATATTCACCGACTCGCCGCTCGGTGGGGGCTGTCGAATGAATCAAGCGTTGAACGAACTGAGCGGGATCTCAAAGCCGTGTTTGCACCAGAGACCTGGAATCTGCGGCATCTACAAATCATTTTCTTTGGTCGTGAGTACTGCCCGGCTCGTCGTCACGATCTCGCGAATTGTCCAATCTGCTCATGGGCTGCGTCGAAAGTTCGGATGCGGTTTGAGGAGCTACACCGCTCGTAGGGTTGACAATCTCTTTTCCTGCGAGGGAATATCGTCCCCCAATTCACAGTTGCACAAAGTGGTGCTACTGTCCGCTTTCCGACCTGTCAGTTTGATGGTCGGAGAGCACGTCATTCCATGGGGGTAATCGATTATGGGGATTGAGTCGACTGGCCATAGTGCGGGCAACCCGCGCCTCTACGAGCTTGTAGAACACGCACCGAAGACCGGCAAGAGCCCGACGATCTGGGCGTGGCCGCAGATTATTGATTACCTCAAGGTTGCTGGACAGCCGGTTCAAGGACCATGGCCACCACATCAAGAACCACGACCTGATCCCGACGCTGAGTCGTTGCCGACTGCGATCCCCGACGACGGCGGACGCTGAACCAACAGGAGAAGTCATGTACCCGTCACGATTCCGCTATGAGGCTCCCTCATCGGTAGCAGAGGCGATTGCCCTGCTTGAAGAAGGCAAAGGCGAAGCAAAAATTCTTGCTGGAGGTCAGAGCCTTGTGCCGATGTTGAAGTTGAGGTTCGCGTCACCCGAACTGCTCGTCGACATCAACAACATTGCAGCACTCGACTACCACCACTTTTCTTCCGATGGTGCATTGCACATCGGTGCGCTGTGCCGTCACGAACATCTTGAAAAGTCCTCGGACATCAGCAGTCGCCAACCGACAATCGCTGCAGCGGCTCCGCTCGTTGCCGACCCGATCGTCCGTACCCGCGGCACCTTCGTCGGATCGGTGTGCCACGCAGATCCGCAGGGCGACTGGGCCGCATGCATGGTCGCTCTCGATGGACGCATCGTTGCGCAGGGCCCCAGTGGCAAACGGGAAATTCCCGTTCGCTCATTCGTGTCGGGCCCGTTCCAGAATGTGCTCGCCTACAACGAGCTCGCAGTTGAGGCGGTCATTCCGGCGCCGAAAGGAACAGCGCTCGGCGGCTACATGAAACTTGAGCGACGGGTGGGAGACTTTGCGACAGCCGCAGTTGCGGTTGCGGTTGACGTAGACGGCGGTCGAGTGACCCGTGCGGGTATCGCCCTCACCGGGGTCGGAGGCACAACGATTGACGCCGCCGATGCTGCTGCGGCGCTTGTCGGTTCATCGCTCGACGCCGAAACGATTGCCCGAGCAGCGGAACTTGCTGCCGGCGTTGCACAACCGCGAAGCGATCACCGAGGAAGCGCCTCGTACAAGCGCCACATCATCAATACGTTCACATCCCGATTGCTCAGCGGAATCGCTGAATCACACGAGAAGGCGGCCTGATATGACAAGCCTGTTCGAAGAAGTACACGAAACCGCTGTTGGTGTTCCGGTCCGTCGTGTGACCATCACCGTCAATGGCGAACGACGAACCGCTGATGTTGAGCCGAGGTTGTTGCTCGCTCATCTCCTTCGTCAAGGATTCAAACTCACTGGAACCCACACTGGATGCGACACAACGAACTGTGGGGCGTGCACTGTTCTCGTCAATGGGCGACCTGCGAAGAGCTGCACGATGCTCGCCGTTCAGGCCGACGGTCGTGAAGTATTGACCGTCGAGGGCCTGGCGTCGGCAAGCGAACTTCATCCAATTCAAGAGGGCTTCAAAGAAGAGCACGGTCTGCAATGCGGCTTTTGTACGCCGGGCATGATGCTTACCGCCAAGGCGCTTCTCGAGGAGAACCCGAACCCGACTGAGGACGAGGTGCGCTGGGCACTCTCTGGAAACCTGTGCCGTTGCACGGGATATCAAAACATCGTGAAGGCGGTCCTGTGGGCGGCCGAAAAAATGCGCGGTAGCGCTCAGTGACGGAGGTCGATCGATGACGCTTGACGAAATCAAAATTGGCGGCATGGGCGCTAGCCGCCGACGTGTAGAAGACAACCGATTTATCCGCGGCAAGGGCAACTACGTCGACGACGTCGTGCTGCCAGGCATGTTGCACATGGAAATTTTGCGAAGCCCAGTCGCCCACGCTCGCATCCGGTCAATCGATGTGAGCAAGGCATGGGAAATTCCCGGTGTTCGGCTGGTGCTCACCGGCGACATGCTTGCAACCCGCAACCTTGCATGGATGCCAACGCTGTCCTACGACACCCAGGCGGTACTTGCGACCGACAAGGTTCGATTCCAAGGTCAAGAAGTTGCTGCGGTCATCGCGGACGATCCCTACATTGCGAAGGACGCCTGCGAAGCAATCGTCGTTGACTACGAAGTGCTTCCGGTCATCGTGAACCCTGACCAGGCGCGTGCTGCTGGTGCTGCGTTGATTCGCGACGACAAAGAGAATCAGCCAGACAACAAGGTCTTTGACTGGGAGGTCGGTGACCGCTCCGCCACCGACAAGGCGTTCGCTGAGGCAGACGTCGTTTCTGAGGTCGAACTGCACTACCCGCGATCACATCCGTCGCCGCTTGAGCCGTGCGGGTCGATCGCTGACTTCGATCGGTCGACCGGAAAGCTCACCGTGTACATGACGACTCAGGCACCGCACATCATTCGTGCAGCCGTCGCCCTCGTCGCCGAGTTGCCAGAGCACATGATTCGAATTATTTCCCCCGACCTCGGTGGCGGATTCGGCAACAAGGTGCCGGTGTACCCGGGCTATGTCGTGTCGATCCTTGCTTCGATTCTCACCGAACGTCCGGTGAAATGGATCGAGGACAAGACCGGCAACCTCATCTCAACTGGCTTTGGTCGAGACGTCTACCTCAAGGGGCAGATGGCGGTCCGCAAGGACGGCCGCATTCTTGGTGTGCGTATGCACACGATCTCCGATCACGGCGCATTCTTCTCCGACGCCCAGCCGAGCAAGTTCAAGATCGGCCTCATGCACTCGGCCTTCTCCTGCTACGACATTCCCGCTGCTCACCTCACCGCCGAAGGGTGGTACACGAACAAGGCACCGGGCGGTGTTGCCTATCGGTGTTCGTTCCGAGTCACCGAAGCGATGTTCTTCCAGGAGCGAATGGTGCAGGCCGCTGCCGATGACCTCGGCATGGACCAGGCCGAATTCCGTCGCATCAACCTCGTGCGTGATGACGACTTCCCGCACCGAACACCGTTCGGCTTCCTCACCGACTCGGGTCAGTACGGCAAATGTCTTGACGTTGCGCTTGAGGCGATCGGTTACGAGCAGTTCCTCAAAGACCAGGAGGAGGCCCGAAAGAAGGGTCGCTTGCTCGGTGTCGGCATTTCGACAATGACCGAGCCGCTGGGAGCGGGAAACAGCCGTGAGTACGACATTTTGGGTATCAAAATGTTCGACTCGGCCGAATTGCGTGTGCACATGACCGGCAAGGCGATTCTTCGAACCGGGGCCAAAACACAGGGCCAGGGACACGAGACGACGTGGGCACAGATTGTCGCCCACGAACTCGGTATCCCAGCCGATGACATCGTGGTTGAAGAAGGCGACACCGACACTGCACCGTTCGGTATGGGCACCTACGCCTCTCGTTCAACGCCTGTCGCCGGTGCTGCCGTCGCGATGGTGTCACGAAAGATCCGAGCGAAGGCACGCAAGATCGCGGCGCATCTTCTCGAGGTCTCTGAAGAGGACATCGAGTGGGAGCTTGGACGGTTCTATGTTCGTTCATCCCCAGATCGAGGCGTTTCAATTCAAGAATGCGCAATGGCGGCGTATTCGAACATGCCCGATGGCATGGAGCCCGGTCTCGAGAACGTCGCGTACTACGACCCGCCCAACCTCACGTGGCCATTTGCGGCTTACGTGGCGACCGTCGAAGTTGATCCGGAAACAGGTGTGTGGGATGTGTTGCGAATGGTCGCAGTCGATGACTGCGGTGTTCGTATCAACCCAATGGTCGTTGAGGGCCAAATCATGGGTGGACTCACCGAGGCGTACGCGATGGCGAGCATGCAGTTCATCACCTTCGATGCGGAGGGCAACTGCATTGGCTCGAACTACATGGATTATCTGTTGCCGACGGCGTGGGAGACACCAGGTTTCGAACTGCACGAGGTCGTCACTCCGTGCCCGCACCACCCAATTGGTGCAAAGGGCATCGGCGAATGTGCAACGGTCGGCGGACCTGCGGCGTTCGTGAACGCGGTGATGAACGCGGTGCAACATCTCGGCGTACGCAACATTGACATGCCGTTGTTGCCCGACCGTGTGCACGCCGCAATCAACACTCGCAGTGACATTTCCGGAGCGCCACCAGTGAGGACTGACTCGCCGTGACCTCACCAACCGACGGCTGGGGCGTGATGCAACGCGCGCTGGAACTCTCCCAACAGGGGGAGCCCTTCGCGCTTGCCACCGTTGTGTGGCGGCAAGCTCCTTCGTCGGGACATATCGGTTCGCGGGCGATCGTGACCGCCAACGGTGAAGTCGTTGGATGGGTCGGTGGCGCTTGTGCCGAACCGGTACTCATTCGAGAGGCGCTCGACGTCATCGCGTCGGGGGAACCTCGTCTGGTGTGGCTCGGACAGAGCGAAGAACTCGATGCGATGCACATTCCACACGGTGTCGTCACGGTTCCGATTTCATGTCAAAGCGATGGCGCGCTTCAGATCTACATTGAGCCGGCGCAGAACACCCCGCATCTTGTCATCGTCGGACGATCACCAATGGCGGTCACGTTGTCAGAGATGGCACAGCTGCTCGACTGGCGTGTTGAGTTGCTCGATGCGGCAGCGTTTGATGCCACGTCGATCTCGTCACGATCGGTGGTCGTCGTTGCGACGCAAGGTCACGGCGATGAAGACGTGCTGCTAGCGGCCTGTTCGGTGAAACCGGCGTACGTCGGTGTTGTTGCGAGCGCGCGTCGTGGTGATGCACTTCGCGGATTCCTCGCCGACCACGGTGTCGCCGCAGAGGTGCTCGACGCAATGCAGATTCCCGCAGGTGTCGACCTCGGGCGAACGACCCATCGCGAAATGGCAGTTGCGATTTTGGCTGACCTCGTTCGACGTCGGGGGCTCGGTGAATTCCCGACAGGAGCCGCGGTTACCTCTGCGCCAACCACGGTCGATCCGGTCTGTCAGATGACGGTTGCCGCGGACGATTCGACACCGTCGTTCGAACACGATGGCGTGGTGTACCACTTCTGTTGTCCAGGTTGCCGGTACTCGTTTAAAGAGGACCCGGCGTCATTTCTCGTTCAGGAGGCGAAATGCTGATCACTAATCAGGTCGAAGTCTCACAACCGATCGACTCGGTGTGGAAGTTCTTCGGCGACATCCCACAAGTAGCGGCCTGTCTGCCCGGAACAAATCTCACCGACCAGGTTGGTGATGACCGTTTCGAAGGCGACGTCACCATCAAGGCCGGTCCCGTCAAACTTGAGTTCGCCGGATCCGCGGAGATTCGAGAGCGCAACGACAGCACGAAGACGATCACGGTCGATGCCTCAGGTGCCGATCGAAAGGGTCGCGGTCAGGCACAACTCGCGCTCACCGCTGCGCTGGTGCCGCTGGGTGGCGGCACTCGAGTTGATGTGTCGCTCGACCTGACCATTTCGGGAGCCGCGGCACAGTACGGACGAGGACTCGTGGCAGACGTCACCGCCGTGCTCCTCGATGACTTCGCGGTCAACATGCAGAGCCGACTCAACGCCATTGCGAAAGGACTCGACCCGAACAGCGTGTCGGGTGCGCAATCGGCGAGCGGTCTTGCGATTGCAACACGCGCCGCACGCATGGCGTTGCTTCGTGTGTTCCGACGATTCTTTATGCCGTATCAACCACAGCCGACAGGTCGCTAAAAGGGGGAAGCATGACGCTTTGGGGACTAGGAAACATCATTCTCGTCGTAGTCATCGTGCCGGTGCTCGTCGCACTGCTCAGCAGGGTGCTCGGAGCACTTGAGCGCATTCGAGGCGCTGCTGACGATGCGCTTGCCGGAGGGGTTGCACTCATCGGAGAAATCGATGGCGCACCCGCACTGCTCGATACGACCGATGAAACGATCAAAGAAGTTGCCGGCGGCGCTGTTCGCTACGCCGGCTCCGTCGGAAAACTGTTGGGCTGAGGAGGAACCATGACAACAGCCGCAGTCGTCACACTCGTTATCGGCGCACTCATCGTTGCCGCCGCAGCGCTCGGATTAATCCGCGTCATCTTGCATCTCGTTGCCGTTCGGCGGTCACTTGATGCGCTTGAAGGTGGCGTGAGAGTCATTGCCGAACGAACTTCGACAGTTCCGACGGTGCTCCCGTCTGTGAACGCGTCGCTACAACCGGTCCGCGATTTCTGCGAGTCAATCTGAGGAGGATGTGATGTCGTCACTTATCGCTGCAACTGACGCCGGTTTTGCCATCGGCTATGTCATCGGCATTGTCATCGTGCTCGTCGTCGTTGCGCTCGTTGTTCCAATTTTGCTGCTCGCCCGCTCAATCGGCGGTCAAGCGCAGCGCATTAACAGCGGACTCGAAGATGCGGTAACTCATACTGCGTCACTCGCTGAACTGAATACGACGATCGAGTCTGCGTCCGCAATCGTCGACGGGCTCCGTCGTGGCCGTCAGAAGTTGGGAGGCTGAGATGCTTGCACTTACCGATTCACAAGAACAGCTGTGGTGGCTCGCCATCATTCTCGGGTTCGTCGTTGTACTCGCAGTGGCGGCCTTGCTCACCATTCTCGTTGTGCTCGTGCGCACAATCGACACGCGGGTCAACATGATCAAGGCGACGCTCGATCAAGCGAAAGCCAACACCGATGACACCTCGCTCATTGGCGAAACCGCCGCACGAGTTGACGCTGTACTCGCCGAAGGCCTGGAACATCACTTGTTCTTGGGTCGTGTCCTTGAAAAGGTGCGCTCATGACCACGCTCGTCGTCCTCACTGTTATCGACATCGTGTTGCTCATTGCTGGGCTCGCGCTGTACCTCTTCATCGTTGGTGGTCAACTCACGAAAGTGGCTGAACGACTCGAAGAATGCGCTGACGTCGTATGGGAGATCAAGAAGAATGCCGAGGTCATCGGACCTGGTGTCGAGCGGATCAACCGAACCGGTGGAGTGATCGCTGGGGCACTTCCGTTGCTCTACGGAATGGCCGAGGGAATCGTTGTCGGCGCCACCTATCAGCCGGAGCCAGAGGGCACTGAACGCCCACCGGCGAAGCCTGCGGCCGGAACCCGCCGTACCCGTCAACTTGATGGCGTCGGTTACCGTCGCTGACGAGAACTGACACCGACACGGCCTACGCGTCGCTCGGTTTGCTCGGCCCGCCGTCAACGTTGGTTGACGTGGTGAGCGGCGCAGTTGTTGGCGCGTGGTACGAGCCGATCCATTCGGCGCGCCACTGTCGGTCGTACTGATCGGGGTTACAACTCGGTTTGTATACCGAGATGAGTTCTTTTGCGATG
>JALRBS010000221.1 GCA_023262325.1 Ilumatobacteraceae bacterium | reverse complement strand
TCTTCCTGCAACGACCACGGTGCCGCCGACCACATCAACGTCGACGACATCAACGACCGTGCCCGAGTCGACGACCACAGTTGTCGCATCGGCGATTCCGATCGCACCAAGGACAACAACGACAGTTCCGACAACCGCGGCGCCAACAACCACCGGCCCCGCAACCACAGCGCCAGCGACTACAACAACGCCAGCAACCACGACAACGACTCCCGCAACCACGACTACAACAACCGCACCAGTGGTTACGACGACAACAACCATTGCAAACCGTGTTCCTGCTGGAACATTCACATTTCAATGCGCGATATCGAGCCCACTGACGGTGTACATACCCACGTATAACTTTGTTCTCACATTCAAGGTCACCGACTCGGATGGAGACTCAATGACGTTGTCCGCGACAGCGACGCAAAATGGCGAGCCAAATCAACTGAAAATTCGCAATTCCTCCAATACTTCGGCCACCGTTACGTCTGCCGGAACTGTCGAGTTCACGTTCTCAACGACTGCGTCAGGACGCGTCGATTTTCGCGGACGTGCGGTTGACGAAAAGAACGGTGAGTTCACTCCCGAAGTAAGTTCGCTCAGTCCTCCGAGTGACTGCGCGTAAGGTGGAGTTACCCGTCGGTAACGTCCACCGATAGCATCCATCCGATGCCGCAAGGACTCGATCCGAACGCCCCTTTGCGGCTTGCCTACCTCACGTATCGAGGCAAACCACACGTCGGCGGTCAAGGCATCTACACCCGACACCTCACGAAAGCACTCGTCGATCTCGGACACGAGGTCGAAGTGTTCGGTGGCCAGCCCTACCCGGTGCTTGATGATCGGGTGCCGATCACAAAACTTCGCAGCCTCGACCTTTTCAATGATCACTACCCGGGACGCTTCCCCGCATTTTGGGAATTCAAGACTCGAGAAGACTTCCTTGAGGTCGCAGTGTTTTCAACTGGAGTGTTTCCTGAGCCGCTTGCCTTCAGCGCAAGGGTGCACCGACACCTCGTACCTCGTGCCCGTGAATTTGATCTCGTGCACGACAACCAATGTTTGGGCTGGGGCATCGCGAAACTTGAGAAAGTCATCCCGACGATCGTCACCTTGCATCATCCGATCACCCGGGACCGCATGCTCGAAATGAAAGCAGCACCAAACCTCTACAAGCGTTGGTCGATCGGCCGCTGGTACTCCTTCGTTCGGATGCAGGGAAAAGTCGCGCGTCAGATGCCGCGCGTCGTCGTCGTCAGCGAGAACTCAATTCAAGACATCCACACGGACATGGGTGTCGACCTCGATCGAATGCGGTTGGTTCCAGTCGGTGTCGACCCTGAACTCTTCCGTCCACTTGAACACGTTGCGAGGAAACCAGGTCGACTCATCACAACGGCTTCGGCAGACGTCGCACTCAAAGGACTCGCTTACCTCATCGAGGCATTAGCAAAATTGCGGAGCGATGGTCGCGACGTCAGCTTGACGATTATCGGCAAGCCGAAGCCGGGCAAGAGTATGGATCTCATCGACCGCTTCAATCTCCATCCACATATCGACTTCGTCTCAGGCGTTCCCGACGAACGCATCGTGGAGTTATATGCAGAGGCCGAACTCGCAGTCGTACCCAGCCTCTACGAAGGTTTCAGCCTGCCTGCCATCGAAGCAATGTGCACGGGGACTCCACTCGTCGCAACCGACGGCGGTGCACTTCCTGAAGTCACTGGAGCCGACGGCGACACGGTGTTCCGCTGTCGAGCCGGTGATACCGAATCTCTTTTGGCGACGCTTCAATCGGCCCTCGACCAACCAGAGGCGCGTTCTCGCATCGGTGCCGCCGGTCGGAAACGAGTTGTTGAACGGTGGTCCTGGCGACACTGCGCCGAACTCACTGTCGAGCAGTACCGAGAAGTGTTGTCGATGCCTGCCAACATCGAGAAACTTCGAAGAAACGGTCGCCTCTGATGTTGACGATTCGATTCGACGAGCTTGGATTACGACAAGGCGATCATGTGCTCGACGTCGGATCCGGGTTCGGTCGGCACGTGTTCGAGTGCGCTCGGCGGGGGGCTCGGGCGGTTGCGCTCGACTACGCCGCCGACGAGGTCACCGAAACGCGAAACACACTCGGTGCGATGCTCGCAGCCGGGGAAATACCGCCCAGCGGCTCCCTCGGTGTGCTGCGTGGTGACGCAACCTGTCTTCCATTTGAGGACGACAGTTTTGACGTGGTCATCACCTCAGAGGTGCTCGAACATATCCAAGACGATGTCACTGCGATCGCCGAAATGGTACGCGTGCTTCGACCCGGCGGGCGGTTCGCGGCGACCGTGCCCGCGCAACTTCCAGAAACGATCAACTGGTGGCTTTCTGAGGAATACCACGCTCCTATTGCCGTCGGTGGACACGTTCGGATCTATAGCGCCGTCGAACTTGACGCCAAACTTCGCTCGGCGGGACTCGACATCACCGGCAGCCACCGAGCGCATGCATTGCATTCACCGTATTGGTGGCTGAAATGTGCCGTCGGTCCAAAGAATGAATCCAATCGGGCGGTGACGGCGTATCGGCACCTGTTGGAACGCGAAATCATCGATCGACCTACGTCGCTTGCGGTCGTTGAGCGCGTGCTCGCTCCGGTACTTGGCAAGAGCCGAATCGTCTACGGGACAAAGGTCGGATCGTGAGTGTTCGAACATCTTGGACGGCGGAGGTACCGGGTGTGCTGTCAGCCTCCGAGATTCGAGCATCAGCCGAACACCTCGCCTCGCTACAGCGCCCTTCGGGAATGATCCCGTGGTTCGAGGGTGGGCATTGTGATCCTTGGAACCACGTTGAGTCAGCCATGGCCCTCGACGTCGCCCATTTGTCGAATGCGGCGCTGCGAGCGTACGAATGGCTTGCAGATATCCAACGCGCCGATGGCTCCTGGCACAACTACTACCTCGCCGACGGTGACGGTGACGCAACAGTTTCGGAGCCCAAGCTCGACACGAATGTGTGCGCATATGTTGCGACCGGCGTGCTCCACCATGTGTTGTGCTTGCCAACCGGTGCACTCCAAGTCGACCGCGCACGTCATCTTTGGCCGATGGTGACCCGCGCGCTCAACTGGGTGCTGCATCAGCGACGAGACGATGGTCTTGCACTGTGGGCGGTCGAGGTTGACCGTCGGCCATGGGACTACGCGTTACTCACCGGCACATCGAGTATCCAACACGCGTTGCGTTGCGGTGCGATGCTCGGCGAACTCGTCGACGACCCGCAACCGCAGTGGCGTGCAGCCGCTGATGTCATGGCGCGGGCGGTTGCTTCGAACCCAAGTGCATTTGAGCCGAAGGAACGCTGGGCAATGGACTGGTATTACCCGGTGCTCACCGGCACGCTTCAAGGGCACGAAGCAAAGCAGCGGTTGGTTGACGGGTGGACGACCTTCGTGATGGACGACCTCGGGGTTCGATGCGTGAGCGACGAACCGTGGATCACCGCCTCGGAGACAGCTGAAGCCTCACTCTCGTTCGCTGCGATCGGTGATGTATCGACGGCAACCGATCTCCTTCGATGGACGAGTCGACATCGGTGCAGTGATGGCTCGTACTGGACTGGCATCGTGCACCCAGAAGAAATTCTGTTCCCAGATCGAGAACACACTTCGTACACCGCAGCGGCAGTCATCCTCGCCGCAGATTCGATTAGCGCAGCATCTCCGGCGAGCGGAATCTTTCGCTTCGATTGCGGCGTCAACCTCGTCGCGTAGCAGTCCCGGCTCGTTCGAACTACGGGTCGTACACTCAATCTGTGACTACGACCCGCGACTCCGCATTCGCCCGCACGCTGATTTCGCTCTGGGCATGGGTGACGCTCGGAATTCTCGTCATCGCCGCAATTCCACTCGTCGCGTTCGTTCGCCTGGTCACGATGCCGTTCGATCGCGGTGCCTATTGGGCGGGCTACACATTTCGATCGGTGGCGCGTGTACACGGCCGGCTCAATCCATTGTGGACATTCTCAATTGAAGGCAACGTTCCCGATGATCCTCGTCGGCCATACGTCGTCATTTCAAATCACGAGAGTTTCGTCGACATGCTTGCGATCTCACAGATCCCGATCGAGATGAAGTGGGTCGCAAAAAGCGCCTTCTTCAAGATTCCGCTACTTGGATTCCTCCTCATGTTGTCCCGCGACATCAAACTTGTACGGGGAGCACAAGGTTCAGGATCACACGTCTATTCGGAAGCAGCGGAGAGAATCTCGCAGCGGGTTTCGGTCATGTTGTTCCCTGAAGGCACACGTAGCGCAACGGGTGAGCTCGGCGAATTCAAAGATGGAGCGTTCAAAATTGCGATTGAGGCACAAGCGCCACTTCTTCCGCTCGTCGTGCACGGCACGCGCGATGCGCTCATCAAGCATGACTGGCGTTTCGGTCGATGCAACGCGATCGTTCGCATTCTCGATCCGGTACCAACCGAGGGTCTCACACTGGACGATGTCACCGAACTGCGCGACCGCGTTCGGCAACTCATCGTCGATGCCCGAGCCGATCTCGCTCACGCGTCATAGTCGATGATTCAGGCACCGCTTCGAGCGCTCGAAACACTTCGGCCGAAAGTGCCGTTGGTCGTCTTCGTCGCTTCTGCGGTCAGCACAGTCGTGTTCGTTGCGACACCATTTCTCATTACCGGGCTGTCAGAGGAACAGGGTGTGCCGTTGAGCCGCGTCGGACTCATTTCAAGCGCACAACTGCTTGGATTCGTCATCGGATCGTGGGGTTCGGGACGGGTCTTCCGTCCGCGGCGTCGACTTCTCGTATTTGCTGTGCTCCTCGGACTCGTCGCGAACATTGCATCTGGGTTCGTCCTGTTCGGACCGCTCGTCGGCCTTCGATTTCTCAATGGACTCGCGCTCGGCACCATCGCTTGGCTCGCCTGGGCCGAAGTGTTTGGCGATGATGCGCGAACGGGTGACATTGCGGTGATTGGACCGATCATCGGGACGGTCGCGTCGCCGGTTGTTGGGGTCTTCCTCGATCGTTTTGGGACCGACTCGTTGTTTATTGCACTCGGTTGCCTTCACCTCCTGCCGCTCTGTTTCGTTCACACGAGCCGTCTCACGTCAGCACAACGAATTCGACCAGAGCGCCATCGCCCGTCACCCACTGCACTGGTAGCGATGCTTGCGCTCGGATGTTTCACGCTCGGTGGCAGCGCAGTATTCGTGTTTTCGAACAGCATTGGTCGCGGTGAGGTCGGGCTCTCAGCGCTCGCCGTCTCGCTCGTCTATTCGTGTAACTCGATCGCCGGTATTCCATCGTCTCGGTTCCGAGGAGAACGCCAACATCCTGGTCGGTGGATTCTTGCCATTTCGGTCTGCGCGATCGTCCTTGGTGCAGTACACCATCCGCTGGCCTTTGCGATTGCGGTCACCGCCTGGGGATTCTGTTTCTGGATGGCGGTTCCCGCCTGTTTCTCGGTGCTCGCAGCACATTCTCATTACCCAGCCGAACGGGCCGGCGACGCTCAGGCGTATATGGCGGCCGGTCGAGTAATTGGTCCCCTCATCGGTGGCGCTCTATTCGCCGTGCATCCTCAACTGCTCGGCATCGTCGGTGCAACGATTATGGCGGTGTCAGCAGCGATCTTTGGTGTGCTTGCACACCAAAGCAGACGTGAACTCAACGTCGCCGTAGCACCCTGAGCGAACCCACAGCATCGTGGAGTTCAAATTCACCTGACTCGACCGCCGGCAAGTAAATACGTTCGTATGGAGGACGACCACCATCTTCGGGGTTCTCGAAGACGTCGTGAATAGCGAGCAGTCCTCCGCTCACTACGTGGTGCGCCCATCCCTCAAAGTCGGCGGCGGCGTGTTCGTCACCATGGCCACCGTCAATAAACACGAGTGATGCCGGCGTTCGCCACAGCTGCGCCACCACTGGCGACCTGCCGATAATTGGAATGACTACCTCTTCGAGACCGGCGTCGTAGAGCGTTGTCCGCAGAAATGGGAGTGTGTCCATCAGGTTGACACGCCGGTCGACGACCTCGGGGTCGTGGTGTTCCCAGCCTGGTTGCGTCTCTTCCGATCCGCGATGGTGGTCAATCGTGACGACCGTGCCGCCAAGTTCGCTCGCCGCCGCACCCAGCCAGACCGTCGACTTTCCGCAATACGAACCAATCTCAATGATTGGAAGCGATCGATGTTGCGCAAGCGCCGTGCATGCCGAGCGATAGAGCGCCTCACCTTCGTCATCGGGCATGAACCCTTTGGTGCGAGCGAGCACGGACCTCATCTTCTCGTTCAGTGGCACGTTTCGAGGCTACGGGCTGGAAGAATGGAGACGTGCAAGAAGCACTCGATGACCTCATCCGACTCTTGGATCTCGAAGCGATCGAGGTCAACCTGTTCCGCGGACGTTCTCCTGATGAGGACCGCCAGCGAGTGTTTGGCGGTCAGGTGGCAGGGCAGGCTCTCGTTGCGGCGGCACGAACGATTGAGGAACCTGACCGTCTCGTGCACTCGTTGCACGCGTACTTTCTGCGCCCAGGCGACCCGAAAGTTCCGATCGTGTACGAGGTCGATCGAATTCGTGACGGACGAAGCTTTTCGACGCGACGTGTCGTCGCGATTCAACATGGCCGGGCAATCTTCAACCTCCAAGCGAGTTTTCACGATCATGAATCCGGGCTTGATCACCAAACACGTGCCTCGCTGGACGTTCCTGCGCCCGAGTCGCTGCCCGACTTTCGTGAGCGAATGGCACCGTATAAAGACCAGGTTGGTCCGTCATACGACATTCCACGTCCAATCGACGTTCGTTACGTCAACGGGGACCCAATGACACGCGGGAACAGTCGAGCGAATGGCCAGAAGGTATGGATGCGGGCCAACGGCACGCTTCCCGACGACCCAACGTTGCATGCGTGCATCGTGACCTACGCGAGCGATATGACATTGCTCGATACGACGCTTCTCCCGCACGGACGAAACTGGTTTGACGGCGTGCAAATGGCATCACTCGACCATGCAATGTGGTTTCACCGGTCCTTCCGCGCCGACGACTGGCTGCTGTACGAACAACATGCGATTTCGTCATCAAATGCTCGCGGTTTGGCCGGTGGTTCAATCTTCACCTCGAGCGGTGACCTTGCAGTCAACGTCGTGCAGGAAGGACTCATTCGGGCTCAGTGAGGCTGCCGACACGTTTGCTGGGTTCGTTGCTCGCCGCCTGCGTGCTTCCTGCATGTTCCGGTCAGGCGACGGTTCACACTGCTACGCCGACACCCGCAACCGCGGCTCCACAAGTTCAGCCGAGCGAGGGCACGACCGGTTCGTCAACGTCGTCGGCAACGGTCGAAACAGATGTTGCTCGCGATCCGACGCCAGCCAGCGGCACGCCGGACGTCAGTCTGTCAACGCGATACGAACTCGATGCGCTCACCGACGTGGTTGCAGATCCGACTCGGCACCGGCTGTTCGCAGTCGAACAGCGCGGAACGCTCGTCCGAGTCGATGACGGTTCAGAATCGGTTGCACTTGACCTCAGCGACCGGACGGTGATCAACGGCGAACAAGGTTTCCTCAGCGCTGCGTTCAGCAATGACGGATCATTTCTTCTTGCCTATTTCACGTCGACGCGACCAGGAGAAGAGGGCGACGTCATTATCGAGCGATTTTCGGTGGAGAACGACGGCACCATCGATCACAACTCCGGGCGCGTTGTTCTGCACATCGACGAGCCGTATGGCAATCACAATGGTGGCGACCTTGAGGCACTTGCGGATGGAACGTTTCTCGCGAGCGTCGGAGACGGCGGATCCGCTGGTGACCCCGAGCGGCGCGCGCACCGCCTCGACGACCCGCTCGGCAAACTTCATCGATTCACACCATTAGCCGATGGCTCCCTGACAATCCCTTCTGATAATCCGTTCCCAAATGCCACAGTCGCCACACTCTGGTCAAGTGGGCTTCGCAACCCGTGGCGAATCGACGTCGACCCATTGACCGGAGATCTCTGGATTGCGGATGTCGGTCAAAGCAATGAGGAGGAAGTAAACCTCGTCCCCGCTGATGGGGGTCGCCCCGTCGGAGGGTTTCAAACCGACTTCGGATGGAGTTCTCGTGAGGGTACGCAGGCGTTCAACAACGACGTGAGTCCTGACCCGCAAATGACGATTGTCGAACCTGCGGTCACGTACCCGCACAGCGATGGTGCGTGCTCAATAAGTGGTGGCGCCGTCTACCGAGGCAACAACATTCCTGCGCTGTGGGGCTGGTACGTGTACGCCGACTACTGCAACGGACGTGTGACCGCGTTCAACGCCGCCAACGGCAGTCTCGTGGAACTTGGCACGGTCGATCGACCGACCGCAATCGAGCGGGACGCCGATGGCGAGATGTGGATCGCGACTGCGTCAGGTGATCTGGTCAGCGTCGAGCACCCATAAACATGCCCTTCAGGGCGTCGTAATGCTCGATGACGTGACCTGCGCCGAGCACAACCGCCTCAAGTGGCACATTCGACATCTTCACGGGAACCTCGGTTTCGCGTTCGATCCGTTCGGCGAGACCGCGCAGCAAGCCTCCTCCACCAACCAGGTACATACCGCGAACGAGAAAGTCCTGCGAGAGTTCGGGTGGGGCCTTCGCCAAACATCGCACAACCGATGCAACAATCGATGAGACCGGATCTTCAATTGCTTCGCGGATCTCGCCCGGGGACAAGATGACCGTTTTTGGTAGACCCGACATCAGGTCACGTCCGCGAACCTCTGCGGTGACCTCATCCGAGGTAGGGGCCGCCGATCCAATCGCCATTTTGATTTCTTCAGCAGTTCGCTCGCCAATGGCGATGCCATGTTCGCGTCGAATGTGGTTCTGAATCGCGGCGTCAATGTCGAAGGAACCGACGCGGACTGCTTCAAGTGCAACGATGCCGCCAAGCGAGATCACCGCTGTTTCGCTGGTCCCACCACCAATGTCGATGACCATGTTGCCAACGGGTTCGTCAATTGGCAGATCAGCGCCAATCGCCGCCGCCATTGGTTGTTCGATGAGGTTTGCATCTGCGGCGCCCGCACGTCTTGCAGCATCGGTAACGGCTCGCCGTTCCACTTCGGTAATCGCCGAGGGCACGCAAATGACGACTTTCGGCCGTGTGAAACGGCTCACACCAACGCGCTGCAGGAGAAGCCGGATCATGCGTTCAGTGATTTCAAAGTCGGTGATCGCCCCACCGCGCAGTGGTCGTACGGCGACGATGTATCCGGGTGTGCGGCCGATCATCTGCCATGCTTCGCGTCCGGTGGCGAGCACCTCTCCGGTTTGCCGGTTGAGCGCGATCACCGATGGTTCATTGAGGACGATGCCTTTGCCCTTCATGTAGACCAGCGTGTTGGCAGTACCGAGATCGATCGCAAGGTCACGAGCCACGTTCGGTCTCCTCATTCGGCGGGGTCACTTCAGATGAAGTTCCTTCCGTCTCCGTGACGTCGCGTAGTCGTCGAACGCGATCGGTGACAGCACGACGAGAGTCAGATGACAACGCATCAATCTGCCTACGAAAATCGGATACCGCATCATCGCTGCGCTGCGTGCGTCGCGCAACGACTAAGAGCGCAAGAGCGACGACGGCCGCAGCAATAATGATGAGCGCCACGCTCATCCACCGCCTTCAACATCGTGGGCACGTTGCAGTGGCGATGCACCGGTTCCCCAATCAGCGCCATCGGACCACTCCTCGCGCTTCCAAATCGGCGCCGACACCTTCAGTGCATCGATTCCAAATCGTGCCGCCTCAAACGCCACCGGTCGATGCGGAGAGGAAACCGCAACGACAACTGACACCTCGGACAACGTCAATCTGCCGAGGCGATGCCACATAACAACTCGCTCAACGTCGGGCCAGCGACGGCGAAGTTCGTCGCAGATCTCTTGGAATGACTCGACCGTGCGTTCCTCGTACGCCTCGTACGTCAACGCAACGACATCGTCTCGTCCCTCAGCGTGATCACGCACAGTTCCTGAGAACACAGTGACTGCACCACAGTTTGGCTGAACCGCCCAATCATGCGCATCGCCAACATGCAGCGTCTCCGACGTGACCGCACACCAGTCACGTCCCTCGGGCTGTTTGATCACAACAGCATCGTACCCGTCGGTCTGAAGTCGCGACGGACGTTCGTGCCACGCGTTCACTACAGTTTCATGTCCGTGGGCGCAGCTCCTCCTCCACATGAACGCGACTGGCGGCATCCAGCAGAAATTTCTGCGGAACATCGCATCGTGTTTGCTGCTGAACCCCCCAGTCGGCGTCTCCGTAACGCAGCGCTCACCGTCGGCGTCGTTGCTGCTGTCGTCCTGATTGTCATCGCGTTTGCGGTGACAAACATGCCGGTCTAGACCAACGTCCTTCTCAACCCTTAGTGACGACGTCGAGACCGAAAAATGATGGCCACGAGAGCACTAACCGCAGCAACAATCGTTGCCGCTGCTGCACCGAGTGCGAGCTCTTGTCGCCGTTTTGGCGTGATCGCCGCCCACCACGGGTCCTCGGTTCCTTCGACGAACGCCTGCTCGTTCGTCACCTTCGGCTCCCAGCCGAGCGACCGAATGCGATCATTCGCAACGACCCAACTCGAACGTAAATATGGCCCAACTCCGGGGGGAATCGGCCCGCGTTGAAATCGCCACTGCAGTGCCCAAATCGTGTCCGCTAGACGCCCGGGGATTGGCACGCGAAACCGTTGCGGAGACAGGCGACGAACACGGTCGCCTGGCACCCATCCATCGGGAGCGACATTGAGTACGCCGTCGAGTTCCGAGGTCACTGCAAGCTCGATCGCCGACGCAAGGTCGTCGAGATGCAGAAACTGTGCCGCTGGATCGGCTTCGCCAAGCACGCGACCTGACCCGGCGGCCAGTGCACGCGCCAGCGCGGACGACGAGCCAATCGCCATCGTGACGGTCGGCCGTAACACGGTCACCCGTCGCGATTCGTCTCCTCTGCGCCATCGGTCGACGACATGCTCAACAGCGGCGAGCTGCCGAGCAAACACAAACGAATGGTCAGGTCGAACAATTGCGTCTTCAGTCAGCGGCAGCGCATTATTCGCGTGAGGCCCATAGACGAGCGCCGATGACAGCAGCACAATACGCCGTGCGTTGACGCGCCGAACCTCTTCCATGAGCGCTTCACCTTCAACAGTTGCGCTTGACCGGCGGCGAGCAAGGCCATCGTGGTCCCCGACTCGCAGATCGACGATGACGTCGGCATCGCCTTCGCCGACACCGACCACCGTTATCCCACTATGCGTGCTGAGTCGATCCCGGACACGACGAGCGAGACTTGTCGAACCCTCTCGAATGAGCACGGTTGTTACCACCTCGCCGACGCTAGTCGTCTGCATTACGCGTAGCATCTGAGGTATGGCGGAATCCCCCGAACCGCACAGTGAAGATCCGTTTGCTGGAATTCCTTTTTTGGGAGATATCGCACGCGCGATGTCGGGTCAGGGTCCCATCAATTGGGAGGCCGCTCGCCAGTTCGCACAACTTGGTGCAACAAATGGCTCGCCGGAAGGCAACGTCGAGCCAGCTGCCCGGATCGCTATTGAGTCGCTCGCCCCGATCGCGCGTCTCCATGTTGGAGATGTCACCGGAGTCGATCTCACCGGGGTCGATGTTCGCATCACAACCCGATCACAGTGGGCCGCGCACACCTTGGACGCGTATCGTCCGCTGTTCACCGATCTCGCAACAGCACTTGGAACAGCACCCGCATCAGACGCTGGCGAGTCGGACCCGATGGCTCATCTCATGGCGAACATCTCAAAAATGATGGCGCCAGCGATGCTTGGCATGGCAGTCGGCTCAATGGTTGGAGATCTGTCTCGACGATCGTTCGGGGTGCACGATCTCCCGATTCCTCGCGCTGACACCTCACTTGAACTCATCGTCGCAACGCTCGACGAATTCGCTGCCGAGTGGGCGATCGCGCCCGATGAAGTACGTCTTTGGGTGCTCGCCCACGAATTTGCAGGACATGCGGTGCTCAACGCACCGTCATTTCACGAGAGACTTTCCGCTCTCGTGCGCGCCTATGTCGGCGCGTTTCGACCCGACCCCGATGCGGTTGCCGAGCATCTCAGCGCGCTTGATCCGTCCGCAAGCGATCCGATGGAATCGCTACAGAAGACATTCAGCGATCCAACTATTCTGCTTGGCGCGGTGAGCTCGGAGGAACAACGTTCGCTCGAACCACAGCTCGATGCGGCGGTCGCTGCAGTGGTTGGTTTCACCGACTGGATTGTCGATGCAGTCGCGGTCCGCGTCGTCGGCGGCAACGCACTGGCGATTGCCGAAGCGGTACGTCGGCGCCGGCTCGCAAGCTCACCTGCCGATGTCTTCGTGAATCGTTTGCTCGGCATTCGGCTCGATGACGATCAGGTTCGGCGAGGCAAGTCGTTTGTGCAAGGTGTCGTCGATCGCGTGGGCGAATCGACAGCGGCGCAGTTGCTGCTCGGTGGCACCGACCGCTGCCCAACCCCATCGGAACTCGATGCACCGGGGCTTTGGGTCGCTCGGGTTACCGGCGAATAGCAAGATTGCGCCGAGCATCACCACGGGAAACAATGCCATACATCACTGCGGCGACCGCGAGTACGACGGCGAGGTAACCGAGGCCGACAACCCCTGACATTTCTATGAGTATCGGCACCGCTGCTCCAGCAACCCACCCGAGTTGAAAACGGGTTTCAAACCACGCAAACGCGGCGCCTCGACCTTCGTCCTCATCGGAAGTCTGCACAATTGACTCAAACGCAAGTCGTCCGATCGCTCCACATAAGTTGACGACAATCGACAGAACAACTCCCATGAGGTAGCCCCCAAGGACGGTTGCCGCAACTGCAACAACTGCAGGCATCGCGAGTGCGGTCGTCAACATGACTTCGACGTCAACTCGTTTTCTGATCACCGGGCCAACGGTGTTGCCAAGAAACGGCGCCATCGCGCCAAGGCCAACCGCTGCTGCAAGCCATATCTGGGGAGCGGCATTTCCGCGGAACCACAATGCAACTTGAAAGAGCACGAAACCTTGGCTGAATCTCAGTACTGCCATCGCAATCCAACCCATGTGAGCCTCGTCGTGGGCGGTCGAAGAGGTTCCTGCATGAACCCTGGAGCGAGGGTTGCGTCGAGTTCTCGGCAATCTCGCAGCAAGCAGCACAGCCGCGCCGAAAAATACGGCACCATACGCAAGCGTCGCCCCTGATCCGAGTACTCGTTGAATTCCAGCAGCAGGCAACACGGCGACAGCTCCGGTCAATGTTGCGATCCGCCCCAGTTTGCTGTTCGCCTCCACCAACTCTTCAGCGTTCGACACGACGGTCGGCACGATTGCCTGCTTCGTCACTGCATACGTCTTCTGAAGAACGAGCGCGGCAAACACAAACGGGAAGAGCGCGATGCCACCGGCGGTGAAGATCATTCCTACCTGCACCGCGAGTCGGGTAAGCGCAATGATGACCACCATTGCTCTCCGTCCGCCGCGCAATCGGTCGACCAGCGGGCCGAGCTTTCCGTTGACGAGCAGAAACGGCGTGAAACCAATGAGCAAGAACGCGAGGAGTCGAGAACGAGCAGCGTCGAGATCAACATCGAAGAAGAACGAGTCAGCGAGTGCGACAACCATCGATGCCTCACCAGCAGTCATGACTGCATGGGTAATTGCAAGCGATTGAAATTTGCCCGCTGGACGATCGTCGTTCATCACGGTGATCGTAGACAGAATCGACTTAGGAGCGTTGAGGTGGGTTTAACCGATAACCCACCCCGCGCACCGTCGTGATCTGCTGCGGATTCGTTGGATCGGGTTCGACCTTTGCCCGCAGCCGTTTGATGTGCACATCGAGAGTTTTCGTGTCACCGACATAATCGGCGCCCCACACACGGTCAATGAGAATTTCTCGAGTAAGCACTTTGCCAACGTTGATCATCAAGAGGCGCAGTACGTCATATTCCTTTAGCGGTAGAGCAACTTCGATGCCCCGCACGCTCACCGAGTGTCGAGACTCGTTGAGTTCGATATCGCCAACAATGAGCACGTCATCGCCGCTCGCATTCGGTCCGGTTACCTCGACACCGCGGCGAAGCGCCACGCGAATTCGGGCGATGAGTTCACGCAGTCGATATGGCTTCGCGACATAGTCATCGGCTCCTACTTCTAGTCCGACGACCGTGTCGATTTCGCTTGACTTCGCCGTGACCATGATGATTGGCACCGATGAGTGCTGACGTATCTGACGGCACACATCGATTCCGCTGAGTCGCGGCAGCATGACATCGAGCAGCACAAGATCGGGAGTTTCTCGTTCAAAGAGTTCGACCGCTTCGAGCCCGTCGCGGGCAACGATGACGTCAAATCCTTCTCGCGCCAAGCCGAGCTGCAGGGCCTCAACGTATGACTCCTCATCTTCGACGACGAGAATTCGCTCAGACATCGCTCGCCCCCGCCATGCCACTCGCTTCACCACTCTTCGTGCGAGGAGCAAGGGGCAACTCAAGTATGAAAGTTGAACCATCGCCCTCAACCGATTCCACCTTGACGGTGCCCCCGTGGTTCGACGCAACGTGCCTCACAATCGCAAGTCCGAGCCCGGTACCACCGGTCCCGCGGCCACGTGATTTATCGACTCGATAGAAACGCTCAAACACGCGGTCGAGTTCACGTTGAGGAATGCCACATCCGTTGTCAGCGATCCGCAACCACACACTTCCAGAGTTAGGTTCGGCGCTAATTGTGATGACCGACTCATCGGCGGAGTATTTCACCGCATTATCGACGAGGTTCCACAGCGCTGACTCGAGCTGTATCCAACTTCCACGCACGACCAGTTCAGGCATCGCGGCAACCTCAACACTGATCGACCGCGGCTGTGTTACATCGTGAAATCTCGCAACGACCGCGCCGACAAGCGCACCGACATCGACATCTTCCGGGTCCGCAATACCGGCGAACTCAAGCGCCGACAATTCAAGAAGATTGTCGAGTGTTTGCGAAGCGCGTTCGGCTTCACTCGCCATTCGTTGCACCACGCGGCGCAGTGTCGCGTCATCTGCTTCCTCGGAGATCGCTTCTGCAAGGACGGCGATTGCTCCGACTGGAGTTTTCAACTCATGGCTGATGTTCGTGATGAAGTCAGACCGCATTGCTTCCAAGCGAACCTGATCAGAAAGGTCTTTCACGAGTGCGACGACTCGTCCATCGGCACATCGCATCGAGCTGACCTGCACGGTTCGATCACTTGGCGCGCGAAAGTGATGGCGCTCCTCCACCGGTGTATCGCCAGCGCGAGCCACCTGCCGTTCCACCACTTCTTCGATGAGGAGGCCAACCCCTGAGGACCGTAGGCGTTCGGCAACGGTATTTCTCGATAGTGATTTCCCAGATCGATCGAAGACGAAAATGGCGTCAGGCAACGTGTTGAGCACGTCCATGACCGGATCCTGTCGAGGCTCCGGATCGCGCACTACCGGTTCCACAACCTTCGGTTCGCGCGAAAATCGCCGGAGCAATGCTCCGAGCGCTAGGCCGACAACCAACGCAGCGATGACGAGCAATGGTGTCAACACCGCTCAGTCGTTCACTCCTTGATCGGCAGCCGCCTGGCGCGACCGATACCGATCGAGCACCTCATGTTCTGGATTTGATCCGGTGACGATGTAGCGAACCCGCTGTGCGAGGTTGACTGCGTGATCGCCAAGCCGCTCATAGAAGCGGCCAACGAGGACGAGCTGCACGGCGACCTGCAGATCGATGCTTTCATTTGACTGGCTCTCGAGAATTTGTGCGAGGAATTGTCGGTGGAGATCGTCGAGGTAGCCGTCGACGTCGTCAAGCGCGGCTGCTCGAACCGGATCGAGCGAAAGGTACGCGTCAAGTGCCTCTTGATATTCCTTGACGGCTTGCGCAGCCATCTTCTGGATGATGCCACGCAACTTCGGATCGATCGTATGGCCGTACATTCGACGCGCCGCTTTACAAATGTTGCAGCACAGGTCCGCGGATCGTTCCATGTCGGCAGAAATTTTGAGCGACGAAGCGATCTGGCGCAGGTCTCCGGCGACGGGTGCCTGAAGCGCGATGAGCCGAATCGCTCTGTCCTCGATGTCGAGGGTTCGTGCGTCAACTTCCTCATCACCTTGGAGGACAAATTCGGCGTCTTCGAGGTTCTGATCGAGCAAAATGTCGGTTACTCGAGGAATGAGATCAATAACGATGGCGCCAAGGCGACCGACGAGATTGCGAACCTCGTCCATTTCGCGATGAAAATCTGCGCGTAAGTCAGGCATCAGCCAAACCTCCCGGTGACGTAATCCGATGTTGCTTGTTGGGCAGGGTTCGAGAACATTTTCTCGGTGTCATCCATTTCAACGATGTACCCGGGTTGACCGGTGCCATCGATGTTGAAGAATGCTGTCCGGTCGCTGACACGAGCCGCTTGCTGCATGTTGTGGGTGACGATGATGATCGTGATGTCCTTGGACAGCTGCCGGATGGTCTCCTCGATCTTCAGCGTCGACGCCGGGTCGAGGGCCGAGCACGGCTCGTCCATCAGGAGCACGTGGGGCTGGACAGCCAGCGCGCGGGCGATGACCAGCCGCTGGGCCTGGCCGCCGGAGAGCTCGCCTGCAGCAGCCCCCAGTCGGTCCTTCACCTCGGTC
>JALRBS010000203.1 GCA_023262325.1 Ilumatobacteraceae bacterium | reverse complement strand
CCGCGTGCGCTCCGTGCTGACCTGCGAGAGCAAGGTCGGCACCTGTGGGCTGTGCTACGGCGACTCGCTGGCCACCGGCAAGCAGGTCGACGTCGGCGAGGCCATCGGCATCATCGCCGCGCAGTCGATCGGCGAGCCCGGCACACAGTTGACGATGCGTACCTTCCACACCGGTGGTGTCGCCGGTAAGGACATCGCCGGCGGTCTGCCACGCGTTGTTGAACTCTTCGAGGCTCGCACGCCGAAGGGTTCGGCACGTCTTGCACCGTTGTCGGGTGTGGTTCGCATTGGTGAGGACGAGGGCAAGGGAATTCCGGTTGTCGTCGTCGATGATGCCGGCGAGGAGTACCCAGTGGTGCTTCCGCTCGGCGCACGACCACTGCCCGAGGTGGTTGACGGGGCGGACATTCGCGCTGGTGACCCAATCACCGATGGTCCATTCGATCCAAAAGAACTCATGGAGATCAAGGGACCACGCGAAACACAGATGTATCTCGTCGAAGAGGTGCAGCGCGTGTACCGAGATCAGGGCGTGTCGATTCACGATAAGCACATCGAACTCATTGTTCGTCAGATGACTCGTCGCGTTGCGGTGAGCGAACCGGGATCAACCGATTTCTTGCCAGGTGAGCGAGTCGATGCGAAGCGATTCCGCGACACGAACCGTTCGATGGTCGAGGCAGGGGAGCGCCCGTCCGAAGGTCGTCCAGAAATCATGGGCATCACCAAGGCGTCGCTTGCAACCGAGTCCTGGCTGTCAGCAGCGTCGTTCCAAGAAACGACTCGTGTGCTCACCGAAGCGGCGATCGACGGTCGTTCCGATGGCCTCATCGGCCTCAAAGAAAACATCATCATCGGCAAATTGATCCCTGCCGGAACGGGAATGATGCGGTATCGCGAATTCTCGGTCCAGGCTCCGGATTACGAGCCGATGACCTACTACTCGAGCGAGGCAGAAGATGATGATCCTGCTGCAGCGCTCGCCAGGATGTTCGAAACCTCAGCGGTAGCAGATGCTGCAGTTGCCGACGGCGACTGACAGGTTGCTGGTTTTCGCATCCACTCATAACATTCCGGGGTCCGTGTTCCACGCCAGTTGGGCGTGAGCACGACACCAGTTCGCAATAACGAGAAGGTCAACGTGCCAACAATTCAACAACTCGTCCGACAGGGACGTCAGTCGAAATTCACGAAGAGCAAGACACCAGCGCTCAAGGGTTCGCCCCAGCGTCGAGGTGTGTGCACTCGCGTGTACACGACAACTCCGAAGAAGCCGAACTCAGCACTCCGAAAGGTCGCTCGTGTTCGACTGTCCAGCGGTGTCGAAGTGACGGCATACATCCCAGGTGAGGGACACAACCTTCAGGAGCACTCGATCGTGCTCGTTCGAGGAGGTCGTGTGCGTGACCTTCCTGGCGTTCGATACAAGATCATTCGTGGAGCGCTCGACGCAGCCGGAGTGAAAAACCGCAAGCAGGCCCGTAGCCGATACGGCGCGAAAGCAGAGAAGTAAGTCATGCCTCGTAAAGGTCCAGCCCCACGCCGTGAACTCGTCGCAGACCCGGTGCATCGCTCACCGCTCGTGACGCAACTCATCAACAAGGTCATGCTCCACGGCAAGCGAAGCACAGCAGAACGCATTGTCTATGACGCAATGGATCTCATTGCATCGCGAACTGGTGATGATGCGCTCGACACGGTTCGTCGAGCAATCGACAACGTCAAGCCACCACTCGAGGTTCGTAGCCGCCGTGTCGGTGGCGCGACCTACCAGGTGCCCGTCGAGGTTCGACCGCGACGCGCCACCACGTTGGCGATCCGCTGGGTCGTTGACTACTCGCGTGCACGTCGTGAGCGAACGATGGCAGAGTGCCTCGCCGCCGAATTGATGGACGCAGCGAACGGTCTCGGTGCTTCGATGAAGAAGCGAGACGACATGCAAAAGATGGCCGAGTCGAACAAGGCCTTCGCCCACTACCGCTGGTGACCTCACCGTCACCAACCGCCCTTTGACATCCCCTAGAACCTGACCACCGAATGGAAGTGACCTGCAATGGCCAAGCGTGAGTTCCCACTCGAGCGCACTCGAAACATCGGCATCATGGCGCACATCGATGCTGGCAAGACGACGACGACGGAACGCATCTTGTACTACACCGGCAAGAGCTACAAGATCGGTGAAGTGCACGACGGTGCAGCGACCATGGACCACATGGCCCAGGAGCAGGAGCGGGGGATCACCATTACCTCTGCGGCGACGACCTGCGTGTGGAATAACCACCGCATCAACATCATTGACACCCCAGGTCACGTTGACTTCACAGTTGAGGTTGAAAGATCCCTGCGTGTTCTAGATGGCGCTGTTGCAGTTTTCGATGGAAAAGAAGGTGTTGAGCC
>JALRBS010000135.1 GCA_023262325.1 Ilumatobacteraceae bacterium | reverse complement strand
ACCGACACCGACACCGACACCGACTACGCGTCGTTCGGTTTGCTCGGCCCGCCGTCCACGTTGGTTGACGTGGTGAGTGGCGCAGTTGTTGGCGCGTGATACGAGCCGATCCATTCGGCTCGCCACTGTCGGTCGTACTGATCGGGGTTGCAACTCGGTTTGTACACCGAGATGAGTTCTTTTGCGATGAGTTCTCTGTGTGAGCGGAGACCGCCCGGTACCTCGTAGGTGCAGATGTGAAGATTCCACTTGCTGCCTGCGCGCCGCGTCCACGCGCTCGCATGCGGGTGTCGGAATGGGAATCGCTCGGTCGAAAGATCATCGGAGTGGCCGACGTAGATCACGGAGTAGTCGTTCGGTTTACCCTCGGGGTCGTTTCGACAGAGAATCGCGTAGACCGCGGCACGCGATGGTGCCGTCCAGCCAGCCAAGACGCGAGGACCTTCAAACGGGTATCCGGCGAGTGAGCCAAGTCGAATCACGGGTCGAGCGCCTCAAGTTCATCGATTTCGCCAATCGTTTCGGCTCGAGTGACGGGCCACTCCGGAAGGCCTGCGGTACGGGCCGCGTCGATAAAGAGTGGAATTGCGAGGTCGACCGCGTCGTCTGAGTTGTCGGCTTCGACAACGATTTGCGCGCCATACGAGAACGAACCGGCACCACTCGCAACACCGTTCAGCGTGGCGACGGCATCCGCAAGTTCGACAACTTCGTCGAGACGAATCTCTCGGTCACCTTCGGCGATAATCGAAACGCTGTATCTCATCATTTCCTCCTCAACCGAGCTCGGGTAGGATCTGTGCGAATTCTTCGAGGCTACGAAGGTTGTGCCCCGAGAGCAGTCGATCGATGTACGGCTCGGCGACGAGCATCCCGACACTGTTCGGAACAACGTCTGTTCGGTCCCCAACGTGTGGGTTCATCCAGACGATCCGATGACAGAGTCGATCGAGGCGATCAAGCGCGTTCGCGAGCGTTTCTGGGTCACCTCGATCTAGTCCGTCGGAACAGATGACCACAATGCCGCCACGGGCGAGTCCGCGTCGTGCCCACTTTGCAACGAAGTCGTTGATCGAGTCACCGATTCGTGTGCCGCCATCCCAGTCGAAGACGGTTCGTGCTGCCTCAGCCATCGCTTCGTCTGGCCGACGACGGTCGAGTTGGCGGGTAATTCGTGTGAGGCGGGTTCCAAAGCAGAAGACTTCGACTCGGCCCGCCGCACGACGCGTCGAATATGCAAACTGCAGGAGATTACGGGAGTAGTCCGCCATTGACCCTGAGACATCAAGGAGCAGGATGAGCGGACGCACTCGTCGTCGGCGTTCAGCGTAAATGAAGCGGTCGGGTTCGCCGTGCCGCCGCATCAACTCTCGCACCATGCGCTTGAGGTGCAGTCGTCGTCCGCGATCACCTGCAACGCGACGTCGGGTCCGCCGGCGCGGTGGCGTTATTCGAATCGATGCCATGATGCGTCGCAGCGCCGCGAGTTCCTCAGGTGTGCACTCCGCAAAGTTTTTCGTTCGTCGAACATCTGCGGGTGACGCCATATATCCAAGGTGAAATTCTTCGTCCTGGTGTTGGTCGCCGAATGTCTCGGTGTCCGGTACTTGAAGCACACCCTGGGAGTTCGCCGAGGCCCGCATTGTGATGCGCGGGTCATCGGGTTTTGAGAGCACTTCGTCAAGAAAGAAGTAGCGAAAGACGTTGTCATAGACCGGTATGTGGTCGCGTCGTGTGACGAGTGTGGTTCGTCCTGCCCAATATGTGTCGAGGATGTCGGCGGCGTTGAGTTCGGCTATCGCTGCACATAGCGACATGACATCGTCGGTACCGATAGGTAGTCCGGCCTCGCGTAGTGCTGAAGAGAATTCAATAAAAAGTTCGGTGTATCCGCCGTCAGTGACCGTCGACGACATGTCCGATGGCCTCTCCGACGAGTTCGAGATCGTCGCGATCTTTGAGCACTGCGCCAAGGGTGTCGGCGGCATCTTGCTCGGTGAGATCGGTCGCGCCGACGGCATCGAGAGCGGTCACCCAGTCGATCGTTTCTGCGACACCCGGCGGTTTAGCGAGATCCATATCGCGGAGGCGGTTCACTGCTTCGACGACTCGGGCCGCCATGCGCTCGCTAATTCCCGGCATGCGGGCACCAACGATTTGGCGTTCGCGTTCGGGTGCGGGGAATCCAATCCAGTGATAGAGGCAGCGACGTTTCAGTGCATCGTGAAGTTCTCGCGTGCGGTTTGAGGTGAGCACGACGATTGGTCGAGTGGCCGCGGCGATCGTGCCGAGTTCTGGAATGGTGACCTGAAAGTCGGAAAGAATTTCGAGAAGGAATGCCTCGAATTCGTCGTCGGCTCGATCGATTTCATCGATGAGGAGCACTGTGCGATCGCCACCGCGAACCGCTTTGAGGAGAGGTCGTTCGACGAGATAGGTCAATCCGAAGAGTTCATCGACTGCGCCGACGTTGGTTCCGTCGGTGCCGCTCATCGCCCGCACTGCAAGCATCTGTCGTGCGTAATCCCATTCGTACAGAGCCTGCCCGGCGTCGATTCCTTCGAAGCATTGAAGTCGGACGAGTTCGCGTCCGTACAGCTCGGCAAAGGTCTTTGCGAGTTCGGTCTTGCCGACGCCGACCTCTCCCTCAAGAAGTAACGGTCGACCGAGTTTGAGCGCGAGAAATGCAGCCGTCGCTAACCCTCGATCGGGGATATAGCCGGTTGAAATGAGATCAGTAGTGAGACCCGCGACGTCCGCCGGCGGAAACGCCACGTGTGTCATTGCCGTCACTCGTTCCGTTCGATAGCCCCGAAAACGAGGTCTCGAATGGATTCGGCGCCGCTCGCCATTTTTCCTTCTCGACGGAGAAGCGCTCGCCACGCCTCGCCAAGGTCGGTTCCCTCTGGGGCGTAGCCGTCAAAGGCCATGTCTTTCGTGTTGCGGCACTGCTTAGTGGGGCTGCAGTTCTCGTCGGGATCGAGTTCACCGGCGGCGTCCAAGGACCAAATTGACGTGAGCACCTGCTTTGGATTCTGTTCGGCGTTCATTGTTCCTCCTGCCTCACCTACATCGTATGAACGTTTCCTGCGGAGATCTATTCCGAGTCGGAGTCACCCTCGGGCCGGTGATGAATGTGAACAGCCTCGGCAAGTATCGAGATTGCAATTTCGGCTGGCGTTGTCGCACCAATGTCGATGCCTGCGGGACCGTGAACTCGCGAGAGATCGGTGACACCGCGGTACGCAAGCCAGTCGGCCCGCTGCTGTTGCATTCTCGGTGCGCCGATCGAGCCGATGTATCCGGCTGCACTTTCAAGCGCTGCTTCGAGCACACGACTCGAACTTTCAACGTCATGACCCATGATGACTGCGGAGTCGAGAGGCGAGAGCGAGTTCATGAGGCCGATTGCATGATCGACATCATTAGTGGACGCGCATTGCCATCCGAGCAATTCGGCACCGGAGGTGAGCGCCTCGACGATTGCCCCCCCGCCAAAGATCGCAAGTCTGGCGACCGGCACGAATGTCGTAACGAGCCGATCGTCGCTGCGAGTTGATGTCGTCACACCCAGTTCGAGGTTTGCGCTATCGACGACTTCGAAATCAACGAGTGTTCCCGCGTCGATTCGCGCGCTGAGCGCGACGGGTCGACGTTCGAACAACATTCCCCAGAGATCATCTGGCAGTGCAGCGGCAGGCGCGATCGCAATAGTTGCGCGTCCGCCGTCGGGCACCGCTGCAATGAGCGCGTCGGTTCCGGTGAGCACGATGTCAACGAGCCGACCTCGGGTTGCCCCAGCAATGAATTCAACGTGCGCATTCAGCGACCCGTTTGCAAGTGAGCCGAGGCGGGCACCACCTGCAGTCAGTGTGAGAACCTCGGTTGGGTCGAATTCCGGAAGCCCGCTCGAATCGACCACCCACGCCACATGGGCTTCGGTGCCGGCTCGCAGACACGAGACTGCGGTGATGGCTGCTCCGTACACACCACGACATTAGGTGTGGGGTGATCGGTGTGACGTTACGAGAGCACGAAAGTCGCCTAAAGATGAAAAACTGGTTCCGTGGAGGTGCAAGAGCAGTTCGAACGCGACGGAGCCGTGTGCCTTCGCGGGGTGCTATCGACAGAGACCATCGACATGGTGACCCAAGCGATCGAAGCGAACCTCGCAGATTTATCGCCACGTGCTCAACGGGCGAGCAATAGTGATGATGGAGCCTTCATTGAGGACTTTTGTTCATGGCAACGCCTCCCGGTGCTCGAGCAACTCGTTCGAGAGTCGAACCTTGGTGAACTCGCCGGGTTAGTGATGGGGTCGCAACAGGTGCGGTTCTTTCACGACCACATGCTCGTGAAGGAACCCGGCACGGCACAACGGACGCCGTGGCATCAGGACATTCCGTATTACAACGTTGACGGCCGTCAAAACGTGAGTATGTGGATTCCAGTCGATCCGATTTCGCGCACGGTGTCGCTTGAATTCGTTGCCGGCTCACACCACGGCCCGTGGTACATGCCGCGAACCTTTCGCGATGCGCAGGCGAAGTGGTTTCCCGAAGGGACGCTTGCCGAACTCCCCGATATCGCCGCCGCTCCCGACCGCTTCAACGTGCTTGGGTGGGAGCTCGAGCCCGGCGATGTTGTGTGCTTTCACATGCAGACACTGCACACGGCCGCAGGCAACCCTGGTCCGAACCGTCGTCGTGTGCTGTCCCTTCGATTCCTTGGTGACGACATGGTGCATGCACCGCGCCCATGGACGACGTCTCCTGAGTTTCCCGGTTTGGTCGAACGTCTGCCTGCGGGAGCCCCGCTCGACGACCCACTCTTCCCTGTGATTTGGGAACGATAAGCGGTTCAGCGAATGAGGGCCGCACCTTTTTTGACGGCTTCGAGAACCGCAGATTCTTCAATGGCAGGGAGCCAGAAAATGACTCGTCGTACCCCGGCGGCCTCGTATCGAGCGATGATGTCGGCGTCCATTGGGCACCCGTAAATCGAAATTTCAATCGATTCCGAATCGCGACCGGCTTCCTCGGTCATTTGCCGGAGAAGGTCAATCTTTTCGAGTGGATCGGTGCGACCGTGAATCGGCATCCAGCCATCGCAATACTCCACGATGTGCTTGAACGTGATCGGACCGCCCGAGCCCCCCATGAGCACCGGTGGAGTGCGAACTGGCTTCGGATAGCTCATCGACGCCGAGAAGTTGACATGGTCACCGTGGAACTCGGCCGCCTCGGACGTCCACAGTTCCTTGACGGCGAGCACCCGTTCGCGGGCTGACGACCGGCGTTTCGACGGATCGACCCCATGGTGCTCCATCTCGTCCTCGTTCCAGCCGACTCCGATACCGAAAAGAAATCGACCACCCGAAAGCAGATCGACGGAGGCCGCCTGTTTCGCCATGTTGATCGGGTGGTGCTGGTTGACGAGACAGATTCCGGTGCCGAGTTTGAGATGCGTCGAGGCGCATGCTGCCGCAGTGAGCGCGACGAAGGGGTCCATCGTGCGTGTATAGAAATCCGGAAGATCGCCACCGGCGGGGTATGGCG
>JALRBS010000091.1 GCA_023262325.1 Ilumatobacteraceae bacterium | reverse complement strand
GGTTCACCTTGTCCATGTCGGGATGGAACTCCTTCTCCCACGCAAGGACAACCGAAGCGAACGCCTCGTTGATCTCGACGAGGTCAATGTCATCGATCGACATACCGGCTCGCTCAAGCACTTTCGCTGTTGCAGGAATTGGCGCCGTCAACATGAGTCGGGGGTCAGCGCCGGCAAGTGCAAAGTTGACGAACCTGGCGCGAGGGGTGAGGCCGAGCGCAGCCGCCTTCTCTTCGCTCATGATGAGCAACGCTGACGCACCATCGGTGATCTGACTCGAGTTGCCAGCGGTCACACGTCCGCCATCTTCCTCGGCGCGGAACGACGGCTTCAAATTGCCAAGCGATTCCATCGTCGTATCGCGAAGCCCTTCATCAACCGTCATCATCTCGCCATCAGCTCCGAGCACTGGAAGAATTTCGCGTTCAAAACGGCCCTCGTCGGTTGCGCGTCGAGCGAACTCCTGGCTGCGCACGCCGTAGCGGTCGAGGTCCTCTCGACTCAAGCCCCACTGATCCGCGATGAGTTCGGCCGAAATGCCCTGTGGGACGAGTCCACCTTGGTCGGCGTACCGCGCCCCAACCTTCGGGCCAAACGGAAAGCCGTACTTTCCGTCAATCATCGATGCACCCATCGGCACACGAGTCATCACTTCAACACCGGCCGCAACAACAACGTCGTACGCCCCCGCGATGACACCTTGCGCCGCGAAGTGCGCCGCTTGCTGACTGGAACCGCATTGACGATCAATTGTCGTGCCAGGCACAGTCTCGGGCCACCCGGCAGCGAGTACTGCGTTTCGTGCAACGTTCGCAGCCTGCTCTCCAACCTGCATCACACAACCCATCACCACGTCATCAACAAGACCAGGGTCAAGGTCATTGCGTTGCTGCAAGGCCTTCAACGTCTCTGCGGCGAGATCGACCGGATGCCAATCTTTCAACTTTCCATTGCGGCGCCCGAGCGGCGTGCGAATTGCATCAACGATCACTGCGTTTGTCATCGGCACATCATGGTGCAGTTCGCGAACGCGCGAAGAATCGGACGCCACATCAAATATTCGACGCAAAGGATTGCAATTTCAGCGATTGTCCAGAGCATCGGTAGACCAGCCAGGTCAAGAAATGCGAAACTGGAAAGATGAGCACCCAACGACTCACCATTGCCGAACTGCACGAGATCGCCAAGGACACAACGGTTCCGATGAAGTTCCTTGAACTCGCAGCATCACGACCAAATGACGTTCTGTTCCGATCGATGAGTTCCTCCCCAGGCGCTGGCGACGCATCCTGGAACACGTTCACCTACGCCGACGTTCGGTCACTCGCCGCCCGAACGGCAGCAGGGTTCCAAGCCCTCGGCATTGAACCTGGTGAGCGCGTCATGCTGATGATGCGCAACCGCCCCGACTTCCACTGGCTCGACCTCGGTGCGCAATTCGTGCGGGCAACCCCCGTCTCGATTTACAACTCGTCGTCCCCTGAAGAACTGCAGTACCTCGCGAGCCATGCAGAAGCCCGCGTCATCATCGTTGAAGATGCCGGGTTCCTTTCAAAGGTCATGGCGGTTCGCGATGAACTGCCGCTGATCGAGCACATCTTCGTCATCGAACCACCGGCCGACGGACTACCTGACGGCGTACGCGCCGTCGACGAACTTCTCGCCGGTGGTGAGGCAGACCTCGACACGCTCGCAGCGGTGACGAGTCCCGATGACCTTGCGACACTCATTTACACCTCGGGCACCACCGGTCCGCCCAAGGGCGTCATGATCACCCAGTACAACGTCGTGTACTCCGTCGAAATTCTTCAGGCGGTACTCGAAGAACCCGACGTGAATGACTGGCGGGCGGTCTCGTACTTGCCGATGGCGCACATCGCCGAACGCGTTACCACGCACTATCAAGCGCTCATCATCGGGCTCGAGGTAACAACCTGCCCCGACCCTGCGTTGCTGCCGGTCTATTTGCGCGAAGTACATCCGATGATGTTGTTCGGTGTGCCCCGCGTGTTCGAGAAGGTGTACGCCGGTGTGAACGCCGCGCTCGCAGCCGACCCGGACAAGCAAAAGGCATTCAACGACGGTGTCGCCGCTGCACTCGAGATCAAAGCCGCCGAGCGCGCCGGCACGATCACTCAAGAGCAGCGCGACACATGGGCGTTTCTCGATGCTGTTGCCTTCGCCCAGGTGCGAGCGCTCGTTGGACTGGATGAGATTCGCATCGCAATTACCGGTGCGGCACCAATACCTTCCGAAATCATCATGTGGTTCAACGCGATCGGTGTGAATCTCACCGAGATTTACGGACTCTCCGAGACCACCGGACCGCTCACCTTCAGCCCGAAGGCAAATAAACCGGGATACGTCGGTCAGATCTGCCCTGGTATGGAAATCATGCTTGGGGAAGATGACGAGGTGCTCTGCCGCGGTGGAAACATTTTCCAGGGTTACCTGAAATCGCCCGACAAAACCGCTGAGGCGCTCATCGACGGCTGGTTCCACACCGGAGATATCGGCACCCTCGACGACGACGGATATTTGAAAATCGTCGACCGCAAGAAGGAACTCATCATCACCTCGGGCGGTAAGAACATCAGCCCTGCGAACCTCGAAGCAGCCCTCAAGATGATTCCGATCGTCGGTCAAGCATGCGCCATCGGCGACAATCGAAAGTTCATCTCCGCACTCCTCGTGCTCGACCCAGAGGTCGCTCCGGTGTGGGCAGCAGCACACGGCAAAGAAGGCATGAGTCTCGCCGAGCTCGCCGCCGACGATGATGTTCGCGCGGCGATACAGGCCGGAGTTGATGAGGTGAACACAAAGTTTGCGCAAGTGGAGCAAATCAAGAAATTCGTCGTGCTCGGAGAAGAGTGGTTACCGGACTCCGATGTCTTGACGCCGACATCAAAGTTGAAGCGCCGAGGTGTTCACACCCGATA
>JALRBS010000148.1 GCA_023262325.1 Ilumatobacteraceae bacterium | reverse complement strand
CGGGAGGTGCCGCTCTGATGGCCACACTCTCTGACAACCGCTCCCTACGGCTCCATCACGACCCAGCCGCGCCGTTGCAACTCGACTGCTAACACCTCGTCTGGCAACGACCGCGCCGAACGTTCATCGTTCGACAGTCGGGTTGAAATGTTTGGTTGTGAGGGTGCTGTGGGGTCGTGCTCATCGCCTTCAAGTTCGGCGATAAGCGCATCTGCCTCATCTCGTGTGAACTTTCCGTTGCCTTGACGCTGGGTGAATCGCATCGGACCACGTGCAGATCGGAAGTCGTCGTGACCTTGTTCTCGCAAGAGCTCAAGGAGTCGCTCAATTTGTCGGTGACTGGCGGGTGGGCCCGCTGGTTGATTGAACGCCATGAGGCCAGTGTGCCAGATCGGTGTCGCGCCGCACCGTAGTTGCGTAGCGACAGTTGGTGATCAGCCGGAGTCGACGTCGCCACTGACGACCGACATCACACCTGACCGGACATCCTCATCGCCAATGACTGAGGTGCTCGGCGACTAGTAACGCAAGCAAACGAGGCGTCGCTATGCAGGACTGAACCGCAGTCTCGTATAGGGAACTCTGACTTCTCGGAATAAATAGATCACGCAATGGAGCGACAACTCTAACCACAGATGACAGAGTTCAATCTGTGCACTCGAAGTTCTTCGAGACCGAGACCAGCGCAGTTACGAGTGTGGCGTTGGTCCTAGGGATTTTGGCTTAGCCAATATGCGTTGTGGTGGGTCTTTTCAAAGACATTCGTGACACAGGCTGTGACACGAGGCCAAAAATAACGGTGGCCCAGTGCTTTCACACTGGGCCAGAACCGCATATTCGTTGGTGGCGGGGGCAGGATTTGAACCTGCGACCTTCGGGTTATGAGCCCGACGAGCTACCGGACTGCTCCACCCCGCGGCGATCAGTCGCTTCCGATGCTACGGACATCACCTGCAGATACCAACCGACAGTGACCGTCGACGTCACCAATGACATCACGATGCCCCGTCGAGCACTCCCGTGAACCCGCTGGGTGCATGCGGCCCGAGCACGAGTTGCTCCAACACCCCCCAACCGTGCTCGCCTGCCGCTGAAACCTTGCAGAGTTGCTGCACATGAACCATCGTCGGATCAAGCGGGTTCACGTCGGCCAACACGATCTCATCTCGAGTCTCATCAAGTTCGCCACGCCACTGACCATGATTCCACTCAGGATGCAGATAGCCGAGGCCGCTCATCTGAAAACGCTGTGTTGGTTCATAAACGGCAACGATCTCACCGCCGTCAGAAGTCTGAACGGTTGCGGTCATCGCTTTCGCCCAGCGCGTGCCGGGCGCCCACGCGATATCGACGCCAATCGACTCGGGACGATGCACCCCCCTCGCATCGGTGACGCCCGAGACGTCAAGGGAACCAACTGGAAAACGACCCGTCACCGCTGCGCTTTTATGCCACGCTCGACCAGACGCATCATCGTTCACTGCGAGATGGGTACACATGCCTTCGAACAACGTCGGTGCCCACGTCCAAAAGAACTGTGGAGCAGTTGCTGGTCCTGGCATGCCCCTCGAACCACCACGAATACCCCACGACCGGTCACGGCATCCCTCAACCGTGCCGAGATCAGCGAGATCAATACGCTCGCCGTCAATCTTGATCCACCCAGACCACTCAACAAATTGGGTGATCCGTGTGTAGTCCATAACGACGCGGCCCTCGACTCGATGAACAAACGTCGGCTCCTCAATAACCGGTGACACGACGTTCGCGGTCACATCTGCTGAGACACCGTGGTGGTCGCTCACCACGATGCGATGACGCAACATCGGTTCGACAACTTGCACATCAATTGACCCAACAGTGGTGACCGTGCGGTCGGTGCTACACCGACGCGACGACCGACAATTGTGTTGCACCCCGTCAACAACAACCGAGAACGACGCGTCCATCACCTGACGATTCGGGTACACCCCAAGCGCCACCGCGAAAAACAACGAACCGTTGCGGTCGAACCCATTAAAGAAGTAGCGGTCGTAGAGACCCGCCGAATCACTCGACGGATGCATAAGCGGCGCAGATGACTGGTGCAACGGAAGATCGTCCAGCGGATGAATCATCTCAACCTCCAACTATCGAAAAAATGTCGTTATCGATCATCTGTTGTGCGTGCCGTTCAGCCATCACCGCAAACATTTCGTCGCCACGCTCTGTTGACGTCACCACCTGTGACGCGATGACCGCCATCGCCAGACCCGACATCGTGCCGATGCGATAATCCCAGCGCACATCTTCGTCACTGCAGGACACGCCGCTCGATCGAAGAGCGGCTGTGTAGCGATCGATGAGGTCAGTCTCAACGCGACGACGGTCGTCCGTGAGCAGACCAGAACCAATGCCGTACGCGACATCGGTGGGGCCCCTACCGAACGACACGGTCTGCCAGTCGAGAATGGTTGCCGTCACCGAGTCCTGCGATCGATTGAAGAGCATGTTGTCAATGCGATAATCGCCGTGCACGACGCACAGCGGCAAACGATACGAATCGGTCAATGCGACGAGATTCGCCCCGAGCCACTCCGCAATCTCTCGGGTCGTTGCGTCGAGCCGTTCGACGTATCGCTCCTGAAATCCGGTCAACAACATCGCAAAGATCTGCGATCGCATTACAACCCCACCAGGGTCCGGCTTAGGAAGCCACTGCGGGTTCGCCAACTCTTCAACACGGTCCCAGGTCGGCGCGTGCAACCCTGCAGCGGCGACCGCAAACGCAGCCGCATCGCCAATGGAACATCCGCGAATCTGATCGCCGACCTCACCTGCGACGTGATCCATGACAAGCGTGAAGTCGCCCGAATCCGCATCGATTGCCACATGATGGTGACGCGGGTGGGGCACCGTCACGAGATCAGCAAGGTCGGTGTAGAAACCGACCTCCTTGTGATAGGTGAGGTGCATTCGTGCCGCTGCACGACTCTCTGCGTCAGGCGAAGGAATCTTTGCGACAAGTGTCGAAGGGATCTCGATGCCGTCACACGACGAGTCGACGTCGAGAACCAATTTCAGACTGAGGGCAACTTGCCCAGTCCCAACCTTTGTCGCAGACACACCACGAACTGCACCGCGCCCACCAAATATTTCGTCGATGAACGCGGCATCAACGTCGGCAACCGTTAACGCGATCCGCGGCATACGCCACGGTACCGCGCCGGTCCGAGACTGATTACACGGGAAGTGGCACCCGATCGGCGGTGCGTCGAATCGCCTCAGCGATTTCCTTCCAACGTGTGTCCGGAAGGTCATGACCCATCTCAGGGAACATCAACAAACGGGCACCCGGAATCGCTCGTGCCGTCGCCTCACCACCCGATGGGCGCACGAGCGGATCCATCAAGCCATGAACGACAAGTGCAGGTTTACGAACAAGACGCAACGCTGCTGTTCGATCGCGGCTCGCAAAAATCGCTGCCGCCTGGCGTCCAGTTCCCTCAACCCGTATCGACCGGTCAAGTGCTCGTTCAATACGTTGCTCGGCCTCCGCGCTGTCATAGGTCGATCCCGAGATCCACTCCCAGGTCTTCATCGAATTCTCTTTGACTGACGCTCGACTCGTCGGATCAGGATCACCGAGACGCTGCATCTTGAGCGCGAGTCGCGGGTCAACAAGTCCGTTTCGACGGTCACCCGTGTTCGACATCACCGACGTGAGCGACAACACTCGATCGGGCCAACCGATCGTGATCTCTTGCGCGATCATGCCGCCCATCGACATGCCAACGACATGAGCAGCAGCAATTCCGAGCGCATCGAGAACACCAATCGCATCGGCAGCCATATCGCTCAGCACATACGCCGACTTGATCGGACGGCGCAACAATGCCTTGACGAGGTCGGTGCGCTTCATCCCCGGTCCAGACATTTCGGTCGACAAACCGATGTCACGGTTGTCGAACATGATGACGCGAAAACCTTGCGCCACGAGTTCGTCGACGAACCCTTCCGGCCAATCGATGAGCTGTCCACCAAGACCCATCACCAGCAACAACGGGTCGCCGTGACCCCGCTCCGCATACTCGATGTGAACTCCATTTGATGACACCTGAGGCATACCCAAAGCGTACGCCGTCATTCACTACCGTGAAAGATGCAACCCGCAGATTTCAGCCACATGTACGAAAGCCCCGCCCATGGTTCGATTCAAAACGCGCACAACGAATGAATTCAGCCGCATCGATGGCGTACTCGGCGAACTGACCTCGCGGCTCGCGACACTCGAAGACGAACGTCGGTCGACTGCCGAGACGCTCAACGATGTGCTGAAACGCACAACCGAGATCGATGGTCGTGTCACCGCAGTGGCTACTGAACTCGCCCGCCAAATTGATGAACTCGGACACGAACTCAGCGCCCTCGCCTCGACACCAGAGGTCGACGTCGCCAGCGTGGTCGCAGCGGCGCTCGTCGACATCCGTTCCGGTCAAGAACGGCTCGCTGCCGAACAAGCCCGCTACCAAATGGCGTTTCGACAAGACATCGCAATTCTCATCGAACAACTTCGACGCTAGTCAGCCGTTATTCGATAACGAATCGAGCGCTGCCGCAACATATTGCTGAGCCTGCTCGATGGTCGACTGGTAGCCACCAAGGTCACCATCGCGAAGCATCTGCTCTGCTTCGGCGAACAGCGCGTCGGCTTGCATGAGCAACTCGGCAGTCGTGGCTCGCTCGTCGGGGGTGTCCGGCACGGTCAGTGCTGGGGTGTCATCCTCGGCGTTCGAAGAACTTTCTGAGTTACTCCCAGTTGACGATTCATCACGAGTACCTGTCGACGCCGCGGCGTCACTTCGCTCAGGCAAGTTGATCGACAGACCCGGGAACAGATCGGCGAGCGCTTCCGACATCGTGGAGGCGAATGTTGCGCGATTCTCGTTCGACACGATGACAAACCGGTACTCAGTGATGCCATCGATCGCGACATAAAACGGACGAACGTAGACAAGCCCATCGCCAACAGGAACGATCTGCATGTCGCCAAACAACACATCGGTGCCTGACTCTTCATTGTCTTGCAACGTGATTTCACGGCTGATGAGTTGCTCAGACTCTGCTTGTGTTGCGACGCGGTACGGGCCGGCGGGCAGCGGATCTTGGGCAACGACGTACGAGGTGAGACGACCGTAACTTTCTGGGTCACTTGACGCCGTCATATAGGCCTGAAGCTCGGTTCGACCGTCATCGGTCGAGAACGGCACGAACGGTCGGAGAATGACGAACTCGTCCTCGCCAGTCACGCGGTTACGCAACATCGTGTAGTACGGAACAAATCGTTCCGTGTTGAGTTCTGTTGCGAACTCACCGCTTCCAGCCGCATCGGTCGATGACACTCCAGCGATCGTCGCCCGAGGCTGCACCGAAGGTGCCTGCGACACGGACCACGCGCCGGTTCGTTGGAAGAAATCTTCCGGCGCGATCTGATACTTCGAGTACAACTCGGTTTGCACACGGAAGAGATCCTCGGGATACCGAAGGTGATCACGAAGTTCCGTCGGCATCTCGTCGCCAGACACAAACATCTCCGGGAACACCGACTGCCAGGCCGCAATAATTGGATCCGCGTCATCGATGACGTAGAAGTGAACGTCGCCCGTGTACGCATCGACCGTCGCCTTCACCGAGTTGCGCACGTAGTTTGACGCTGACGACAGCCCAGTCGACCGGGTGAGTTGCACGTTCCCAATACTTTGCGCATACGGGTAACGATCAGTTGAGGTGTACGCATCGATCACCCACTTGACGCCACCGTCAACGACAACCGGATAGGGATCACCGTCGTAATCGAAGAACGGGGCGAGCTTCTCCACTCGATCACGGACATCTCGAACGAGCAACAGTTGACTTTCGGGCTGTATCGCACCAGACGCAAACAGGTTGTAATCAAAGAACGACAGCGCCGCGAGCAAGCGGGTGGCAACCCCAGACAATTCGATACCCGAGGTGCCGAGGTAGTCAACATTGTCGCCGCAACCGCTCTCGGTCACCGAGGTCCGAGTGACCGCGTAATCCTCCATTGCGGGAGAGAAATACAACTCAGGTCGATTCAACTCAACCGTCGTGTAATCGGGACGCAGCGACGATGTCACCTGATTCACGGGAGCCATGACCAGCCCACAACCGCGAGTTGACACAAGGTGACGACCCTGCCACGACTGATTCGGAATGCCGTCAAGATCGAGTTCTCGCGCAGCGACAAGAACCTGCTCTCGATCACCACCATCGAGGCTGTAGCGATCGACGTCAAGGTCATCGATTTGCAACCCGGCAACCTCGCCACGATCGATCGCAAATCGCGACAACATCAGCCCTGGGCTGAGCAAACGAACATTTTCAAATGGTTGTGTGTCGCCCTCGATATCGCTTGCGGTCAAGGTCGAGAACGCAACCGGTTCAGTCACGACATTGTCGAGCGCCATAGCCGCCTGTGTCGCCACCACATTTCGTTCGATGTACGGCAGTTCACGTTCCGCTTGGTTCGGCTTGACGACGAGGGACTGAATGACCGACGGATAAATCGAGGCGCCGCCCACCGACACGATGAACCACAAGACCGAGGCAAGCAACGGAAATCGCCATCGATCAGTGCGAATGGTGACAAGGAACAACAGAGCCGTGAGCACCGCAATCAGCGTGAGCAGCATGAGGGCGGGAAGCTCGGCATTCACCACCGCATACGTGGCACCTTGCACAACTCCGCGCGTTTCGTTTGTGAGATCGAACCGGCTCAACCAGTAGTCGACAGCTCGCAAAAGTGACAGCACCGCCAACAACACCGCAAGATGCACCTTCGTCGACTGACGAACCGTTGGCACGGCGCCAGCAAAGAGCACCGCACCGTTGAGCAGATGCGCAACGATGACGAGCACAATCGTCAAGACGATCGCAACGAACAACCAGTCGGCCACGAAGGTAATGAGCGGTAACCGGAACACATAGAACCCGACATCTTCGCCAAACTGCGGGTCGTTGACGCCAAATGTTCTCGAATTTCGAAACAACAGGTAGTTCTGCCATTGTTCGATCGCCGGCACCGAAATAATGAACCCGAGCACCGCTGCAATGCCGTAACGAATGAGTCGAAGCCGACGACCAAACACTTCGTTGAAACGCTGCACCACAGGTGGCACATTGGCCTCGAGGTATGTGGGCGCCGTTCGGTCAGCAACCCAGAGGTTCACCCCAGCAAAGACTGCGAATACCGCAAAGCAGGCGCCAAACATCGTGACCTTCGCCGACATCTGACCCCAGAAAATGTCCGTTCGGCCAAGTCCCCGATGCCACAGCAGGTCAATCCATAGCGAGGCAACGCCGCGGCCAAAAATAAGCACAAGAAACAGCGCAATACCAAGAGCGATAAGAACCGAACGGCCGTTAAAGCGACTCGATCCCGATCGGCGGGGGAGATCCGACGCGGAACGCATAAACGACGACCCTAGTCGTCAGCGACGACGAGTTCGCATCGACATCCAAAATGTGAAGGAGGTCGAATCGCACCAGTCGGAAATGGCGACCCGCTCGCCACAGGCGCCGAGAGCGAATCATCCTCGCAATCGGGGCACGGTCGACCGCTACCCGTTGGCACCCAACGCAACATGACTCCGTCAGGCGCACACGCGATCTGCGCGGCGGCGTACGCAGTGCACACCGCTTGGTGAATGACATCGCCAACCCTGTCGCCCCGGGTTTCACGGTAGAGCGCTCGTAATGAACGCACGAGCGCACGCGAGTCGTCACCATCGTCCTTCACGGTCTGGGCAACTCGCGCCCGTAACGACTCAAACAACTCATCAACGACAACTTTCCGACCGTCGGCGACCGCTGACGACACATCGCACTCATCGTCGGCTCCGACCGAAAGTGCACCGCTTCGAGCTGCCGACTCGAGCACATCGGCAACTCCAGCAAGATGCTTGCGTTGATATCCGACAGCGCCAGCAAGCGGGCTGCGGGGCCGTTTGTCGGTCGACGAGTCAATGGCGTGCAGCACTTCATCAAGTTCATCTGACAAGGTCTTCTTCATCTGGCGAATGGTGCCGTTCACTACTTTTTTCAGCGCCTCGTCGCGTGCTGACAATGTGGCATTCTCGGCGGCCTCGGGCTCCGCGACATGCCCATCATCGCCAGCAGACCGCTCCTCATGTTCGACGTCCGCAGCGAAGTGTCGCTTGCCAGGGAACAGCGGCACAACCCGAGCAGTTGGCGCCTCGTCCTCATCGGCCGACTCGACATCCGCCGACGAGGTGGTACCGCGAGCCGCCGAAACGCCCTCGTTGAATATGTCTGATGCGTGCTCGCCCATTGTTTCGATGCGAGTCGTCTCTTCGGTGAGCGACTGCGGGCTCAACGCTGCCATCACATCAGCGGCCACCGCCCGCGCGCGATCGAACTGGTCAGCGAGCCGCCGTTGGTGCAACTCGGTCTCAACCGCCCAGAGGCGCGCCGATTCGCGAAGTCGAGAGATCTTCAGATTCGCCTGCTCAACATGACGGTCGGCCTCTTCAACAATCTGTCGGAGGCGCGCTCGCATCTCCGCTCGTTCGTTGCGAATTTCCTCGCGCGCCGAAATGAGCAGCCTTGCCTTTTCTTCGTCGAGTAACTCGACGAGAACCGCGTCATCCATCGACTCAAGATCGACCGCTCGTTTCAGCGCCTCATCGCGCTCGTGCTCAAGTGAGGTCAGCCGACGTTGCATCGACTGCATCTCAGCGGCAACAGCGACAAGAAATTCCTTGACTTTCTCAGGGTCCGCACCTTTGCGGACCTGCGGAAAGGTCGCCGAAGAAATCGACTGAGGGGAGGAAGGATCTGGCGTGGACGAGCCCATATCCCGAGAGTAGACACCCCGACAGCAACAGTGCTGTCATCAGACTTACCGCTCGGCAGGTCGCTCGGGAAAGACCGCGCCGTGATCGACAAGCACGCTGATCGCCTCATCGAGTGTCGCAACGGAAACGATCTCGAGCGTTGGTGCCGCACGCCGCGCAGCCTCGACATCACTTGCCCGTTGCGAGGCAGGCACAAGAAAGAGTCGAACCCCGGCCTGCTCGACCGCTGACGCCTTCTGAACAAGCCCGCCAATCGCACCAACGGAACCATCGAGGTCGATCGTTCCAGTCACCGCAACACGCTCGCCACCAGTGAGCGAGCCCTCTGAGAGAGCGTCGATGAGTGTCAACGTGAACGCAAGTCCCGCCGATGGACCACCAACCGAACCGGTATCGATACTGACGCTGAAAGGAAGTTCTACTCGGCGAGTATCGAAGGGAATGAACCCAATGATCGTCCGGTTGGGCTCGTCGGGTGCACTCGTCAACTCGACGCTTGTGTCGAACACGCCCTCACCACCGCGATCAACACGCACCTCGATCGTGTCGCCCGAACGCTTGTCTTGAAGCACCTCGACAAGATCGTTCACACTCGCCAATTCGACTCCATCCGCCGACACGAGACGATCGCCCGGTTGCAACACGTCAGCCGATGGTGGCCAACTCGCGCACACCCCCTCCGCGTCGTAGGTAAGGCACGCGATTTCCGAGATCAGCACGTCGCCCGGAAGGATTTCCGCTGGGAAACCGAGCCAGGACAACGCGACGTACTCCGCGACTTCCTCCGAGGTTCTCATCTGCTCAAGAGAAAACACCCGACGCTGCTCGGCGGTCTGGAAACCAAACTTGTCCTCGTAAGTGAGCATCTCGACCGCCGGTTCGTTCTTGCCGACCCACCATGACAGCACCGACTGCGACGGCTCCATCACCGTCACCATCATGAAGTCACCGTCGGGCTCAAAGATGGCGGGAACCGCACCTCCGCCGTCGCCAACCGACACCGAGACCTTGCGCCCGATCGCCTGCGCCGACCCTGGTACTCGCGCGAACTCGGCAGGCTGCATTTCCCCGATACGGGTGTTTTCTTTCTCGGCGACAACTTTTGACGGAATAATCGCCGCGACGCTCACTGCGAACACGGAAAGTAGAGACACCACCGCCGCCGGTATCGCCCACAGGCGATGGCGACCCGACGACTGACGCACGTCGACGTCACTCGCGATATCTGCGAGCGCCCCACCCTCGCTCGGAGGTGGGAGTACATTCGATGTTTGAGAGTCCATGATGATTGCGCTGTCCGTCGATGACCTTACGAGCCGCCTTGTGCTTATCGCTGGTCTTGCGCTGATCGCACTCATCGCCGCCGGGTGGCGCAAGCCTGCCAGAGCAACGGTGCGAACGCCACGTTTCCGGGTCGGACGAACAACAGCAGCACCATTCGGAGTCCCCGTCGTTCGTCAACCGCTCGTCGGCTACCGACGACCCGGCATCATTCACCGTTTTCTCGCGCTCGGAACGATGGGGGTGCTCGCCGTCATCGCCGGCGCGGTACTCGCCATTCTCACCACATTCAGCGCGGTCTGGGGTGTCGTCAAACTCACGGATCTTCTCGGATGACGACCAACGACGAGACCTTCGACCGTCGGCGCGCCGTCGTCATTGCCGGACACGAAGGCAACGAAGCGTTCGCGCGCGATGCGCTCACCGATACCGACCACACGGTTCGAGAACTCGCGTTAAGTGCGCTACACCGGATCGGAACACTCACCGACGTCGACCTCACGACCGCGCTCACCGACATCTCACCCCTGGTGCGACGCCGCGCCACCGAGCTTGCGGCGCTCTACCCGACGGTCGACCTGCTCGTTGCACTGCACGACAATGACGCACTCGTCACCGAAGTCGCCGCATGGGCGTGTGGGGAACATGTCGCGGTGTCACCCCAAATTCTCGACCGACTCATCGAACTCACCACCACCCACAATGATCCGATTGTCCGCGAATCCTGTGCCGCAGCGCTCGGCGCGATCGGCGACGCGAAAGGGCTCTCCGCAATTCTTGCGGCCTGCAACGACAAGCCCGCCGTGCGTCGACGAGCAGTACTTGCGCTCGCGCCATTTGATGGGCCTGAAGTGGACAGCGCAATTGACGCCGCACTTCAAGATCGCGACTGGCAAGTTCGCCAATCGGCAGAAGACCTCAGACGCTGATCGGTTCGCGCGGCTCCTCTTCCGCGTCGCCCACCACTGCGGCATGAGATTCCACTGAATGCAGGTCGTCGACATTCGCGGCACTAGACGTGTGATGAGCCCCTTCGACGTTGAGCCGCGGCATCACGCGATCAAGCCACGCCGGAATCCACCAGTTACGTCGACCGAGCAACGCCATCGTCGCTGGCACCAGCAGCATTCGAACAAGGGTCGCATCGAGAAGCACCGCCACTGCGAGCCCGACTCCAAACAACTTCACGATGCGATCATCCTCGAGCAAGAACGCCCCAAAGACGACCACCATGATTGCGGCCGCTGCCGAAATCACCCGTGCCGTTGCAGCGAGACCATCAGCAACTGAATTCGTGGGGTCACCCGTTCGGTCGTATTCCTCACGGACCCTCGACAAAAGAAACACTTCGTAGTCCATCGACAGTCCGAAGACGATCGCAAACAACATGAGCGGCACAAACGGCTCAATCGGTGCCGGCTCAACTCCGAAAAGTGACGAGAACCAGCCCCACTGGAAAATTGCAACCGCCACGCCATAGGCCGACGCAATCGACAACACGTTCATGATCACTGCCTTCAACGGCACAAGTACCGAACGGAACACCATCATCAGTAACAAAAACGAGACGCCGAGCACTGCGCCGAAAAACACAAACAGGCGCCCAGCCAAATACGAGGTGAAGTCGATATTTGCCGGAGCGGCACCGGTGACGCTCGCAACGACACCGCTACCAGCAAACGCCTGAGGCAACACTTCGGAGCGCAGACGATGCACGGTGTCTGCGGTTGCGGCATCCTGTGGTGACGTCGTCGGAATGACCTGAATGATCCACGCCTCAGAACTTGCCGGGTCGCTCATGTTGCTCGGGAATGGCGCCGACACTCGATCAACGCCCGGGTCAGCCGAAATCACCATTGCCGCCGACTGAATCGACTGCATATCGCCCGCACCTGATGACTCGAGCACGACAACGAACGGACCGTTGAACCCGGGGCCGAACCCGTCGGCGATCATGTCGTACGCGCGGCGAGCAGGAGTGGTCTCTGCGTAGTTTCCTTCGTCAGAAAATCCAAGCTGCAACGAAAAGACCGGCAACGCGAGTAACACGAGCAGGCCACCACCGATCGCCGCATACAACCACGGTCGCCGCTGAATTTGCCGGCTCCACCGGTACGACGCGGTTTCGCGAAGCGGTCGCTCGCGGCGCGGCGGAACAAGCCGACGCAAGGGTCGCACTGCGACACTCGCAACCAGCGTTGCGAGCGCGAGCACACCTCCGAATGCGGCGAGCATTGGAACGCCAAGCCCGACACCCAGTAGCGCAAGCGCGCTGAACCCGGCGACAAGCAGTCCTCGCCACCGAGTCACTTCAACCTTCGCGTGAAAGACGCCGAGCAGCGCTGGCACCAAGGTGATCGACGCGAGAAGCGTCACTGCCACCGTCGCGGCAGCGGCAATTCCCATTCCGGCGACGAATTCGAGACCAACGGTCAGCATGCCAAGCAGCGAAAGCACAACGGTGATCCCGGCGAATACAACGGCTCGTCCAGCGGTGTCGAGCGACCCGACTGTCGCCTCCTCAGGGCTGGCACCGGCTCGGGTGAGTTCCCGATACCGAGTCACCATAAACAGCGCGTAGTCAATACCAACGCCGAGACCGATCATGACACCGATGAGCGGTGCGAATTCAGGAATGGACACCCCGTGGGACATCAGAGAGACCACACCAAAACCACCCGTGCCGACTCCCGCGAGTGCGACGGCAATTGGCAAGCCCATCGCCATGACCGAACCGAAGGCAACGATGAGAATCACGATCGCAAAGGCGAGTCCGATCATTTCGGACTCGGGCGGCGTGAACTCGGAGAACACGGCGCCACCAACCTCAACCGTGACCCCTTCGATTGTCGGCACCATCGAACGGATATCGGCACCAATAGTCGCCGCAGTCATCTGGTCGATGTTGCTCTCAAGATTCACCTGAGCAAACGCAATATCACCGGATTCGGAAACCTGGCTTGCACCCATCGGTCCGTAGGGGCTCACCACACCGATGCCGTCCATCGCGTCGACTTGCTCAAACAGTGACGTCATCGCCAATCGGACCTCAGGTCGATCGACACCGCCCTCCGAGGCGAACACGATGTTGCCGCCAAACGCGCTCCCCGCACCCGGGAAGTACTCGTTGACGACCTCGAAACCGTGTGAGCTCTCTGATTCGGGAGTCGAAAATTCGCCTGAGAACGCGGCACCAATCACACCGGCAAGCGCATTCACGCCGATAAGTAGTGCCACCCACAACAACAAGATTGCGCGGCCATGACGGAATGCCCATCGGGCGAGTGATCGATACATGGGGGTCTTTCGTTCGTTGGCGGATTCCACCAGATACTTCGTCCTATATCTAACGTCGTTCGAGGCGAACCACATTCCCAAGCACCGCAATGTGACGAGCGCCACGGACTTCGATAACGACGCGCGATGTTGTGTCTCGCCGCGCGTACTTGCGAGACTCGCGACGTGTCCGGCGAGGTGCTCCAACGATCGACGTTCTCCTCGCCAGTTGGACAACTCGTCCTACTTGCATCAGAACTTGGCCTTCGAGCGGTGCTCTGGGGCGACACCCCCGAAGAATGGCGCCGGTCTCGAATAGACCGGTCATCAACGGTCCATGAACCCCATCCGACCCTCGTCGAAACAGCGGAGCAACTCGAGCAATATTTCGAAGGAAACCGGCGTGACTTTGATCTTCGGCTCGACGTGCGCGGCACCAACTTTCAGCGCATCGTGTGGAATTCGCTCACCAGAATTCCATTTGGAACAACGTTGAGCTACCAAACACAGGCTGCCTCAATCGATCGACCAACGGCCGTTCGTGCGGTGGCGAGTGCAAATGGGAAAAACCCACTGTCAATCGTCGTGCCATGCCACCGAGTGATCGGTTCAAACGGTCAACTCAGCGGGTTTGCCGGCGGGCTTAACGCAAAACGTTGGCTCATCGACCACGAGAAGCAACGATGAAGATCAACGTCACCTGCATGAACGCGCCCTTTGCCGCAGGTTCGACGAGCAAGCGAACATGATCATTTCGCGTCATCATCCGGTGCTCGGCACGTTCCTTGAGATTCGAATTCTTGACGAGCTCGATGATGACACCGCTGATGAAGTTGATGAACTGGTCGTCAACGAAATGTTGCGGCTGCAGTCGATCTTCAATCGGTTTGATGAGCACAGCGAGCTCGAACGTTGGAAACGTGGAGAGCTCGAAAAACCGGGCGATGAGCTCACGCAACTTCTTGTCACGGCGCTCAACTGGGAGCAAACATCCGGTGGCACCTTCTCGACCGCGAGTCGCGAACTCACCGAACTCTGGCAATCCGCAGATACCCGCGGCACCCGCCCAACACCCGCTGAGCTCAACGCCGCCACTACCACCCAAGGTTGGCGGATCGACGAACGGAGGGCGCCAGGTGCGTGCGCCACTCGATACATCATCGAAAGAAACGTTGAAATGGGCGCGATGGGTGCACGTGTACACATCGATGATCGCCTTCCTCCTCATCTTGTTCTTCGGTATTACTGGAATCACCCTCAACCACCCGACGTGGACGTTCGGTGATGGCCTCACGACCAGCACGCTCAACGGCACATTGCCGATGACGCCTGTCCTTGCCGATGGCACACCCGACTACTTGTTGATCTCTGAATTTGCACGATCTGAACTTGCCGTTCACGGCTCGGTCGACTCCTTCGAGACCCTCGATGGCGTCATCGGTATCAGTTATCGAAACCCCGGCTATGCAGCAGAGTTGTTCGTGCAAGAAGCGAACGGTTCCTACGAACTCACCGTTGAACAAGCCGGTTGGGTCGCAGCAATGAACGACCTGCATAAGGGTCGTGATACAGGCACTGGCTGGAGGTGGGTCATCGACCTGTCGGCCGGCTTTCTCGTGCTCGTTTCACTCTCAGGATTACTCATGCAATTCTTCTTGCGCCGCCGACGTCGCTCAGCGTTCATCAGTGTCGGTGTCGGAGCAGCAATTTCGTTGCTCTTCATCATGTGGGTCCTTCGCTAGACGAATTGACCCCAAACTCGCTTTGGGCACCTGCGATATCGTCGACGCATGAGCGACTTCGCCGAGCGCTGGGCAACGGATCTCCGCTCGTGGGGCATTCCCGAGCACATTCTCAGCACCGCACCGCAGTCGCCGTGGATTCACCCCGTCTCGAGTTTCACACCACAAGGTGACCTTCATGTCGAGACGCCGTCACGCCATCGCGCGCTCGACGTGCTCGACGGACCGTCGAACGCCACGGTGCTCGACGTCGGGTGTGGCGGCGGTCGCGCTGCCTACGGACTTGTGCCACCGGCGACAAAAGTCGTCGGGGTTGATCACCAACAGGGGATGCTCGACGTCTTCAGTGCGCAGGCAACCGAACGTGAGGTGCAATGTGTCACGGTGCTCGGCAATTGGCCGGCAGTCGAACACGACACACCGAACGCGGATGTCGTTGTCTGCCATCACGTCGTCTACAACGTTGCTGACCTCGTTCCCTTCATTCACTCGTTAACCACACACGCACAGCGCCGCGTTGTGCTCGAGTTACCGATGCGTCACCCGTTGAGTCACCTGTCCGACGCATGGAAACATTTTTGGGATCTCGAACGACCGACGACGCCGACGGCATACGACGCGCTCAATCTCGTTCGTTCCACAGGAGTCGATGCACACATCGCTGAGTTCGAAACCGAACCTGAACCAGTGCGGATGGGCGACCTCGACGTCGAGCACATGCGAATTCGGCTCTGCCTCACCGAGGACCGTGACGCAGAGGTTCGAGCCTTTCTTGCGGCACGACAACCGATCGCCCGAGAGCTCGCCACCATTTGGTGGGACATCTAAGCGCAAGGAACATACGACAGCGATGCCCTGGATACCGATGGCGTCCGCTGCGATGATGAAATGTCCGTACATTTGTTAAAATGGAAGTATGTGCCGTCAAGTGACCTGCAACGCGTGCGGAAAGGCCTCCTGGGCTGGATGCGGGATGCATGTCGAACAGGTGCTCGGCCACCTCGCTGAGAGCGATCGGTGCCAATGCCACCTTGAACCGCGAGCGCCAAAGAAGCGCTGGTTCAGCCGCTCCTGACTCCGCCGACCCGAACCCCCTATGCAAGCCTGAGGGGATGGGCATTCTCACTAGCGACGACGGTGCAATTCGCACGATCACCATCGACCGACCTGAGGCGCTCAACGCACTCACACCCGCGCTGCTCAGCGAACTCGCCGACACGCTCAGTAACGCAGCAACAACCGACTCCGTCCGCGTTGTCGTGCTCACCGGCACCGGACGAGCATTCTCAGCAGGCGTCGACCTGAAGGCGCTCGCAGCCGAACCACCCGAAGACGGTGATGTCGCCGGCTCGCTCAACAACCCGGCACGACGAGCCTGCGACCTGTTGTCAACGATGCCGAAAGTGACCATCGCAAAGGTCAACGGGTTCTGCTTCACCGGCGCGCTCGAACTTGCGCTGTCCTGCGATCTGCTCGTCGCCGCCGAGGAAGCGAAACTCGGCGACACGCATGCCAAGTGGGGCCTGCGACCCACCTGGGGAATGAGTGCTCGGCTGATGCGCGCCGTCGGACCGGTGCGTGCACGCGAACTTTCATATACGGCGCGCACCATCGGTGGTCGCGAGGCCTTCGATCTCGGCATCGCCTCGCATTGTGTACCGCTCGCCGAACTCGAGGAAGCCGTCACCGAACTTGCAGCCGCAATCGCCGAGAACAGCCCTCAGTCGATCGCTGCGTACAAAGACCTGTATTCCGCGCAACAGCAGCGTGGACTGCACGATGGCCTGCAGTACGAATACGCAACGATGTACCCAATGGGCGACGCTGGCGGTCGACTCGACACCTTCGGAAAGTCGTAGCAACACGGACGGCGCAGGCTCGTTCAATTCACACGAACCCATGAGCAACGACGACGAACTCATCAAGGACCTCCGCAAAGTGCTCGGAGACCGCGTCCGCGTCGACAGCGCCGAACGAGCATTGCTTCGCCGAGACGCGTCGGTGTTCGATGGCGGCGTCGCAGGACCAATTTGCCTCTGCGAAAGCGCAAACGAAGTCCAACAGGTCATGCTCACGGCCATCACTCACGGGCGAACCGTGGTGCCACGAGGTGCCGGCACCGGGCTTGCGGGTGGCGCAGTTCCACTCGGAGCGCCCGTTGTCATCTCCTTGGCACGAATGAATCGAATACTCGACGTCGATCTCGAAAGTCGGATTGCCTGGGTCGAACCGGGAGTTGTCAATCTTGATCTCACCAAGCACCTCACACCCCTCGGCTTTCACTTCGCGCCAGACCCCTCGAGCCAACAGGTGTGCACCATCGGAGGGAACGTTGCCAACAACTCGGGCGGACCGCACTGTCTCGCCTATGGCGTCACAAACGCCCACGTGCTCGCGATCGAGGTTGTGCTCGCTGACGGAACCGTCGTCATGCTCGGCGGACTCGATGCCGAACCGACCGGATACGACCTGCGTGGCGCATACGTCGGCGGCGAAGGAATGCTCGGCATCACGACCAAGGTCGCGGTGCGAATCACACCCAACCCACCAGCCGTGCGAACGCTGCTGCTCTCGTTCAACACCCCGCGCGAGGCGGCCGCCACGGTGAGCGCAGTGATCGCTGCAGGAATCGTGCCAGCGGCGATGGAAGTGATGGACCAGCGCATCACGATCGCCGTCGAAAATTACGTCAACGTCGGCTACCCGAGAGATGCCGGCGCGGTGCTTCTCGCCGAAGTCGACGGGCTCGAAGGAGGTGTCGAACTTGACGCCGAACGCATCGAAGCCATCGGGCGAGCAAACGGCGCAACACAGGTGCGGCGCGCCGCGAGCAACGAAGAACGGATGCTGCTGTGGAAAGGACGAAAGACCGCCTTCGGAGCGGTCGCACAAATCGCACCTAACTACTACCTCCACGACACCGTCGTGCCACGGTCGCGACTCGCCGAGGTGCTCGAGAAAGTGTACGAAATTGCCGACGAGCACAACCTTGCCGTCGTCAACGTCTTCCACGCTGGTGATGGAAATTTGCATCCGTTATTGCTCTTCGACGGTCGTGAACCTGGCATTTATGAGCGCGTACACGCCGCCGGTTCTGCAATCGTCGCAGCATCGCTTGACGCCGGCGGAGTGCTCTCAGGAGAACACGGCATCGGCATCGAGAAACAGGCCTTTATGGACCGGATGTTCTCCGCTGATGACCTCGATCACCAAGAACGTCTTCGACGCGCATTCGACCCCTCCTGCCGATCGAACCCGGGCAAAGTCATTCCCCTCGGACACTCATGCGCTGACATTCAGTCGCTCCGTTCCGTACCGCACGAGGTGTGGGGATGATCGACTTCGCCGAACTTGTGGGCGAACACGGCGCCGTCACCGTCGTCGGTGGTCGAACACGGTGGCAGGCCGGCGGCGAGGTTGCATCGGGGACACGAGAAATCACTGCACCAAGCGGAGTCATCTCGTACGACCCAGCCGAGATGACCGTCGCCGTGAAGGCTGGCACGACGACCGCTGAACTCGCGTCGATACTTGCTGACCACGGTCAGCGGTGCGCGCTGCCCGAACGAGGTGGCTCGGTAGGTGGGGCGATTGCGGTCGGCGAACATCACCTCGAGGCACTCGGACGAGGCAGGCTTCACACGTCGGTGCTCGCCGTGGCCTACGTGTCCGCCGAGGGCAAAGTGATTCGGGGCGGAGGACCGACCGTCAAAAACGTGTCCGGGTTTGATCTCCCGCGGCTCATCGTCGGGTCCCTCGGCACCCTCGGACTCGTCGACGAGGTGACGCTGCGCACCAACCCAAGTCCGTCGGCGAGCGAATGGTTCGAATCTGGAGATGCGGATCCGTTCGAGGTAATGAACACGGTGTTACGACCATCCGCGATTCTGTGGAATGGAGCGACAACTCGCGTGCTCCTTGAAGGACACGGTGTCGATGTCGTCGAAATGCAACGACAACTCGCGACAATCGGAACGTGGGAGGCGATCGATGGTCCATTCGAACTCCCCCCACACCGATGGTCACGAACCACGCGCGAGCTGCGAGATGAGCACGGCGCCTTCGTCGCAAGCCTCGGCGTTGGAACCGTCTGGCGTCACGATCCGCAACCGCCCCGAACACTTGAACCTGGCATCGTCGAACTTTCACGCCGAATCAAAACGCAATTTGATCCGACCGGTCGCCTCAACCCGGGAAGGAGCGTCTACTGATGGATCTAGGTATCGACGAGGACCGACTTGCAAGCTGCGTTCAGTGCGGTCTCTGTCTCAGCAGTTGTCCCACATACCGGGTCACCGGTGATGAGACGTATTCGCCACGCGGACGTATCGCTCTCATGCGGGAGGTGCAACTCCACGACGCCCCGCTGACCGCTGAAGTTCGTCGAGCCTTCGACACCTGTATCCAATGTCTCGGATGCGAGCCGGCGTGCCCGTCGGTCGTGCCATACGGGCAACTCATCGAGCGAACCCGCGAGCACCTCACCCGCGAACGCGGACGAAACGTTCGATCGTTACTGCTATGGCCACTCACTAAACCGCGGCTGTTACGAATCGGTTCGACCCTGCTCGCAGGTGCGCAACGCCTTCACATCGTGCCGAAACGACTCGGGTTACCCACGTCTCTACCAATGCGGCGCCGACGACACGTTTCGTCAGGCACCGATGTCTACCTCTTCACCGGGTGCGTCATGGATGCCTGGCAACGTGAGGTGCACCATGCGACACAACGAGTGCTCGAAGCGGCAGGCCTCGGCGTCACCCCAATCGGTGATGACTGGCCATGCTGCGGCGCGCTCCACACCCATGCCGGACTGCACGAGCAAGGAACCGCCCTTGCTCGCAGAACACCAGGGTCACTCGACACGAACATTCCCATCGTTGTCAACTCCGCAGGCTGCGGCGCACACCTCAAACAACACTCGGATCTCACCGTGTTCGACGCGCAAGAATTTCTCGCGCAACATCTCGATGCGCTGCCACGGGTGACACCACTCGACATGCGGCTCGCCATCCAAGACCCATGCCACCTTCGCCACGTGCAACGCGCACACCTGCCAACTCGTCAGGTGCTTGCCCCGTTTGTCACCGAACTCGTCGAACTGGATGACGATGGTCTGTGCTGTGGAGCAGGTGGGGCGTATTCCATCTTCGAACCAGACATGGCAACACAGGTTCGGTCGCGCAAAATTGCGTCGATCGACCGCGCCAAACCCACATGTGTGGCGAGTGCGAATCCGGGTTGTTCGATGCATCTCGCCGCAGGCGGAGTGACGACAGAACATCCGATGGTCATCATCGATCGCGCACTACGCCAGTCATAAATTTCGGTCACCGAGTCGCTTGAGTTGGCGAGACACCCGTCCTCGCCAACTACCGTCCAGAGATGACCTCGTTTCGAGCCTTCCGTGCCGACACCTCCGGCGATGCCATCGCACGGGGTGTCGTCGACATGTCAACCGAAGATCTTGCCGATGACGGTGTGCTTATCGAAGTCCACTGGTCGAGCGTGAATTACAAAGACGGGCTTGCATCCACGCCAGCAGGCAAGGTAGCACGGTTCAGCCCGATGGTTCCCGGTATCGACCTTGCAGGGGTGCTCCTCGAGGATGCTGGTGATCTCGCCGCCGGCACCGAAGTCATCGCCCACGGATACGACCTTGGCGTCAATCGACACGGTGGCTACGCCCAATACGCGACGGTGCCATCCGACTGGATCGTGCCGCTTCCTGCGGGACTGACGACACGAGAATCGATGATCATCGGTACCGCCGGGTACACCGCAGCACTCTCGGTGCTCGCACTTCTCGACCATGGCGTCACACCAAGTGACGGAAAGATTCTTGTCACCGGCGCAACGGGCGGTGTCGGCTCGACCGCAGTGGCGATGATGGCGCAACTCGGCTACGAAGTTGCGGCGTCAACCGGTAAGCCCGATGAAGCAGCATTCCTCACCGCTCTCGGTGCAAAAGACATCATCGAACGCTCTGCACTCTCCGAAGCTGGCAAGCCGCTGCAAGGCATGCAGTGGGCAGGAGCGATTGATTGTGTTGGTGGCACGACGCTCGCCAACGTGCTTGCGCAAACCGCCTACGGCGGTGCGGTTGCGGCAAGCGGACTTACGGGCGGCAACAGCCTTCCAACGACTGTGCTTCCATTCATTTTGCGCGGTGTGACCCTCTACGGAATCGACTCAGTGCAAACACCAATTGGGCGACGACGCGAGGTCTGGGGCCGGATCGCAGACGATCTCAAACCGAGCGGGCTCGGGAACATCGGGCACGACATCGGTCTTGACGATCTCGACTCGGTACTTACTGGAATCCTCGAAGGACGTGCGGTCGGTCGAGCCGTCGTCGACCTCAAACGGGGCTAGGTCATGGCAGCAGAGCACGCGTGGATACGACCTTCGGAGGAAACCCTCCGCTCGTTACTGACCCCCATCCAATACGAAGTCACACAGCACGCCGGCACGGAGCGACCATTTAGCGGTGAGTTCTGGAACCACTTCGAAGACGGCTCCTACCGCTGCATTGTGTGCGACACCACCTTGTTCGACTCATCAACCAAATTCGATGCACATTGCGGCTGGCCGAGTTTTTACAAAGCAATCGACGAGTCGGTCATGAAGTTCATCGAAGATCGTTCGCACGGCATGATTCGTGTTGAGGTTCGATGCGCAACCTGCGATGCGCACCTTGGACACATCTTCCCCGATGGACCAGCACCAACAGGCGACCGTTATTGCATGAACTCTGCGAGTCTCACCTTCGCGCCACAGGACGGTTCGTGACATGGCCGCCCGCGTTGTCGACTGGGCAGATGATGAACGACAACTCTCTGCGCGCGTCAGCGTGCTTGTTGGCGACGCGAATGGCGGTTACCCGTCGGGTAACTCGGTCGTTATCCGCGGCGACGGTGAGTCAGTCATCATCGACCCGTCCGTGACCGTCGTCGCCAAAGGCGGTGCTCCAGTTGCGATCGACGCCATGATCACAAGTCACGGTCACGAAGACCACTTGCCTGGCACCGGACTTTTCACCGAGGCTCGTGTGCACGTCCACGAGGCCGATCGGCATGTGCTCGGCGATGTCAACCACATGCTCGACGCGTACCAACTCACCGGTGATGCGCGCGAAGAATTTCGGACGCAGATCATCACCGAATTCAACTTTGCTACTCGACCCGATGCCGAAGGTTTTCACGATGGACACGTCTGGAATCTTGGTGGGGTTGACGTCGAAGCCGTGCACCTCCCGGGGCATACCGCAGGTCACTCCGGATTTCGCATTTCAGACGGCGTGTTCTTTCTCTCCGACATTGACCTCACCGGTTTCGGGCCGTATTACGGCGACACTTGGTCAAGCCTCGATGACTTCGAATCCTCATTGCTCAAAGTGAGAGATGAGGATGCTGCGTTTTACGTCACCTTTCATCAAAAAGGTGTCATCGAAGGTCGCGAAACCTTTCTCTCGATGCTTGATGACTACCACTCGGTAATCGAACGGCGGCACAAAAACATGCTCGAGTTCCTTGTCGAACCGCGAACGATCGCCGAGATGGTGTCCCACCGTTTCGTCTATCGCCCACACGTTGAACTCGCCTTTTGCGATTCGATCGAACAACGGACTGCTCAACTACATGTTGCTCGCATGGTTGAGCGCGGTGAAGCAACCGAAGTTGCGCCAGGTCGCTATCAGCGAGCGAGCTGAACGACCCCAGCCACCGCCTCGCGGTACTCAACGATTCGCGCCAGATAGCCGTCGACATCGGTATCACCCGCGTTGTGGGTAGCAATCGACAGATGCGTGCATCCGAGCGCTGCCCATTTCTCCGCATGTGAACGCCAACGGTCGGGATCGCCCCC
>JALRBS010000015.1 GCA_023262325.1 Ilumatobacteraceae bacterium | reverse complement strand
TTGGGAAGCGGGCTCGTGTAGATCATGTTCTCTCCGTTTGTGAGGGGTTACTCACGTGTCTCGACGCGATGTGCCGGCATTCTACGCTGGCCATTAACTCCACCAATCTGGCCATGAAAGGTTCCTACGATGATTCGACATACCGTGATGTTTCGGTTCGATGTGAATGCACAACGCGCTGACATTGATGCGTTCTCGAACGGCTTGACCGAGATGGCACCAAAGATTGAGGAAATCGTGGCATTTCGGCACGGCTTCGACCTTGGTGTAAATGCAGGAAATTTCGACTACGTCGTAACCGCTGACTTTGCCAGCGTCGACGGCTATCTCGCCTACCGTGACCATCCCATTCACAAAGAGGTGATCGCACGCACGGCCCACGTCGTGAGTGAACGCGCTGCGGTTCAATTCGAGTGGGACTCCTGAGATGGATCTCGGACTGAGTGGTCGTCGAGCGCTGGTGACGGGTGCGTCCTCAGGCCTTGGTTTCGGAACGGCAGCAGCACTCATTGCGGAAGGGGTTGAGGTCACGATCGTGTCGCGGTCGGAAGATCGGCTCGACAAGGCAAAAGCCAACCTGCTCGATTCCGTGCCGACCGCAACAGTCCACACCTTGGCTGCCGACGTTGCCGACATTGCGTCAGTTTCGACGATGGTGCGAGTAGCAGAGCAACTAATGGGCGGTGTTGACATTCTCATTGCGAACGCCGGCGGACCGTCACCGGGGGGATTCGAATCGACCGAACTTGATGCGTACATGCCGGCGCTCGAACTCAATCTGCTCTCAACGATTGCGATGTGTCAGGCAACGATTCCAGCGATGCGTAAGCGCGGCTGGGGGCGCGTCGTCGCCATCACATCGATCACCGTGCGCGAGCCCAACCCCAATCTCATTCTCTCGAACACGGCGCGAGCGGGACTCACCGGGTTCCTGAAAACGTTGGCCCGTGAAGTTGCCGGCGATGGGGTCACGGTGAATTCGTTGCAGCCCGGATTGCATCGGACGGCACGAGTCACGGCGCTGTATGACGACCCGACCGAGGTGCTCGCAACGATTCCGGCAGGTGTATTTGGCGAGGCAGACGACTTCGGACGCGTCGCCGCCTTTTTGTGCTCCGATTCGGCGAGGTTCATTACCGGTGCAGCGGTGCCACTGGATGGTGGCGCCGGGCACGGTTTACAGTGACCTGATGGCAACACAGGATCTTCGTTCGTCGATGCTCATCGAGGTTGATGAACTTGCCGACATCGCCGGAACCGCCGGTGTCGCAATTCTTGATGTGACAACCAGGCTCACGCGAGAACTCAGTAACACGGCGCGCTCGACCTGTTTTGAGGTCGGGCATATCCCCGGTTCGGTCTCTTTCGATGTGGGCTCCGCCAAAGGCGTGTTGTCTGCGAAGAGTGAAATGCTTCCCTGGATGTGGCCAAGCACTGAGGAGGTCACGTCTTCTCTGCGGGCCGCTGGCGTGCACGACGGCGACCGAATCGTCATCGCAGCGTCCACGCCTCGCGCTGGAATCGACTCGGGGACGATGTGGTGCACGCGCGCGTTTTGGACCCTGCATCACATGGGTCTCAACGTGGCTGTGCTCCGAGGCGGACTCGAGTCGTGGATCGCTGCCGGTCACCCGCTCGAGACCGGAGACGTGGCTGTCGAACCATCGGACATCGTTGTCAGCGAAACCGGACTTCACGGACGAGCGCTCATTGATGACGTGATCGACGCAGTCGGCGACGGCTCGACCTGTCTTATTGATGCGCTCTCGTCAGAAAATTTCAACGGTCTTGAACCGGGTTACGGCCCGCGGCGAGGTCACATCAGCGGTGCGGTCAACATGCCGTACTTGAACCTGATCGATGCCGAAACTGCGCTGTTTCCGTCGAACGGCGAACTCGCGGAGCGCCTTTCTTCGGTTCGCGGCGGTAAGTCGACAATTGCCTATTGCGGTGGTGCAATCGCCGCAACCGTTGTCGCATTCGCACTCACGCTTCTTGGCGAAACTGGAATTCGTGTCTACGACGGCAGCCTCATGGAATGGTCAACACGAGATGATCTTCCGATGACGAATCCATCGGCCTGACGACTCGGGCGGAGCGCAGTTGTTGCCGGCGTATCATTCGCGCTCGAGGTGAGCGATGCAACACATTTCGTGGGTTGAAGTGAGGGGCGCAATTACGGGAACGGGTCCGGGTCATTTGTCGACCGCGAGCGCAAGTGGGGTCCCGCATGTTTCGACGGTGTTCGCCGTCGTCGACGGAGAGGGACTCGTGTTCACGATGCGAGTTGGCTCTGGAAAACACCAGAATTTGTTGACGAATCCGCACTGCGCGCTGATGTGGCAGGGGAACGGGGCAGAAACGTACGTCTGGGCCGAAGTCTCGTTGACGAATGACCAACAACTCAAGTCTCGACTGTGGAACGACGGCTTGTTCCCGTTTGATCTGTCGATGTTCTACGAAGACGAAACCAGTGATGACTGGGTAATCGCCGAACTTCGTCCCATGCGTGCAACCGTGATGGCGCAAACCGACAACGGTCTTGTTCGTCAGGTGTGGACAGCGGACGCCTCGTAGTTCGGCAAGTTGCACCGATCGCTATTAGGACCTACGTCAGGAACCTTCGAATCTCGCAGGTCGCTTTTCAATTCGGGCGCGCAGACCTTCTTGCATGTCGTTGCTTGACCAGCAGGCCTCGAACGACGCACGCACCTCAGGCGTTGAGACGAAATCGAACGATTCGTTCGCCGCTTGCTTGATGTACCTCATCGTGAGGGGGGCGAGACGCGAAATATGCGCGGCGAGCTCCATTGCGTCGTCGCTGTTGCCGAGTCGGTCGATGAGCCCGAGCTGATAGCCGCGTTCGGCGTCGAGCGAGTCGCAGGTGAGCAGCATTGAGCGAGCAGGTCCGCCGCCGGCGAGGTGAATGAGGCGAGTGATTGTCCAGGGGTCGACGGCGAGCCCGATTCGTGCGGTGGGGACGGCGAACACCGTTTCAGGATGAGCCACTCGAAGGTCAGCTGCCAGCGCGAGTTGCAATCCGCCCCCGATCGCATGTCCATGCGCGTACACGATGGTCGGAACCGGACAATTGGTGATGGCATCGAGCATCGAGTAGAGCGCAGTGCGAAACTCAACCGTCGTCACAACATCGAAATCCGCGCCCGAACAGAACGAAGGACCGACCCCACTCAGCAGAATGGCGCGGCTGTCGCCTGCGTTGCGAACCGCCTGTTCGAGGTCACGGCAATGTTGAATGTCGAGCGCGTTTCGACGTTCGGCACGATCCAGCGAGATGTGCAACACCTCACCAACGGTTGATAAATCGACGCTCACCTCAGCCGAGCACCCACGATCGTTGCCCCTCGCCGGTAAGCAGGCGTCCGAATTGCAGCCCAGGGAAGTGCGCTGCACCAACGAGCGTGGTTGACCCTTCGAGTTCCGCTGCAAGTGCTTCGCGCGTGCGACGGGCGAGATCTCGATCTACATCGAACACCGCTTCCCAGTCGTTCTCGGTTAGCTCGGCAGGGCAGTGGGCGATATCGCCGATGAGCATCGCCCGATCGGTGCCGCTCGAAACGATGACGATGACCGAACCCGGAGTGTGCCCGGGCGCGTGACGCAGATCGACCCCAGAGGCAACGGTGTGATCGTTATCAAAAAGTTCGAGTTGCGGGGTGATCGGTGACAACTTTTTGATCGCCCCCGCGTCGGCACCGTCGCGCTCGACAAAGTGGTGCCAGTCTGCCGAGTGACATCGATACGTCGCGTTCGGGAACACGATCTCACCTTTTCGAGTCGCCCACCCGACGTGGTCAAAGTGAAGGTGGGTGAGGATCACATCAGTGACATCAGCCGGTTCGACGCCGAGTTCGAGGAGGCTGGTAAGTAAGCCACCGCCTTTAAATTGGCCGTTGTCGATCATGCCGACACCGGCGTCGATGAGCATGAGGCGATCGCCCGTGCGAATGAGATAGGCGCCCATCGTCAATTCGAGTTGACCCTCTGCGTTCAGGAGGTGGCTGTGGTGAGCCCAAGGGTCACCCTCGAAAGTCGGTCGCAGCAGTACTTCGCGTGGGTTCTCGAATGCCTGTCCGTCGAAAACCGGAGCGATCGCAACATCGCCGACAAATTGTGCAGTTCCCCATTCCGACATCGCGTTCACCCGCCTCGTGTAGCTGTTCCAGGCAATCTTGCCTGAGCGAGAAGCGGTGAGACGAAACGGGTGTGAGCGGCGACGGGTGGAATCTAGCCGTCCCTCGTCCTAAGCGGTGTCGCCGAATCCGGTGAGTTGTAGCCGTTCGACGGCTGCCTCGCGAAGCAAATACTTCTGAATCTTTCCAGTCACGGTCATCGGGAAGTCGTCGATGCTGAGCACATAACGGGGCACTTTGAAGTGAGCGATCTTTCCTTGGCAGAACTCTCGAACCACATCGGTGTCGACGACGGCCCCACTTCGCGCTTGCACAAACGCACAGACTTCTTCGCCGAAGCGCTGGTCAGGTACACCGACAACTTGCACGTCGATGATGTCGGGGTGGGTGTAGAGGAATTCCTCAATTTCACGAGGCGAGATGTTTTCGCCGCCACGAATGATGAGGTCCTTGATACGCCCAGTGATGTTGACGTACCCCTCGTCGTCCATCACGGC
>JALRBS010000201.1 GCA_023262325.1 Ilumatobacteraceae bacterium | reverse complement strand
CCGATGGTGTCGACGACGACGACGTGCTTCGGCGCCTTGAAGCCGGCGAGCGTTTGTTTCACATGTGCGATGAGCGCCGATCCGTCGATGGTGGCGCCGTCGCGCGGTTCGATGACGGCGGTGACCGCCTCACCAAACTTTTCGTCGGGCACACCGACGGCGACCGCGTCAAGCACGGTCGGGTGTGTCTTCAACGCTTCTTCAACTTCTTCTGGGAAGACTTTCTCTCCCCCGGTGTTGATGCAGACCGAGCCGCGACCGAGCAGAGTGATCGATCCGTCGTCTTCGACGATCGCGAAGTCGCCGGGGCAGGAATATCGCTTACCTTCAATGATGAGGAAGGTTTTCGCCGTTTTTTCTTCGTCCTTGTAATACCCGAGCGGTTGTCGCCCGCCGACGGCGAGCCGACCCTGCGGCCGTCCACCGGGCTTCAGAATGTTGCCGTCCTCGTCGATGACGACGCAGTGTTCTCCGAGTTGAAAGCGAGCGGTTTTCGCGGTGGTGCCTCCACCCGATTGCGATGTGCCCATGCCGAGCGCCTCAGACGACGAGAAGGCGTCGTTGAGCACCATGGCGCCGTGGTGTCGCAGGAGCCCTTGTTTGACTTCTTCAGACCACATCACCCCCGAGGAAGTGATCGCAAGGAGCGAGGAGAGATTCCATCGATCGGGTTCGGTGTCGAGGGCCCGAAGGATTGGTTTACCGAACGCGTCACCGACCATCGACATGAGGTTGACACCTTCGCGCTCGATGGTGTCGAGCAGTTCAGCGGCATCAAAGGTTCGTTGGGTGAGTGTGACGATTGAACCACCGGTCGCGAGCGCGCTCAGCCCCGGGAAGTTGCCGGTTCCGTGCATTTGTGGACAGGCTGGACAGAATCGTGGCCCGGGTGCGCTGAACGTGAGGTCAGCTGCGCTTCCATCGTCGGGAAGTGGCGCCGCGAGAGCACCGGAGAGAATGACGGCGAGGTCGTCCTGACGCCACATCACACCCTTCGGCATGCCAGTGGTGCCGCCGGTGTACAACATGTTGAGGTCATCGCCGCTTCGACCCCATGGCGGGCTGACACGCCCGGCACCGCTCATCGCAACGCTCTCGTACGACACGGCCCAGTCGGGACACGGTCCGCTGCCGTCATCGACCCATAGCCACACTTTGATCTTCGGCAGCGAGTTTCGGATCGCGTCGATTCGTTCGGCAAAGGTTCCGTGAAAGACGACGGCGCCGGCATCGGCGTTATCCCACAGGTACGTGAGTTCTTCGGCGGTGTAGCGATAGTTCGTGTTCACTGGCACGTACGCGGCTTTGAACGCGGCGAACATTGACTCCATGTATTCGGGACCGTTGTAGAGGTACTGCGCGACCGCTTGCTGGCGTTCCATACCCGAGTCGATGAGGTACTGGGCGACGCCATCGGCACGACGATCGACCTCGCCCCAAGTGAGGTGCCGGTCACCGTGAATCAGGCAGTCGGCTTCGGGAATACCGTCAGCGACACGTTCCCAGATATCGGCATAGTTCCACTTGCCCACTCTTCATTCCCCCTCGAACTCGGTGACGTCCCCCGACGTCAATGTCCCGATACTTCGGACACTAACGCCGCAAGATTGCGTCACTCATATCGAGACGCGGGAGTCGGTCGCGGTAGCCGGCCGGGTCGGGCACTCCGATCGTCATCACCATCGTCGATACGAGCGTCGTGGCCGCGAACATCGCTGCGTCGAGGCCGGGCGCGTCGTAGCCGAGCATTGGACCGCAACCGAGCCCGAGCGCTCGAATGCCGAGAATGAGGTACCCCGACTGCAACCACGTCTGGTGCCGTGCCGTCGCGATGCGTTTGTCGTCGTCAAGAAAGAATTCGCGGGCGTTCGGAATATGCGGTACGAGTTCGACGAGCGTTTCGTGAAATGCGGTCTCGGCACAGACCACTGTGAGTAGCGGCGCCTTTTCGGCCTGTTCGCGGTTGGTGCCACCGAGGTGATCGAGCACCATCTGCTTTGCGTCATCGGATTCGGCAACGATGAGTCGCAGCGGCTGGATATTCATTGTCGTCGGCGCCCACTTCGTGAATTCGTAGATCGAGTTCAGGTCATCAATCGTCACGGGCTCGTCTGTGAACGTGCGAGCAGTGTGCGCGTCGTCAAACATTTGTGCGATCGATGCGGCATCAATCGAGTTCGGCATGGCTGTCCTTTCACGGTCGACAAGTCGTTGTGAGGTTACCGAGCCTTCGGTGGCGACAAAGCCGAAGGTCCGGCAAACGAACACCGTGCTCAACGGTTTCACGCCTGTCGCCGCACGCACCGGGTGGTCGTCTTGCGAACCGCCGCACTCGTTGCGCGCCTCGGAGCCCTGCTACAAACAGGCCGATGCCACTCATCTCGTTTCCACAACGTTTGAGCAACCTCGCTGAAGCGAAACCAGATCGACCAGCAATCGTCTGTTCGGGACGATCGATGAGCCGAGGCGACCTCGAACGCGCCGGCAATCGACTCGCTCGTGACCTCGCAGCCCGTGGCGTCGGCCATGGCGATTTCGTCACGGTGGCGCTCCCCAACTCGATCGATTGGTTCGTTGCCTACGTCGCGATTTGGAAACTTGGCGCGACACCGCAGCCGGTATCAGCAAAGTTGCCGCCGCGTGAACTCGCTGCCATCGTCGAATTGGCATCACCAAAGGTCGTCTTCGGCGTGGAGCCGGGTTCGGAGATGAGCGCAATGCTTCCCGAGGGCGTGCACTGCATACCGAAGGGATATGTGCCTTCAGACGACGTGTCTGATGCCCCACTCCCCGATGCAATATCGCCAGCGTGGAAGGCGCCGACCTCTGGCGGGTCGACTGGTCGACCAAAACTCATTGTCTCTGGCGACCCGGCGATCGTTGATACCGACGCCGACCCGGCAATGAAAATGCGAGTCGACGGATGTCTCGTCATGCCGGGGCCGCTCTACCACAACGGCCCCGCCGTCTGGTCCTGCCAGGCGCTGCTCTGCGGGTCAACGGTCGTGCTGCTCGAACGATTTGACGCGGAGGCGACACTCGCCGCAATCGAGGAACATTCAGCCGATGTCGTGTACATGGTGCCAACGATGATGAAACGCATTCTTCGTCTCGACGATGAGGTTCGACTCGCCTACGACCTGTCGAGCCTTCGAGTGTTGTGGCACCTTGCCGAACCCTGCCCGCAATGGCTCAAGCAAGCATGGATCGACTGGCTTGGTCCTGAACGAATCGTCGAACTCTACGCAGGCACCGAGGCGCAGGCGGTCACAACGATTACTGGCACCGAGTGGCTGGCACATCGCGGGTCGGTTGGTCGCGTCGAAACTGGCGAAATCAAAGTATGCGATGCGGATGGCAACGAGTTGCCTCCAGGCGAACAAGGTGAAGTGTGGATGCGTTCGAGCCATCGAGACACTCCCACGTACACGTATTTGGGAGCGAATGCGAAACAACTCGATGGCGGATGGGAGTCACTTGGCGATATGGGGTGGTTCGACGCCGACGGCTACCTCTACCTCGGCGACCGTCTCGCCGACATGATTCTGACCGGCGGCTCCAACGTGTACCCCGCTGAGGTCGAGTCCGCGTTACAAGAACACCCCGAAGTGAAATCGGTCGTTGTCATCGGACTGCCCGATGAGGACCGCGGAAATAGCGTGCACGCCATCGTCGAGGCCGACCCACAACGAGTTTCGGTTGACGAGCTGCTCATCTTCGCTGCGGAACGACTTGCCAAATACAAGTTGCCACGCTCGGTCGAATATGTCGATGAACCGTTGCGAGACGATGCCGGCAAGGTTCGGCGCACTGCGCTTCGGCAACAGCGCACCGAAAACTGAGTGCCCGGGGCGGGACTCGAACCCGCACGGCTCTTTCGAGCCAGGGGGGTTTAAGCCCCCCGTGTCTGCCAATTCCACCACCCGGGCAACGACTCAACGATAGGTCGTGGACACCCGGAGTCGCTCAGGCAACGCGTCGATCAGGGATCTCGACTGCCGACTGATCGGCGTCGAGCGCCTCCCACAGCGCGTGCCTCACACGATCCGCCTCGGGCGACATCAACTCGTTCGCGACGACCGCACCTTCGACGAGGTCAGCAACCACCGCAGACCACGGACGCCCTCGAACCCTCACCGACACCACGCAATGCTCGGCCGACCCCGAATTGCGTCGCCGAATCGAACGATCGACGCCGACCAGACGAGGTGGTGAACGAAAGCCGGGTGCACCAAGACCAAGCGACCTGAGCGAGCGAGTGATGACCCGAACGGTCGACGCCAAATCGATCGCAATCGATCGGGGAGCATCGTCGGCATTTCGCATATCTCCATCGTGCCAGTGGGGTGTCACACCGGCGCTGCAACGATGTGACGAACCACGACAGCGACACCCCTCGGCTACGTTCGAGAGGTGACCGATCCCGAGGTGACCCCCGCGCTCAACCCCACACAGCAGCGCACCCTCGATCTTCTTCGTCGCCCACCAACCCCAACCGTGTTCGATCGCGCGGCAATCGATCATCTCATCGACGAAGTCAATGACGCCCTCGAGATGTTCACCCATCGACTCGAGACCGTCGGTGTTGACTCACTCTTTGTCAACAAGACATTCATCAGTTCAATCCTCGGTTGCGAAGATCATCATCTTCATCGCGCGAAATTTGTCCCGAACATCGGGACGACCACCGGAACGGTTGCGCATCGTGCGATCGAACTTCTCATCGGGTGGCGCGGAGAGCCGTTACCGTCGGTGCTCGTCGACGAGGCGATCGCTCGTCTCAGCGAAAAGCCAAATGACCTCGGCGACTTTCTCGCCGGCCTGAGCGATGCTGATCGAGCCGATCTCACGAACGCGGCAACCGACAGGGTCGTCAAGTTCACCGAGAGTTTCCCGCCGTTGTCGCAACGCTTCATCCCGGTTGCCGAATCATCCATACGGTGGCCCGAAGCGGGCGGAATCATTCTCGGAGGAAAGAGCGACCTCACACTCGGTCGGGCCGAAAACGGCGAAAGTCGCAAAGTCATTATCGATCTCAAAACAGGCGGGTCATGGCCGAACCACGCCGACGACCTCAGGTTCTACGCACTCGTCGACACCTTGCGCACCGGTATTCCCCCGCGGCTCATCGCAAGTTTCTACCTTGACGCCGGTCGTGCCGTTCCAGAAACGGTGACGACCGAAACACTGCGTGCGGCAGTTCGTCGCACCTTTGACGCAATCCACCGCGCCGTCGAACTCGCAGAGGGTCAATCACCGCAGCGTCTTCCTCAGGCCTCGTGCCGATGGTGTCCGCTCATCGCAGAGTGTGCTGAAGGTTCGGCGTGGCTCGCCGAGCAGCGTGGCGACGACGACTGATAACGATGGTCGACGATTTCGCTACGAGATCACACGAACGACGTCGCCAAAGTCGAGGTGATCCCAGACCAGTTCTGCATCGTCGTAGAGGGCCCGAATGCAACCATTCGAATCACCATGAAGTTCAGGGGTGCCAACCGACTCCAATGGCTGGACATATTCGCCGCTGGGGTACATCGGCACCGAGTGGAAGCCGACACGCGCGCCCTGAAATTTCCCGTATGTGAATACAACGAAGAATTCCATCTCCGAATACGAACCCGTCAGAATTGACGACGCGTTTCGGCTTCGTTGCTCGACCTCGTAGTCGCCGGGGTCCGGTTGATCCCACGCTGTCGTCACTGGGAACACGTGAATGATCTCGTCGTCCTCGCACAGCCACGCTCGCTGAAACTCCCGATCGAGCACCGCCGCGTTGCCAATATCGGCGCAGGTCTCCGGATCCGGCTCGGGTGGTGGTGGATCGACCCACAAGCCGAGCACCTGAATCGTTTGTTTGCCCGCAATGCCGTCGATAATCACGCCTTCGGATGGGTCTCGATAGGCCTGAAACGTTCGCACCGCAACGCGCGTCGCCTCGTCGAACACGTTGTCGGGAACTTCGTCGAACCATTCGCCGGCTGCAAGGTGGCGTTCGAGACACAAGACGTCGTCTGATTCAACTCCGACCTCGAGTTCGGACGAAATGGAACAGTCGCCTGGCAACACGGGAATGGTCGTTGTCGTTGAGGTCGTCGGTGTCGTTGATGTCGCTACCTCAGATTCTGCTTCGGACAGGCTGTCGACGTCGATCGTCGTAGCCGACTCTTGAGAACTCGGAGTTGTTTCCGCTGACCCGCACGCCACCGACACGACGACCAAGCTGGCGTACAGACCGGCAACCAGCCGCGTTGTCATACTCAAAATGGTACAGAGTTCTCGAACACGACGGCGGTCGCATCACCTATAGGCAACACACCAACGATGATCCTGCGTGCGCTCAGTTCAGCGACTCATCAGCGCGACAGGCACACCAAGTCCGGCGCCTGAACGCACCGTTGCAATACGGCGGCCAGGTTGCACCGCATCCTTGGGGGTCCCGACCCGTTCGACGTCAGACGCCACACGATCAAGGTCGGGAACGGTCAGCACAAACCCCCACAACGATGGTGCGGTCACACCAGCCCGTTCGACGACCTCAACAATGACCCCACCCGGACCGAGTCGGTGGAACCCTTGGCGCACATCAGCGGTCTCTCGAACCCGTTTCAACGGGTGGCCAGTGACTTGAGTGACGGCATCGCAGGTGCGTGCGAGCGACTCCGTGACAACAACGACAGGGTCGATCTCAATGTCGGACGG
>JALRBS010000128.1 GCA_023262325.1 Ilumatobacteraceae bacterium | reverse complement strand
GGTGAGGCGAGCCGCGTGCCACTGTCATGCAAGGCGCGAATGACTTCGAGTCCAACCATCACCCCGTATGCGCCGTCATACTTTCCGCCGGTCGGTTGTGAATCGAGATGTGAGCCGATGACGATCGGATCCCGATGCGGATCGGTTCCCTCGTAGCGGGCGAAGATGTTGCCGATTCGGTCGATGTCAATTGTGCACCCGATGTCGCGAGCCCAGTCAACGAACTGATCTCTGCCGGCTCGGTCGTCATCGGTGAGTGCCACCCGAGCGACGCCACCGGCTTTCGTCGCGCCAATTTCTGCGAGTTCGTGCAAGGTGCGCCAGAGGCGGTCACCGTCAATTCGTGGACGAACTTTTTGCGTGGTATCGGTTGAAACTCCCATCGCCTGAGCGTATCAACAGCCCAACTGACACTTGAGGTCGACGTTTCGGTCAGAATGGAGTGATCTTGGGTCAGTGGGATGACGCAAAGATTGAAGGGGGCGAATATGCACGTTGGAATGTCGGTCATCTTTCAGAATCCAGGTGAACGGTTACCCGATCAAGAGGTGTACCGACGTGACCTGAGTCTCGCGCTTCAGGCCGAACATCTTGGTTTTGAGTCGGTGTGGAGTGTTGAACATCACTTCACCGACTACACGATGTGTCCAGACGTGTTCCAGTTCCTCACGTACATGGCCGCAAAAACGGAACACATCCAACTCGGATCGATGGTGTGTGTGCTCCCGTGGCACGACCCGATTCGTGTTGCTGAACAAATCTCGATGCTTGACAATCTTTCGGACGGCAGAGTCATTCTCGGAATGGGACGCGGTACTGGACGGGTCGAATTTGAGGGTTTTGATGTCGAGATGGGAACGGCCCGACTTCGGTTTAAAGAATCGACCGAAATTGTGCTGACCGCGCTCGAACAGGGATGGGTTGAATACGAAGGGGAACTGTTACATCAGGCCCGCCGAGATATTCGACCTCGCCCGATACGAACGTTCCGCGGTCGAACCTACGCCGCAGCCGTTTCACCCGACTCAGCGAAAATCATGGCGGAACTTGGTGTCGGGATCCTCGTGATACCGCAGAAGCCATGGTCAGCCGTTCGACAAGAACTTCAGGACTATCGAGATGTCTATCGTGCAGCCAACGGCAGCGAACCACCACCCCCGTACTGTGCCGGATGGACCTTCGTTGACGAAAGCGCCGATCGCGCCGAGACCCTCGCCCGCGAATACATCGGTGGGTATTGGGACTCCGTCGTCGAGCATTACGAATTCAACGAACCGCACCTCAAGGACACCCCTGGTTACGAGCATCACGGACTCATGTACGACCGACTCACCGCACCTGGTGGCGCCGAGAAAATGGCTGAGTTCTTCGTCGGGTTGCAATTGTGGGGCACCCCTGACCAGGTGACCGAGAAGATCATCACCTTGCAGAACGAGATGTACATGGATGGCTACATGGGTGTGTTCTCATTTGCTGGGATGCCGATCGAAGATGCCGATCGCTCGATGAAACTGTTCGCACGAACTGTCATGCCCGAACTTCAGGCACTTCCGGCAGTCCACGACCGTCTCGGCGTGCCGGCCTAAGGAGATTCAATGCCACGTCTACGCCAGGTACCGCGTGATGAAGCCGACGAACGTCGTGTGCTTCCGCTCTATCGATTCCTCTTTGGTGATCGCGATCCAGTCGCGTCACCCGGAACGTCGACCGGCACTCCAGGCGATTGGTGGACCGTCTTCGCGTTATCGCCCGACATTTTTGATCATTCGGTGAAGGGATTTGGTCTCTACCGAAGCCCCGAGCGCGTGCTCGATCCTCAACTGCGCGAACTTGGACAGACGCGAGCGGGATGGCTCACGGGAAGCCAGTTCGTCTACTCGCAGCATTGCAAGAGTTGTCGTGGTCTTGGCATGCCAGAGGAGAAGATCGCAGCGATTCATGCATGGGAAGTCGCCGAATGTTTTGATGCGCGTGAACGGGTGTTGCTTGCGTACACCGATTACCTCGTCGACCAACACGGTCGCGTTCCAGAAGCAGTATTCGATGAGCTACGACAGCACTTCACCGATGTCGAAATACTTGAGTTCACCTACATCACCTCGCTGTACTTCATGCACGCCGTCATGACGAAGGCCCTCCGGCTCGAATTCGATGATCGAGAAGAGCCGATTGTCGAGGTGGCGGCACCAGTTGAATTTGACGCTCAGCGGTTCGCCCGGGATTGAGGAAACGAAATGGCTCGCAACGAGAAATTTGAGATCCGCGGTGTAAACCACATCGCGCTCGTGTCCTCTGACATGGCGAGAACCGTCAGGTTTTATCGGGACGTGCTCGGCATGCCGCTCGTCAAGACCATCGATATGCCGGGCGGTGGCCAGCACTTCTTCTTCGACATGGGAAACGACGACTGTCTCGCGTTCTTCTGGTTCCCGGGAGCCAAAACGTCCGTTCCTGGAATTTCTCACGCACCTGATCTGCCAGATCGTGCAGATATCACCTCCGCCCACGCGTCGATGAACCATCTTGCATTCGATGTGCCTTTAGACAAGTTCGAGGAATATCGGCAACGCCTCATCGATGACGGTGTTGACGTTTCTATGGTCCTCGATCATGACGACAGCGAGTACCAGGTTGCGCGCACCTTCCATGAAGGGGTCTTCGTCCGGTCGTTTTATTTTCGTGACCCGGACGGCATCCTTCTCGAGTTCGCCTCCTGGACACGGGCCATGGGAACCGAGGATGATGTGTCAGCCGATCCGGTTGATGCGAACGGCCAGCACGTGTCGATCTGAAGGTGCACCGCTCGGCGCCATGCCTGAAACTGCAAGACTCGCGCGATGAAGGTTGATCAGCTCTTCGTTAACGGAAACATGTACACGCTCGACAGTCGTGTGCCGCGGGCCGAGACGATTGCAGTGATGGGGGGACGCATCATTGCCGTTGGCGATGCAGCACTCGCTGAGGAATTCTCGGCACATCAACTTGTTGATCTCGCGGGGTCATGTGTGGTGCCGGGCTTTAACGACGCACACAACCACATGGTGTTCTTTGGAATGAACCTCGCCGATGTCGATTGTTCGAGCCCGCCGATGAGATCAGTCGTGGACATCTGCGACGCGATTCGTGAACGTGCGAAGGTCACGCCGCCTGGAGGATGGGTGACCGGTTCGGGCTATGACCAAAACAAGCTTGCTGAGGGTCGACACCCAACGGCACGTGAACTCGACGAAGCTGCTCCACAACACAAGGTGTGGCTGAAGCACACCTCTGGTCACATGTGTGCAGTGAACTCTGCGGTGCTCGAACTCATTCGAGACACACCGGTTCCTTCGGGTGGCGCAGTAGAGGTCGATGCGGATGGACGACGGACCGGCCTTGTACAAGAACAAGCGCAGGCGATGGTTCGCGATCTTGTGTATCCGATCGGCGTTAATCGCATCGTTGACGCAATCGAACAAGCCTCAACTCACTATCTCACCGAGGGTGTCACCTCGGCGACTGAAGCGGGGGTTGGTGCTGGACTTGTGTCACATTCGCCGGTTGAGATCGCTGCATGGATGCAGGCACGCCGATCTCGCCGGCTTCGCGTTCGGGTCAACATGTTGATCGCCGTCGAGGCCCTGCACAACATTGCGCATGCGGCTGACGAAGAGCCGCTCTTTGCTCTCGACGGTGGCATTCATTCCGGTCTCGGCGATGAATGGCTACGGATTGGCGGCACCAAGATCTTCTCTGATGGGTCGCTCATCGGTCGAACTGCGGCGATGTTCGATCCATTCGAAGGCGGAGCGCCGGGCCACGAATGCAACTGCGGGTTCTTCCAGACTGAACCGGAGGAGTTGCGCCGACAGATCATCGCTGCGCATCGGTCTGGCTGGCAGGTATGCACTCATGCAATTGGTGATCGTGCCGTTGCGACGGTGCTTGATGCGTATGAAGAAGCCCAACGCTCCTTCCCGCGGGCAAATACGCGCCATCGCATTGAACACTGCGGCGTGCTTCAGGAACGACTGCTCGACAAGGTGAAGAACCTTGGTGTGATTCCTGTTCCGCAGGGACGATTCATCTCGGAGATTGGCGACGGCATGAAACGTGCGCTCGGAGTGCACCGAACTCCTGATGCATATCGCCAGAAGAGTTTTCTCGACCGCGGAATTCCGTTGCCAGGTTCTAGTGACCGTCCGGTTGTTAACGGTGCGCCGCTGCTCGGAATTCATGACATGGTGAATCAAAAGACATCGGCAGGCGAGCCGTTCGTTCCGCACGAGGCGATCACTGTCGAACAAGCCGTGCACGCGTACACGCGAGGATCGGCATTTGCTGCGTATGAAGAAGCGACGAAAGGTGCGCTCGTGCCCGGCATGCTTGCGGACTTCGTTGTGCTTGGGCGCGACATCTTTACGAATGACAAAGATGGCATCGGTGAAACATCTGTAGATGCGACGGTTGTTGGTGGCACTGTTGAGTTCGACCGGGTTGGATTGTCGACCTAGGTAAGTGGCTGATGTACGACTACGAATGCCTTGAGGTCACCGTTGCGGACGGCGTCGCTGTGGTCACGATTAACAACCCGCCAATCAACCTGATGACCTCGATCCTGTTTCGATCGCTCGCAAAAGTTTCGGTTCAACTCGCTGAGGATGACGACGTTGGTGTTGTCGTGCTCCGCAGTTCGAATCCCGAATTTTTTATCGCGCATTTTGATGTCAACGCGATTCTCAACTTTCCGGTCGACGGACCCGCTGAGATGGAACCTGAACTCGGCGGTTTCGACCGGATGTGCGAAACGTATCGGACGATGCCCAAGGTCACCATTTCAATGATCGCCGGTCGTGTTGGCGGTGGCGGCGGTGAACTCGCTGCATCCTGTGACATGCGGTTCGGCGCGCTTGAATCCTTCGCCTGGAATCAGATGGAAGTGCCGCTCGGAATCCTTCCTGGCGGTGGCGGGACACAGCGAATCCCACGACTAATCGGCGCGGGGCGCGCCGCCGAAGTGGTGTTCGGCGCAATCGATATTGACGCGCTGACCGCAGAACGATGGGGCTTTCTCAACCGAGTGTTGCCTCAGAACGAACTCGATCCATACGTCATGAATCTTGCGAAACGAATCGCATCATTTCCGCGCCATGCGGTGCAGCGCGCAAAGGACGCAATGATCGCTGCACAGGAACGACCGCTTGTCGAGGGCCTGCGGTATGAGTCGTACTTGTTTCAGCAGCTGCTGAGGGACGACGAATCCAAGGCAGCAATGCGGCACTACCTCGAAGCGGGTGGTCAAACCCGTGAGGTTGAACTGCGTATCGGCGACGTTATGGGCGAGCTGTTTGACAACTAATCCTGTCGATCGAAATTCACCGACATCAAGATTGTTCTCGTATTAGATTCCTTGGCATGAAGATTCGATGCGTACCGCTTGCGGTCCTCGCCGCTTGCGCGCTTGTCGCGTGTTCGGCCAGCGATGAGATGTCAGTCGACGCAACCACCACATCCGAGCAGTCGTCCGAAATCTCTGCCGAGGAGCCGGTTACTGAGACCGATGCCGAATCGGTAACCGAAATTGAGGCCGCGCCCACAACAACGACGTCGGTCGAGGAAGAGCGCTCGCCCGAAACAACCATGCCGTCGGATGATGTCGTCGAAACGACGGCACCGTCGACCTCAACATCTGAAGTCACCGGAGAATCGATGGATGATGAACTTGCGCTCATCGAAATTCTCGGCGTCAAGGTTGGCGCGGGCAGCGGCGAGTATGAGGTTGTGGTCGCTGGACGACCCGTGGGGTTTGAGCGGTTCAAGGTGTCCCTTTCGGGCGCTGATGGTTACTGCACCCCTGAGCAGTTCGACAATCAAGGCGTCGACAACGCTGATGGGTCGGTGAGGATCTACTGGTACTCGGATACCTGTGCCGGCCGAACTGTCGGCGTTGCATGGGTGCATGTTGATGGTCGGCGGAGTGGAATCTCGTACCACACCTGCGAAGGCGGTGTGTCGCTGACTGGCGAACTCTGCTGAAACGTCTACTCGATGCAGGTCACATGAAGACCGGCAAGCGCAACTGTTTCGTCGTCGATGCGTAGCCCGAGTGTCTCCGCTGTCGCAAGAACCGACGGTCGGTCACAACATCGAACGTCGATACCGCTGAGTCGCTCACCGCGGCCGTCCTCCTCTTCGACAAATCGAAGGCGTGCGTTGTCGAAGTCGAGAATCGGTTGATTGTGGTCATCGAGATCGAACGGCACCTGCGTGATTTCCGCCCAGCGACTTGCGAGCGTGACGGGATCGGGTGACGAGATCGTGGCGGCCGAAATCGCGTCGACGCGTTCCGTGCGAACGTACGGCTGCCAATTTGGGCCCGCAGGCCACCACGGACCTCCAACTTCGCCACCACCATCCATCGTCATTTCGTCCATTTCGAGGAACGACCCCCCGGTGTCACCAGGGTGGAGCTGGATGCCGACGTGGCCTTCCTTGGGGTAATTGAGGTCGAAGGCGACACGAATTCCAAGTTCATTCACGACGGCTTTTCGACGTGCAACATCGTCGACCTCGCAGATCACCATGTACCCCGTATCACCTTTCTTGCGCTCGATGTACCTGCCGGCGGCAGTGGCGTTGAGGTCAGATGTGAGCGGGGTGACACATTCGAGAAACTGTGTTCCAATCGGCCACAAGGTGTTCTTTAATCCAAATTGTTTGACGCCAGGATCGGTGAAACATGCTTCAAGACCGAGCACTGACGTGAGGTCTCGCGACACGAGGTTGAGGTCGGTGCACGCAACGGCAATCTGGCGAAGGCGAATCCACATGGATTCAGGCTATTCACCGAGTTGTGTAGCGCCGGTAGTAGAGACGGTCGTAGTCATCGACCATGCGCCCGGCGGTGACCTTCGGCCCAAGGGTGAGCCACGCATGTCGCATGCGTTCGATCCATTCCTCACTTGGTGCGGCGCCACCGGAGTGGAACTCAGCCACGATCAGTTCGAGCTGTTCCAAGGTATTGGTCGCTTCGACGTCATCTCGTGCAGCGTCGCTCACCGCTCCAAAACCAGACTCGGGGTTCGCCGCAAGAATGTCAAAGCCGTTGTGTCTGTCGGACATCTCTGCCCACCAGCCGTCGAGAATTGAACAGTTCAGTGCGCCGTTGAGTGCCGCTTTCTCACCGCTTGTGCCTGATGCCTCATGCGGTCGCACCGGCGTGTTCAGCCACACATCGCTGCCGTGATACATCGCTTTTGCAACGGCGATGTCATAGTCAGGAATAAACGTGAAACGTCCGTGTGCATCGGTCGACTGTGAGAAATTCACGATGTCAGCGAGCAGTTGTTTGCCTTCACCATCTGCCGGATGTGCCTTTCCTGCAAAGACAAAATGAATTGGGCGTTCATCATCGACAAGCAAGTTGACCAAACGATCACGCTGTCGAAGCATCAGCGTTGCTCGCTTGTAAGTTGCAAACCGGCGCGCGAAACCAACGACGAGCGCATCCGGGTCAAGTTCGGCACCATAGGTGCTGAGCAGCTCGGCGAGGGGTCGCTGAGCCAAATGGCGGTGCATGCGCACGTCGGCGTCGCTCAATGTGTCAACCTTCGCCCACGCAACGGCGTCCCCGATATCCCATCCGTCACCGAGGTTGGCGTCAAAGAGTGATTGAAGTTGCTCGCTCACCCACGTGCGAGCGTGTACACCGTTTGTTACGTGCCCAATCTTCGCAGTCGTTTCGACATTCTCGAAGAGTTGCCGGCTCACCTCGCCGTGAAGCTCGGACACACCATTCGCCGCGGAGGCCACGCCGAGGCACAGGACCGCCATGTTGAAGACCGCGGTGCCCGAGTCCGGGTCGCGTCCGAGCGCCAACACCTCATCGATCGGTACATCCCACCGCTTGCTCCACGGTGTGAGGTACGGCTCGATCAGTGACCGATCGAACCGATCAATTCCTGCTGGAACCGGCGTGTGCGTGGTGAACATGATGTGTTCACGAATCGACGCAACCGCACGAGCAAGCGAACTCGCTCCCGCACGCATCGCTGCGTCGATGAGTTCGAAGGCAAGGAAACCAGCGTGCCCCTCATTGAGGTGGTGGACCTTAGGACTCCAACCGAGGGCCTGCACTGCCTTCACTCCACCGATGCCGAGGATGAGTTCTTGTTCGAGTCGATGCGTCTTGTCTCCGGAATACAGCCGGTCGGTGATGTTGCGGTCGCCGTCGGTGTTTCCGATGACGTCGGTATCGAGTGCAAGGAGCACGACGCGACCGACGTGGAATTTCCAGACGCGTGCTGCGACGGTGCGTGAAGCGATTGGCACATCGACGACAACGCCTGTGTCGATCGCTCCGAGGCTTACGGGTTCGTGCACCTCGTATCGCTCGTGTTGACGTCCGTCGACGACGTCTTGTCGAAAGAATCCCTGACGATACAACAGGCCGACTGCACCGAGTGAGAGATTTGCGTCGCTGGCGGCCTTGAGGTGATCTCCCGCAAGAATTCCGAGACCGCCTGAATACTGTGGGACGAGATCTGAAATGCCAAATTCGGGTGAAAGGTAGACGACGTCGGGTGCCTCGACGAGGTGCTTCCCTACGTATGTCGAGAGTTCTTCGTGTGCATCGTCGACGCTCTCGACAAACTCGACGTCACGTTCGAGAGTGCTCCAGTCGTCCGCAGTGAGTGTGTCGAGCGCACGCAGAGGGTGCACATTCGTTCCGGACGTACGCAGTCGTCGAAGCAGATGTTCGGTGGGCAGGTGCCACGACCACCGCAGGTTCGTGGCGAGTTCGTAAATGTTGTCGCGAAATTGGTTGTTATTCATGCGGATAGTTCTCAGGATGAACCATTGACGCTATCGATCCACCAGAGGAAGGCATCTGAAAGTTGGTGTGACCTTCGTCGGCTACGGTGAGTGCGAAGTTGATGAACTTCGTTCCTCCCTCAGAACACCAAATTCTCGTGTTTTTGGTGCAACTCGCAGTCTTGCTGACCCTTGCTCGACTGCTCGGTCAGGCATGCCGAAAGGTCGGCCAGCCTTCGGTTGTCGGTGAGCTCGCGGCAGGCGTTCTTCTCGGGCCATCGGTGTTTGGTCGAGTGTTGCCGGGGGCGTTTGATTGGTTGTTCCCTGCCGATGCGGTTCAGTCGGGGATGCTCTTCACCGTCGGCTGGCTCGGGGTGATGCTGTTACTCGTCGCCACCGGCTTCGAAACCGATCTCGCGCTGATCGGTCGGCTCGGCAGAGCCGCGGTGCTCGTCAGTATTGGTTCGCTCGTTGTGCCATTCGCGTTAGGTGCTGCCGTTGGTTCTGTGATTCCGTCGCGATTCCTCGTTTCGGGCGAGGATCGGGTGATCTTTAGTTTGTTCTTGGCGACTGGGTTGACAATTTCATCGTTGCCGGTGATCGCGGTCATCCTCGCTGAACTTCGTCTCCTGCGACGTAACTTTGGTCAACTCACGATCGCTGCCGGCATGGCGAACGACGTCATTGGATGGGTTGTCTTGGGGCTCATTGCGGGGCTGGTTTCGACCGGGCGATTCGTTCTCTCTGAGTTCCTCACCACGCTTCTTGGGCTCATCGTGTTCATCGCGATCGCGGCAGCGCTCGGTCAGCGCGTGGTCGACACCGTGCTGCGGTCCTTGCGTGACTGGGGCGTTGGCATCGGCGGCTGGGTGACGATGTGTATTGCGATGACGGTGGGGCTTGGTGCCATTACGCAAGCGCTTGGGGTGGAGGCGGTTCTCGGAGCGTTTATCGGGGGAATTCTGCTCGGGAGGAGTCGATTCACGCGGCACGACGTTGAGGAACAGATCGAGACGTTGACGTCATCGCTTCTTGCACCGATCTTCTTTGCGACCGCAGGATTGCGTGTCGATATTTCGTTGCTCGCCGACGGTCAAATTGTGTTGTGGTCGATCGTGCTGTTCGCAGTCGCCACAGTGTCAAAACTGGGTGGAAGTTGGGCTGGTGCACGCCTCGCCGGGCTTCAGCACCGAGAAGGAATCACATTAGGAGTTGCGTTGAATGCTCGCGGCGCTCTCGGCATCATCATCGCAACGGTCGGACTCGACCTTCACGTATTCAGTTCGGAAACCTACATCGTCGTTGTGGTCATGGCGATCGCAACGTCGGTCGTTGCGCCTCCTGGCATTCGACTTCTCGTTCGAGGGTGGGCAGGATCGAGCGAGGAGCAGGCACGGTTAAAGCGCGAGGAACAACTTGCTGGAAATCTCATTATTCGAACTGGGCACCTTCTCATGCCGACGAGTGACCTCGGTACGTGCGGCCCTGCCGCAGGCCTCATACGGTTTTCTTTCCCTGTCGAGACGACGGTGACCGTGCTCGACTTCGGCGGTGAAAACGACGACCTCACCGATCGTGTGAAACCTCGATTTGGGGATCGCGTGGTCACGATTCGCCGCGCCGATGGCGATCCTTCAGAAGTGATCGACCGCGAGGTGCGACTTGGGTATGACCTACTCGTTGCGAGTTTGCCTTCGGGAGGTGTGTGGCCAGATGAGAGCGCGGTGACGACATCGATTCTGGAGGAGTCCGAAGTTCCAGCCTTGCTTGTGAGAGCAACCGGCGAACAAGCAGCTGGAGACATCGTTGGGGCACCGTTTCGACGGGTGTTGCTACCAGTTTCGGCGACAAGGGCGTCGCGGGCTGCGGCCGAGGTTGCGATCGCCTACGCGGCAACGAGTGGTGCGGTCATCAAACTGCTCCATGTCAATCCTCAAGAGGCACCGACCCAGGTTCGTCGCATCATTCGATCGACGTTCAGAACCTACGAACGACTCGTCGGCTCCTACGCCGATCCAGTCGGCGAACGACTCATTGAGGCGGTTGAACAACGTGCGGTCGAAGCCGATGTTCGATGCGATCGAATTTTCTCAAGTCACCACTCTCGGTCGGAAGCGATACTCGAAGCGACCGAAGCACACTTCTGCGATCTCATCTTGCTTGGTGCCGAGTCCAAAGATGTCGGGGGCGCGGCGTTCCTTGGTCACACGGCGCGGTCGGTCATGCAACAGTCTCAGACGGCCGTCGCGGTTGTTGTATTGAGGTCGAAGTGAGATGTCGAAGTTGAGACCTACTATTGCGGTCGTCATGGCAATGCGCGCCGAGGCGCGACTCGTTGTTGAGGCTGTGGAGGCGAAAGAGGTGGACTCGCCGGCGCCCATGCCATATCGGTGGTGGGTCCGCGAGTGTGATTCGTACCGTCTTGTTATTGCGATCAATGGAGTCGATGATCGACATGGTGTCGATCTCATCGGCACCGAACCTGCCGTGTTGTGCACGAACGCCGTTGTCGCAGCATTCAGCCCGGACGTCGTCATCTCGGCTGGCACCGCTGGAGGGTGGCAACGGTCGGGTGCTTCAGTAGGTGACCTCTACGTCGGATGGCCACATGTTGTGCGACATGATCGTCGAATCGACATTGCTCGTTTACGCGACTACGGCATTGGCCGTCATGCAGTGTGGGAGTACTCGGAACAACTTGCCGCCGCGATCGGTGCACGGTGCGGCGTGGTGACAACTGGAAATTCGCTCGACGAAAGCCCGACGGATCGCGATCTCATCGTGAGCCTCAACGGCGAGGTGAAAGAGATGGAGGCGGCCGCTGTCGCATGGGTGTGTGAGTTGTCGAAAACTCCGTTTGTTGCGGTGAAGACAATCACCGATCTCGTTGATCACCCAACGCCGACAGGTGACCAGTTCCTCGCGAATCTTGCGTCGGCTAGTGAACGACTTTCGGTTGCTGTTCCGGCGGCGGCGGAGTGGGTCGCACGGTTGCTCACATCGTCGGGTGAATAAGGTGATGTGATGATCGAGCAAGCACCATTCGGACGTACTGGCCACCTTTCGTCTCGAGTGATTTTTGGTGCGGCGGCGCTCGGAGCGATGAGTGATGAACGTGCGTACGCAACTCTTGAACTCGTTGTTGCTGCGGGCGTGAACCACCTCGACACGGCGTGGTCGTATGGGCGGGCCGAAGAAGCGATGCGTCCGTGGCTCAGTGAATATCGCAGCCGGGTCTTTCTCGCATCGAAAACACGTGAACGAAATGGACGACTCGCGCGCGAGGGTCTTGAAGATTCACTTCGTCGCCTTGGTGTCGATCAGCTTGACCTTATTCAGTTACACAACTTGGTGGAGCCCGACGAATGGCAGACGGCGTTCAGTGCTGATGGTGCAGTAGCAGCACTCGCAGCAGCACGCGACGAAGGTCTCGTGCGACACGTTGGAATCACCGGCCATGGGTTGCGCATTCCGGCAATGCATCTCAGAAGCCTGAGGGAATTCGACTTCGACAGTGTGCTGTTTCCACTCAACTTCTCGCTCATGCAGTCGGCGGCGTATGAGGCCGATGTGAATGACCTTCTTGACCTTTGCGCAACTCGAGGCGTTGCCGTTCAGACGATCAAATCGATTGCTCGCGGACGCTGGGCCTCGGGCTACGAAGGTCCGAGATATTCGTGGTACGAACCACTACGAGACGCGGCGGCCATCGACCGGGCAGTGCGGTACGTACTCGGACGGGAAGGTCTTTTTCTGAACTCAACGAGCGACGCGAATGCGCTTCCACTCGTGCTCGACGCAGCTGCATCTGCGCATATAGGCGATATTCCGGATGACGCACAGATGCAGGCCGATAGCGATGAGTTCGCAATTACGGCGCTGTTTGATGGCGGTGAACTCGAGCGAATCTGATTACCACTTATAGGTGACGACAAGTGGCGCGTGGTCGCTCCACCGCTCGGCATAACTCGGGGCACGATCGACCGAGCTCGAGTTCGCGAGTGCGGCGAACTCGGGTGTTGCAACTTGATAATCGATTCGCCAGCCAACGTTCTTGTCGAAGGCCTGCCCGCGAAAACTCCACCATGTGTAGGGGCCGTCGGAATCACCGGCGAGCGATCGAGCGACGTCAACCCATCCGAGGTCGTTGAACCAGGTGTCGAACCAAGCGCGCTCAACCTCAAGAAAGCCTGCTTTTCCTCGGTTGCCCTTCCAGTTTTTGATGTCGCGTTCAGTGTGCCCCACGTTCAGGTCTCCGGTGAGGACGACGTGTCGGCCAGTTGCTCGCACCTGCTCCATTCGGTCCGTCATTGCGGAGAAGAACGACAACTTCTCTTCCATTCGTCCTGCATCGTCGGCATCACCGGTGTGGACGTACGCAGAGATCACTGTGAGGGGAGCGTCCAGACCATTGAGACTGACGCTTGCCTCAACCCATCGTCCCGTGCGATCGAAACGGGTCGCTTGTGGACCGAGATCAATGTGCGGCTCGACGAGTGGGTGGCGCGAGATGATTGCGACTCCCGCTCGCCCTTTCTGTTCGCTTTCTGCGTGAGCACGATTCCACTTCGCGCCCCACAGACGGTCTGCATGCTCGTGAAATATTGCGTCTTCGGCGCGCACTTCCTGAAGGGTGACGATGTCAGCCTTGCGCTCGGCGATCCAACTTGTCATTCCGTTTCGATCGGCGGCGCGGATGCCGTTGACGTTGACGCTGGCAATGAGAACTTGGTTCGAACGAGCCATGGATTCGATTGAAGCAGACTGCGGCTTCGCAGCCGCGGCACCGGCTACGAACCGTTCGTTTGAGACCTGCTGTTCGAGCTGTTGTTTCCTGAGTTGCCGTTTCCATTACCGACGCTGCCATTGCCATTGCCATTGCCATTGCCATTGCCGTTGCCGTTTG
>JALRBS010000013.1 GCA_023262325.1 Ilumatobacteraceae bacterium | reverse complement strand
ACGGGCCCGAGTTGTCTTCCCGATCATGACCGACAATGGCGATGCTGTTGCCGTCGGCGGTCGAATCCTGCCGGGTTCAGATGATCCCGCGAAATACAAGAACTCGCCAGAGACACCGATTTACACAAAGTCGCGAATTCTGTACGGATTGAATTGGGCTAAAGCGGAAATTGTGCGGCAGAACCTCGCAGTGGTGTGTGAGGGGTACACCGATGTCATCGGCTTTCACCGAAGTGGCGTAGCGACCGCGGTGGCGACCTGCGGAACCGCATTCACCGAGGACCACGTGAAGTTATTGAAGCGCTACGCCAGACGGGTCGTGCTTGCGTTCGACGCCGATGCTGCTGGGCAGGGCGCAGCCGAACGGTTCTATGAGTGGGAACGGAAATACGAAATCGAGGTCTCGGTTGCGCAACTGCCTGGCGGTAAAGATCCCGGTGACCTCGCGCTAACGAACCCGGAGTCGTTGCCGCTTGCCGTCGAGCGCGCAATTCCATTTCTTGCGTTTCGATTGAATCGAGTCCTTGCCGATCAGCCAGCACAGACCCCGGAGCAGCGCGCGCGATCGGCAGAACGGGCGCTTGCTGTGGTGAACGAGCATCCGAATGTCAACGTGAGAAAGCTCTATGCCGGCGAAGTCGCTGCTCGACTTGAGTTGCCGGTGGCAGACATCGTCGCAATTGCAGAACGTGGCGGCCAGATCTCGCGGTCACTGTCCGCAGTCACCCGGCGGCGACCTGCCACCCGTGATTCGGCAGAGTTCGCGGTGCTATCAGTGCTCATTCACGACTGGGACGCAATCGCGTCGTGGCTCGCCGAGCCGCTCTTCGCTGACCCTGCCATGCGGCGGGCGTTTTGCGCGTTGGTTGATGCGGATGGTGATCTCAACACCGCGTTGCAATCGGTTGCCGACGATGCTCGAGACGTGCTTGAAGGCGCTGCCGTGGTTGACCTTGACGTTGACGCGACCGCTGAAGCGCGAGTGCTCATTGCGGCTGCGGTACGTCGTGAGTTGCGTCGGGTTGTGGCTGGAGCTGATGCGGAGCGTATTGCGATGGATGCTCAGGCTCGGCTCCGTGTTGAAGATCTTCAAGACGAGTTGCAGGCCGAGGACGCAGCCGAGTGGCTACTCGGGTGGCTGCTCGACCGCACGGCAGAGGTAGATGATGAGCGACTCTGACGCGCTGGCGAACACCCCGCCGCCGTTGCCGGGCGTGGCGATTGGTGATTGGCAGGCGCTCATACGTGGCGGCGCCGAAATCGGCGTCGTTCACGCTGAGGATGTTGCGCTCGCGCTTCGCGATGTCGAACTTTCGCCAGAGGTGCTTGTTGAGGTTGCCTCGCTACTCGCCCGGGTCGGTATCCGTATCGAAGATGCCGTCGACGACGCCGAGGGCATCGAGGAGTCCACGCCGATCGCTGGCACTGGGCGACCAGTTGATGATGATGAGACCGGAGCGACAAAACGACCGCGATTACGTCGGAAAAAGCCAGCCAATTTGGGTGACGTTGCGACCGCTGACAGTGTTCGGATGTATTTGCAGGAAATCGGTCGAGTCGACTTGTTATCGACCGAGGAGGAACGCCGGCTCGCTCGCCGAGTTGCTGAAGGTATCGAGGCCGCAGCACTGATCGATGTCGGCGGGCTTTCGCCCGAAGATGAACGACAGCTCGTTCGACGAGTGAGTCGTGGTCAGCGGGCCCAACATGAACTCACGCAGGCGAACCTGCGCCTCGTTGTGTCGATCGCGAAGCGGTACACCAATCGCGGGGTTCTCTTTCTTGATCTCATCCAGGAGGGAAATCTCGGTTTGATGAAAGCGGTCGAGAAGTTTGATTACTCGAAGGGGTTCAAATTCTCGACCTATGCAACCTGGTGGATCCGACAGGCAATCACTCGTTGCATCGCCGACCAGGCCCGAACAATCCGAATTCCGGTTCACATGGTCGAGCACCTCAATCGTTTGCTTCGGTCGCGACGTGAGTACATTCACGAGTTCCGAACGGAACCGACCGTGTTCGAGCTTGCCGATCGACTGCAGATGCCGGTTGAACGCGTCGCAGAATTGTTGAGGTGGTCGCAGGAGCCGTTGTCCCTCGATTCTCCAGTTGGTGATGAGGAGGATGTCGAATTGGGTGACTTTGTCGCAGACGACGTGGAAGGACCGGCGAAACAGGTTGAGGATCTCGATCTCGAGGTTCGCGTTCTCGAGATTCTCGAGTCGCTCGGGGAGCGCGAACGTGAAATTCTGCGTATGCGATTTGGGCTTGGTCTTGACCGACCTCGCACCCTCGAAGAGGTCGGTGCCGAACTCGGGGTGACACGCGAGCGGATACGGCAAATTGAGGCGAAGACTCTCGCTCGTCTTCGATCGCCGCAGATGGCGGATCGACTTCGAGAATTTCTGCAGTAGCAGTCGTGCGAGGCAGACGCCGCAGTGCATGTCGCGTCGACCTTTCGCTAGGATGCCAAGGCGTTTCCGGGATAGCTCAGTTGGCAGAGCAGCTGACTGTTAATCAGCGGGTCGCAGGTTCGAGCCCTGCTCCCGGAGCCACGGACGGGGTCCCTCGGGGCCCCGTCCGTCGTTAGGGGCGGTAGCTCAGTGGTTAGAGCAGGGGACTCATAATCCCTTGGTCGTGGGTTCGATCCCCACCCGCCCTACTCGGGCAGTGGTCTCGGGCAATGGTCGCCCACTTACGCCCGATCGCATGGATTTCGTTTCGGCCGCGTCGTGTGACTAAAGTAACAAGAACGCCGATTCACGAGACGGGGTAGGTCGGCATTCATCAAAGGGGGGGTCCTAAGTTCATGGCACAGTTGTCTGTTCGAGATGTCACAGTGAGGTTCGGTGGTATCACCGCCCTCGACTCGGCATCGTTCGAAGTTGAAAAGGGCCAGATCTGTGGTCTCATCGGCCCGAACGGCGCCGGTAAAACGACGTTGTTCAACGTCGTGAGCCGCATTTACGATCCAACCGAGGGTGCTGTTGAGTTCGAGGGCGAGAATCTTCTGAACCATCAGGCTCATGAAATTTGCAAACTGGGCGTCTACCGAACGTTCCAGAACCTCGCGCTGTGGAAGGGGCTGACCGTCATCGAAAACGTCATGGTTGGCGCCCATTCGACGACCACGGCGGGGTACTGGCGCTCGATGTTCAAGGTGGGTACAAAGAAGGAAGAGTCGCAACTCCGCGAGCGTGCCTACGCGGTGCTCGCAGAACTCAACCTGGAAGACGTGGCATTTTTGCCTGCCGATGGTCTTCCGTTCGGAACGCTTAAGCGCATCGAGATTGCTCGCGCCCTCATTGGTGATCCGAAGTTGCTCATGCTTGACGAACCAGCATCAGGTTTGACACATGGCGAAGTCGATGAACTCGGCGGAGTCATTCGAACGATTCGCGATCGCTACAACCTCACAGTTCTGCTCGTTGAGCACCACATGAGATTGGTCATGGCGCTCACCGAGAAGATTGTCGTGCTCAACCTCGGTCGCAAAATTGCCGAAGGTGATCCCGACACCGTGCGTAAAGATCCAGTTGTCGTTGAGGCGTATTTGGGGAGCAGCAAATAATGACAAAGGAAATTCTCAGCGTTCAGAATGTGAAGGCCTCGTACGGAGCGATCGAAGCCCTGCACGGCATCGACCTTGTCGTCAATGAGGGCGAAATCGTCGTCGTTCTTGGTGCAAATGGTGCAGGAAAAACCACCACACTGAGGGCGATCTGCAACATGTTGAGCACCTCGGGGACCGTGATGCTCGATGGCGAAGACATCTCGAAGACCGACACTGCGTCGATCGTCGCAAAGGGTGTCGCCCATGTTCCTCAAGGTCGAGGAACGTTCGCTGCACTCACTGTTCGGGAGAACATGGAAGTCGGCGCGTACACCAGAAACGACGACGAGGTTGAAGCCGACATCGATATGTGGTTCGAGAAGTATCCAGTGCTCGGCGAACGGCAGAAGCAGGCGGCTGGTTCACTGTCAGGTGGGGAGCAGCAGATGCTCGCCGTCGCACGTGCGGCAATGAGTCGCCCACGACTGATGTTGCTTGACGAACCCTCGCTCGGCCTCGCTCCACTCATTATCGAAGACCTGTTCCGCACATTTGCACAGATCAACAAGGAACAAGGAACGTCGATGCTTGTCGTTGAGCAGAACGCAAACCTTGCCCTCGAAATTGCGGACCGGGGGTACCTCATTGAAACCGGCCTGATCACCGGGTCTGGCACCGCAGATGAATTACGTAACGACCCAGCGGTCCAGGCCGCGTATCTCGGAGCATAAGAAGGGAGACCACCATGCAACTGTTGATCCAACGTATTTTTGATGGTTTCAGTGACGGGGCGGTGTACGCGTCCGTTGCCGTCGCCCTCGTTCTCATTTTTAAGGCGACAACGCTCATCAACTTCGCCCAGGGTGAAATGGCGATGTTCGGCGCGTTCTTCGCGTACATCTTTGCGGTGCAGAGTGGTTGGTTGGAGTTCCTCGGGAACACCTACCTCATCATCTGGACTGCGGCGATTATTGCAATGGTCTTGTCTGCATTGCTCGGCGCGACAATCGAGCGAACGCTGACACGACCCTTTGACCCCGAAGATCACCTTCCGGTTGTGTTGATCACGCTCGGCTTATTCCTGGGTATCAATGCGATCGCTGGAATCATCTGGAACTACCAGGCTCGAGTGATGCCATCAATGTTCCCGAACTCCTCGAAGGACAAGATCACCGTGTTCGGCGCACGATTGTTCTACGACACGATTGGCACGATTCTCACGCTCGGCGTGGTGCTCTACATTTTGTTCCTCATCTTGAATAAAACGAAGATGGGGCTTGCGTTCCGAGCGGTGTCTGCCAACGTTGAGTCGGCTCGACTCGTCGGCGTGCAGACCGGTCGGGTGTTGAGCTTTGGTTGGGCGCTGGCGTCTGCATTTGGGGCGCTCGGCGCGGTCATCGTGGCACCACGCATTACCTTGCAGCCCGGCATGATGGGAGCGATCGTCATCTACGCGTTCGCTTCGGCCGCTGTTGGCGGGCTTGACTCAGTTGGAGGAGCTGCGCTCGGTGGCGTCATCATCGGACTCACGAAGTCACTCGGCAACGGTTACCTCGGAAACTGGCATTTCGGATTCGAAGAACCGCCGCTCAACTTCTTGCCAGCAACGCCACTTCTCATCCCAGTGGTTCTCATGTTGGTTGTGCTCTGGTATCGACCGAGTGGCCTCTATGGCACGAAGCGGATTGAAAGGGTCTGATGATGTTTCCAATTGTCGTAAATCGGGGCAGCGCAACCCACAAGCGCCACATGCTCGTGCTCGCGGTCATCGTGCTTGCGCTGCTCGTGTTAGTGGCGTTCATGCTGCCCGAATATCAAGTGGGACGCGTCAATCGACTTTGGGCGATGGCTATTGCGATTATTGGCCTCAACCTGGTGCTCGGCTACGGCGGTCTATTTGCTCTCGGTCACAGTGCCTTTATTGGATTGGGAGCGTTCATTACCGCGTGGCTCGTTGAAGACATGCGGTTTGACCATTGGCAAGCAATTCCATTTTCGATGGCAGCGACATTCGCCTTTGGCTCGCTTCTCGCGTTGCCGGCGCTTCGAATTAAAGGCCTGTACTTGGTGGTCATCACGATTGCAGTTGCTGTTGTGTTCCCGTCACTGGCCAAAATTGACAAGTTTGGTATTGCAGAAGCAACCGGAGGAGCCAACGGACGAAAGATCTCCGAAGAGGTGGTGCCAACCGGTATCGGGAAGGCGCTCGGGTTCACAGAACTTGAAGCTGCGCGCTATCGGTACTTCCTTATCCTTGCGATGGTCATCGTCGTCGTATTTGCGGTGCGCAATCTGCTGAATAGCCGGTCCGGTCGTGCGATCATTGCGATTCGCGACAATGAAACCGGTGCAGCGGTGAGCGGCGTCAACCTGTTGAAGTCAAAAGTCTTTACGTTCGGTACGTCTGCCGCGCTGTGTGGGCTAGCGGGAACAATTCTCGCCCTCGACAAATCATTCGTCGCTGAGCAGGACTTCTTGTTCCCGCTTGCCGTTGAGATGCTCGTTGGGCTCGTCATCGGAGGTGTCGCCACCCTCGGCGGCGCATTTGTTGGGGCCTTCGTCATCGTGTTTGTGAAGGAGTTCTCCAAGAATGTCAACATCGATCTCGGGCTCTTTGTGCTCGACGGAAATGGACCCTTCTCAGCGCTCATCTTCGGCGTCATTCTCATCATCGTCACCTTTGTGATGCCGCGAGGCATCGTCGGATCGCTGAAACCGTGGTTTGTGCAGAAGGTGTATCGAATTGATCCAACGCCGCCGGAACTTCCGGACACGCTCCAACGTCTGTCCTGACAGGATCGTCAGCCCATTCTCGCTAACGTGGGGTGGGAGAACACTAGTCTCAAGGTTGCCGAGTCGAATCCGCCTCGGACAAAACAAAAGGGGAGAAACTTAATGAGAAGGATGAAGAAGCACTTCGCCGCTCTCGCAGCAGTTGCGCTCGTCGCCGCTGCCTGTGGTGGTGGCGGAGACGACGCAGCCGATGCTCCTGCTGAAGAACCAGCAGCTGAGGAGGCGGATGCACCAGCCGACGAGCCGGCAGAAGAGCCTGCTGAACAAGGTGGCGCAGCCAGCGAAGAAGATACCGCAGACGCCCTCGAAGAGGCTGCAAATGAGGATGCTGAAGAAGAGGCGGTTGGCAAGCCAACGTCACTCGAAGAGTGGCAGGCTCTCTGGGCCTCAGAGCGACAGGCGATTATCGATCGCGCAGTGGCCGAAGGTTGGGGTCTTCAGGATGACGGCACGGTCGTCGGTCCTGCTGGATTCACCATGGACACGAATGATTGCCCAGCCGACTGGAGCAACACCGAGGGCATCAACGACGGTGTGATCACCGTTGGCGTGACGACCGCTCAGTCCGGTTCGCTTGCGGCCTATGGCAACATCTACGCAGGACTCTCGTCGTACTTCGACATGGTCAATACAGAGCGTGGTGGCATTGACGGAAACACCGTCGAAGTCGTCATTAAGGACGACGAATATGTTGCGACGAAGACCATTGAAGCATGGGACGAGTTCTTCCAGAGCATCAAGCCGCTCGCCGGTCATACGCTCGGTTCGCCAAACACGTTCGCTGTACAGCCAGCGTTCAATGCGAACTGCGTCCCGCAGGTCATGGTTGCCACTGGGCACCAGGCATGGGGTGACCCAGTCGAGAACCCGTGGACCACTGGATACCAGCTCAGCTACGCATCAGAGGCACTCCTGTGGGGCGCTTGGATTGAAGCGAACACCGAGCCGGGTGCAGTCGTCGTCGGTCTCGTCATGGACAACGACTTCGGTCTCGCCTACGAGAAGGCATTTGCCGACTTTGCGGCGAACAGCGATCACATTTCTGAGTTCAAGGTCGTCAAGCACGACCCCGCAGCGGCAACGTTGACCAACGAGGTGACAACCGCTGCCTCGTACAACCCAGACGTGTTCATCTCGATGACCGCAGGCAACCCGTGCGTGCTCGCGATTCAAGAAGCTGCACGAGCAGGTATTACTGACACCGCCGAAGCCTTCTTCACGCCGTCGGTCTGTAAGGCAATCGCTGCCTACATGGCACCAGCTGGTGAAGACGCCAATGGCTGGTCGGTCATCGGTGGTGGCCTCAAGGACATCACCGATCCGAAGTACGCTGACGATCTCTGGATCCAGTACGGCAATGAGAAGCTTGCTGAGTACGGCGGCGATCCTTCGATCAGCCTCCAGGGTGATGGATTCCACAACCGTGGATGGGCATGGGATCAGATGCTGCAGATTGCAGCAGAGATGCCAGGCGGAATTACCCGTGTCAACCTCATCCTCGCTCAGCGTGGTATGCAGATGACACACCCAGCACTCCTCGACGGAATTGGTTTCGGCATGGATGGAGCTGCCGACGCCTACTTCATCGAGGGTTCTGACATCGCACAGTTTGATGCTGCGGGTCAGACCTGGGTGCAGCAAGGTGGCGTCATCGACCTCAGCGGCAAGTCACCGAACTGCCACTGGGTTGCTGGCGAAGGCTGCTGATTCCAGTAGTTCCTTAACAACTCAAATGGTGCCGGTGGGCGAAAGCCCACCGGCACCATTGCTGTTCAGCCATATATTTCATGACACTTCTTCTCCAACGAATTCTCGACGGCCTGTTCAACGGATCGATTTATGCAGCGCTTGCGGTTGCGCTGGCTATCAGCCATCGAGCGACAGGCCGTATCAACCTTGCGCAAGGTGAGATCGGTCTTGTTGGAGCATTCGTAGCGCTTGCCCTTGCGTCCCCAGTTGGTGCGTTCGTCGCGGGCTCGACCCTGTTCGCGCACCTTCCGGGGCACCCATTTTCGTTACGACTCGCAACTGTGGTCGCAGTTGCGGTTGCTGCCGTTTTCGGTGCAGGACTTCAGGCCTTTGTCATGCGGGACTTCGCCGACCTCAATCCGCAACGTGCGCTCAACCGTTCGATAGCGCTCCTCATCTGTGTAAGCGCCCTGTCGTCAGGATGGTGGGGCGGACGCGCCCGACAGTTCGGCGAACTGTTCCCTTCCTCATCGCGCGACTACATCGGAATCTTTGGTGCACGTCTGCGGTACACCACGATCGGTGCGTGGGTAATTGTCCTACTCGTATGCGGTATCGTGCACCTCTTTTTGACGAGTACCCGTACAGGTCTTGCCTTTCGAGCGCTGACCGCTCATCGAGAGAGCGCTGAGCTCTCTGGTATCCAGCCCCGCCGACTTATGGCGCTCGGTTGGGCGATTTCAGGTGCACTCGCAGCAACGGCTGCGGCACTCGCAGCATCAATGTCGCTCATTGACACGTCCTTGATGTTCCGCACGCTGATCTACGGACTTGCGGCGGTAACCCTCGGCGGCTTCGACTCGCTGAAGGGAGCGGTATTCGGCGGAATCATCGTTGCGCAGGCCCAAACACTGTTGCCCGGGTATGCGGGTTTGCCGTCCGAGATGTCGATCGTGGGCGCTCTCATTGTGCTTATCCTCGTGCTCATCACTCGTCCATGGGGTCTCTTCGGTCATCGGCCGGTGGAGCGAGTATGAACTCACGCAGTCGTCGCATCCTTGGAGCGCTCGTCGTGATTGTCGCCCTGGGTTTATTGCCGAGCATTCTTAACGAAACTGATCTTCGTAATTTCGCCCGATTCCTTGTGCTGGTTCTCGCCGTCCTTGGAGTGAACGTTGCAGTTGGAGCGGGTGGCATTGTGAGCCTCGGCCACTCGGTGTTCGTTGGTGTTGGCGCGTTTGCCTTCGTTTCGCTCTGCGAAGATCTCGGTGTTCCAATTCTGTTAGCGCTGCCGTTCGCTGCACTCATTTCTGGCCTCGTCGGGGTCGTTCTCGGATTCCCATCCCTTCGGGTACGTAATTCTCAATACGCTCTTGTGTCGTTTGGGTATGCGATCGCATTCCCACCATTTGCTCGTTGGTGTCGCACGATCACGGGAGGTCCAACCGGGCGTACGCTCGAACGAACGATTTGGGTTCCTGATTGGCTTCCACTCAGCGATATTGAGGTTCGCTACTCCGTCGCGATGCTGACGGTCTTCGCCTGTGGACTGCTCGCCACGAATTATCTGTCCGGTCGATGGGGCCGCAGCGCGAAGGCGCAACGTGACGATGCGTTAGCAGCGGCCACGTTTGGTGTTCCGATTTCGCGTAGCCGATCAGGGGTCCTCGGTCTCTCGGCAGGGTTGTCAGGGATGGCAGGGGCGTTGAGCATTCTGTTATTTCCCTACGCAAATATCAGCGAGTACACCGTCATGATGTCGTTGCGGCTCTACGCCTCGGCAGTGATCGGCGGCCTAGGGTCGGCGGTCGGGTCGCTGTGGGGCGTGATGTCGCTGTGGTTGCTACCGATGTTGGGCCGGCTCATCGGGCTCGGCGGAGGCGCCGACCTCATCTTTGGACTATCGGTATTGCTGCTTTCGTACTCCCAAGTTGACGGCATCGTCGGACTTGTGCGAGAGATGCGCCGGCGGATGACCAGCGGCCGCAACGGCTAACGCGGCCACCGGCTAACTACGAGATGAATGCCAGGCGTAGGCCGACTGAATGATCTCGTCAAGACCCAGTTGTGCATTCCATCCGAGCACCTCTTGCGCACGCGAGGGGTCGGCGAATACTTCAGCAGGATCGCCTGCTCGTCGATCGACAACGTTGTGGGGCACCTCGCGCCCGGCGACCAAAGTTGTGCGTTGAATAATGTCCTTCACCGACGCACCGACACCGGTGCCGAGGTTGAGTGCAACGCTCGTTCCGCCTCGGGTGAGATAGTCGAGAGCCGCAACATGGGCGGTGGCGAGATCCTCGACGTGGATGTAGTCGCGCACCCCGGTTCCGTCTTTCGTCGGGTAGTCGTCACCGAATACCTGTACCGGTCCAGAAACTCCGAGCACCGCTTTCATGACGAGCGGAACGAGATTCGTTGTCACCGACCAGTCCTCGCCGATGATGCCATCAAGGCTTGCTCCAGCCGCGTTGAAGTAGCGAAGGCTCACCCAGGACAATCCGTGGGTCGCTTCGTACCACTTGATCACCCGTTCCATCACCGCTTTCGATTCGGCGTAGACATTCTCGGGTCGAATTGGAGCATCTTCTGTTATCGGGTTGACATCGGGATTTCCGTAGACCGAGGCCGAGGACGAAAAAATCAGGTGACGCACTCCAGCGGCGAGCGCCCCCTCAATGAGCGAAACGGTGCCACCGACATTATTTGACCAGTACATC
>JALRBS010000218.1 GCA_023262325.1 Ilumatobacteraceae bacterium | reverse complement strand
CTCTCGCAGTAGCGCAGGCGCGTCGCCAAGGTTGAGCCCGCTCACTGGCCACCAGAAGATGTCGACGGAACTCCACGCTCCACCGAACACCATATGTAGCAGCACGCCGATCGGGAGCCCGAGGGTGCGGCGTCGTCGCTCCCGATTGCCGATTGAGACGATCATGACGATGGCGAGCAATGCAACAGCAAATCCGATCGTGTTCAGCGCCGAGCCCCATCCCCCACTGATGTCGCCAACGACTGGAATGAGCGATCCGACGATGAGCAGTCGGTAGTCAAAGGCAGGGTCGCGAAACACGAAGTGAATCGTGAGGACCGCAGTGATGACGAACCAGATAACCATCAGCGCACGAGGAGTCGACCGCACTGCGGGCACTCTGGGATCGCGTGTTCATCGGCGGCGCGCACTTCGTCAACTTCGGCCGCGGAAAGATCAAGATGACATCCTTCGCATCGAGCACCGTGTAGCCGCGCGGCTGCGACACCATTTTTTGATCGAATTCGTTCATATTGCGCAAGCAACGGCTCTGGGAGATGAAGCGTGAACCCTCGGCGATCGACCTCGAGCGCCGCTATCGCGTCGTCCAGTTCCGCTTGGACTGATTCGAGTTGCCGCTGGGCCTGGGCGACGGCGTCCCGAATCGAGGTTTCTCGTGCTTCGAGTTCGTTCATCGCGTCTTCAGCCTGAGACTGACGCTCCATCGCTTCGAGAGCAGTTTCGTCGAGTTCACCCCGCTCGGTGACAAGGTTCGCAATTTCATGTTGCAGGGCTTCGGCCTCACGGGGCGCGATCACCGTACGCAGTTGCTGTTCGAGTCGCTGTCGAGTTGCGTCAATCTCGTCTGTTCGCGTTTCGCAGTCGTTGAGCACCTTGGTCGCATCGTCGATGGTGCGGTCAAGGTCGTGATGTTCGCGAGTCCACGAGGCGAGATGTTCTGTTGCCAGCTGGAGAGACTGCTGTTCTTCGAGGTGGGCTTTGCGATGCCGTGCCTGATCGATCGCCGTGTCGACGCCTTGAAGGCGTAGCAAGATCGTCCCGGTTGATTCTGCGCCCTGCGGCGTGGCGTTTTCGTCATCCACAAGGGACAACATACGCGTCTGCGGGTGCTGATGGCAGTTCGGCGTACGGATCGATCACTCCCGGCGGGATTGTCGTTGCCGTTGTGATCTCCTCAATGACCGGGATTGGTTCGACGGGCACTGTCGGTGCGGGTGCTTCAGTGTCCGCTGGAACCGTCGTTGCGGGTTGTTCATATCCGACAACGATTGACGCACATTCGGTTCCTGGGAGGTACAGCCGAACTGGAGGTCGACCAACCGCTGGAGGTGCCTCCCAGTCCTCCACCGTGATTCTGTCGTGCGCTGCCGACATGTATGCACCCCAGATTCGTGCCGGGAAGGTACCGCCCTGCACTTTTGGAACTCCGGCGTCGACAAATTCTGGAATGTTCACCATCGCGGTGTATCGATCTGGGTCTCGCACCATCACCGCTGTCGATAAATACGGTGTGGCGCCGACGAACCAAGCGGTGTAGTTGCTCTGCTGCGTCCCGGTCTTTCCTGCTGCGGGGAGCACAGCCGCAAGTTCGGCGAGTTCTCGGCGGGCGGTGCCGAGCGTCAACGTGTCCTTCATTGTGTTGATCGTCGTCAGCGCTGCGGAACGATCAAGCACCCGCACTCCTTCGGACTGGTGCGTGTACAGTCGCCGACCCGCCGAGTTTTCGATGCGCTCGATGAAGTACGGCTCCATGTGAACACCTTCATTGGCGATCGACTGAATACCGGCCGCCATGTCGAGGGTGCTCATTTCATTTGCTCCAGTCGCAAAACTTGCGTAGGGGCGGATCGGTTCGCGCACGCTCTCCGACATGTCGGGACGTAGGAAGTCCGAGGCGGCCATTCGGTAGGTCGTGTCGACGACTCGGTCGAGTCCAACGATCTGCGAGAGACGGGCAAACGCGCAGTTGATTGACCGGTAGGTGTGTTCACGGAGCGTCGCGACGCCTCCACTCACCCCATTGCGTATGACAAATGTTGGTTCGATGTTGTTGCCGATATTTGGCAACTCGCAGGGAAGGGTGCCATCGAGAATGTCATCTGGCGATGCCCC
>JALRBS010000130.1 GCA_023262325.1 Ilumatobacteraceae bacterium | reverse complement strand
GAACTGGTCCGGCGTTGACGCACCCGCGCCAGCGCGTACTATTGTCCCTGTCAATGCAGACCTGTTCAAAACCTTCCTTTGCGCCGATCGTATTTGTGATCTCGAGTTCCGGGTCGAGGTCAACGCCCCAGTTTGCGAGGTAGTACTTCGCGACCTCCTCACGTAAACGCGGGAGCCCTCGACTCAGCGAATAACGGTGGTTACGAGGATTGCGCGCTGCTTCAGCGAGTTTTTGGACCGCGATCGGTGGTGACGGTAGATCGGGGTTGCCGAAGCCCAGGTCAATGACATCGGCTCCTCCCTGTCGCGCCTCAATCTTCAACCCGTTGATGATCGTGAACACATACGGCGGCAAATTGTTAATGCGGCGAAATTCCATACTGGAGGCGACGCTACCGGTGCGCCAACCGCTGCGGAACGTCGCTAATCAATCTCGTGCAGCAGCGAGGCGCCGACAGCACCAGCACGCTCATTCCAGCGTGCGAACACAACATCGGGAATGGTGCGCAAATGTGGCTGGTACAGCAGTTCTTCGAACCACCGTTTAATTGGTTCAAGGTAGAGATCCGCTCCTGCCGCCAAACCGCCGCCGAGAACAAAGCACTGCGGGTCGAGAACATTCGTCAGGTTCACGAGTCCGAGCGCAACCCAGCGACCAAAAGCGTCGATGACTTTCATCGAATCGGCGTCACCCTCGCGAGCAGCCTGCTGAACGTGCTCCCCTCGAACCGACTCGGCATCCCCACCAGCGAGTTCGATGACGCGACTCACGCGCCGTCCGATCGCGTACTCGCGGGCGAGCCGAGCAAGCCCGCTACCCGATGCATACCGCTCCCAGCATCCGCGACGTCCACAGGGACATGGCGGTCCATCCGGGTCAACGACCATATGTCCATACTCTCCTGCGAAACCGTGTGCTCCACGTTGAAGGCGCCCACCGGCAACAACTCCACCCCCGATACCGGTGCCGAGCGTGACGAGCATCATGTCTCGTGTTCCGGCAGCAGCACCGAGCTTCCACTCTGCAAGTGCGCCGCAGGTCGCGTCGTTATCAACTCGAACCGGCTGACGAATTCTGGCACCGAGCAGGCCTGCTACATCGAAGTCCGCGACACCATCGAGGTTTGGTGCGGCACGCAAGACACCTTCGTAGGTGACGAGACCGGGAACTCCGACCCCAACAGTTCCGATCACGCCGCACTCTTCTTCGAGTGTCGTCACCATCTCGGTGAGTGTTTCAATCAGGACGGGCAAACTTCCGCCTCCACGCGGCGTGGGGCGCCTCAGTTCGGTTGCGACTTCACCACCTGGTGACAGCACAACGCCAAGACATTTCGTCCCGCCGACGTCAATTCCAAGTCGAAGCCCCGCTATTGGGGCGGCGTCGCTCACGCCTCAGCGACAGCCTTCATGTCATGTACTGCATTCAGAATGCGACGTTCGGCGCGCCGTTTGACAAACCCTGGCAGTGGAACGGCGAGGTCAATTTCGAGGTCATACCGAACTTCGGTTACCGACTCGCCGATGGAGTTCAGCGTGTAGGAGCCGTCGATCGAGCGCTGAATGTCACCCGACACCATCGTCCAACGAAGTTGGTTCGGAGCGTTTGTGTAGTCGTAACGAAGGATGTAATGCGTGCTGCGACCAAGTGCCGATGCCCGAAATTCGACCTCCGCCGGTCGGCCCTGTTCGTCAACGGATCGAACGTTGACATCCTTCACGTCATGCACCCAGGTTGGGTAGGCATCAATATTGGCGGCAACCGCCCACACCCGATCTGCTGGAGCCTGAATGGTGATCGTCTCAGACGCGCTATCCGCCATGTCCCTATTCTGCACTATCTCGGCGTCCTTCGTGGTGACGCTCGCTACTCGTTTAGTGCTCGCCGCGGAAACTTCCCGTATCTCGACGACCAGAGGCCATTGAGCCCAATGCCGAGCACAGGCACGAGAATGCCGACCGCAAGAGACGAGCCGGGGCGACCGTCAGGTCCACTCGTGCGCGCGAAGGTCGTCCCAAACGCAGTAATGATTTGCGCGAGAAGCATCGCGTTCATGGAGCGCCGGACACCACGCGGCGCGGCGTCGCGGAGGAGAAAATACACCTCGCTCACCGCAATGTCCTCGTGACGACTGCGCTGAACTGCATTCCAAAATCCCCAAAGAAACGTCGCGACGCCAATTGCGAACAGCGTCATCGCAGTGACCGCACCAACCCACTGTGCAATCGTGTCGAACACGATTGCGGCGTAGAGCGCCGTGACAATGAACAACGTCGTGCATACGAAATTCGTTCGTTGGATGACGAGACCCTGTGTCGTGTGACCGTCGTGCGTCATCACACCATCATGCCGAGCATTCGGCTTCGAACCCACCCATCGAGGCACGACGTTCGCTATTCGACATCCGAAATTTTTGAGCGGCGTGGCGTGGCGAGCGTCTCCCCGAGTTGACGCGACAGGTCGTCGTAATTGAACGACGAGACCACCCGTGAGCGTGACTCAATACCCATACGCGTTCGCTGTTCGCCATCGCTCAGCAATGCCGCAAGAGCCTTGGCAACATCGTCCACCGAACGTGGGCGATCAACAACGAGTCCAGTGACATCGGCAACGACTGCTTCGTGACTCCCGCCGCTTCG
>JALRBS010000033.1 GCA_023262325.1 Ilumatobacteraceae bacterium | reverse complement strand
ACGAGGCCGGCGAGATCGTCGGACAGGCCGGCGTGTTCGGCCAGTACCAGATGTTCCTCGACCATCCGGTCGGCGTGTTCTTCGTGGGGCAGGCCCTGCACTTCGTGAACGGCATCGTCTTCGCCATCCTCTTCGGACTCGTCGCACGGCACTCGCTGCCGGGCAGCACGTCAACGAACAGTGGCAACATTCAGAAGGGCCTCATCTACGGCGTCATCATGACGATCATCTCAGCCGGCATTCTCGTCCCGTACGCGTATGTCGCTGAGCAGGGCTACGGATTCTTCCTCTTCAGCGGACCTGATGGTTGGAAGCTTCCCGCCGGCATCCTCGTGTGGCACCTCATTTACGGTTACTTCCTCGGCTGGCTCTATCAGCCAAGCGACGACTAAACGTACCTCGTACGAATTCTGCAGAGCCCGGGTGCGCAAGTGCCCGGGCTCTGTCGCGTTCAGATCTCGTAGGCGTTCGCCGCTTACGGTCTCGCTGACTTGGTGATTGGTGTTCTCAGCACCATCGCTACCGAGCCGAGCACCACTGCGCCACCAGCAAACTGTGCTACGGCGAGCGACTCTCCGTGCACTGGCCATGCAACGGTGACCGCAACAACATGCATGCCAAGCAGGTACAGCGACGACCGGGCCGCTTCGACATATGCATGTGCCCAACTCATGAGCACGTGTCCTGTTGCCCCGGTCAGGATTGCGATGAGCACAATCCACAACCAGTCCAGTCCTGCGAATTGTCGAATGTCATCCGTCGAGCCGAAGACGGCGAGAGGAACGAGCGCCGAGAGCAGTGCCCACACGTTCACCCCGCACATCCACTCGATTGGATCGACATCGGTGTCAGATCGAGCAATTCGGGTCAGCACCCAGTACACGGTGAATGTTCCCATCGCAGCGACGGCGAGCAGCACACCCGACAGGCTCGCACGCACCTCCGCATCTGCGCCGAGGATGACAAGCGCCGCCCCGGCAACACCGACAAGCGTCCATGCCACTTGCCGGACACTCGGTCGTTCATTGAAGATTGGACCGGCAACAAGCAGCAGAAATGCCGGTTGCGTCGCAACCACTGTGGCAAGCACCGAAACCGTTGTTTGCTGCAACGTGGCGAAGACGAAGATGAGATTTGTGCCAAACGCAAGTCCTGGCCACAGTGTCGTGCGGATGAGCCGAAAGGTCATCTTGCCGCCGCGCAGATACAGCAGGCCGATGAGGAGTGGCGTGGAGAGCAGGAACCGCATCGCGACACCAACAAGGGGCGGCGCCGTGATGAGTTTTGTCAATGGCGGTCCAAGTCCGAACAACACGACGACGATTGCGACGACGATGATCGGAAGGTGTGGAGACACCGGCCTTGGCGATCGGTGCTCTGTGGGGGTCACCCCGCCAGTCTGGCGAGGGACACCCGAACTTGAGGAATCGGAGCGCTGTCGATGCGATCGCTATTCGTCTGATGACTCGCTGCAGTAACCCGCGGTCGAGCCATCAGTGGTGCCGCCACAGGTCGCACCAAAATCTTCGTCCTCGCTGCCAACCTCCGAGTAGAAAAAGAGCGTGTCGCATGCGCTCATGTCACCATCGGCGCACATCGACCGATAGTCGACCTCGTCGATTTCGACATCGCAAGTTCCTGGCATCGAGCCGTCGGTTCTGCCTCCGCACGTTGCTCCAAACTCTTCGTCGACGCTGTCGGGTGGCGAGTACACCCACAGGTCATCACAGGCCGCCATGTCACCTGTTGCGCAGTCGTCGCGTAACACGGCGAGTTCTGCTTCGTCGTAGCTCGAGTACGTCGATGCCGACGACAATGCGCCATCGTCAATGCCACAGTCGATCGCAATCTGAGTGAGTTGTTCGAACCACGCAGCGAACTCTTCGTCAGTTTCTGGCGCGCCGGATGCGATGAGCTCAATGACGTTCACATCACTGCTCAGCAAGCACTCTGCCTGATCAGCGGTCACACCAAGTTCACTTGCGAGGGAGCTCGCCATCAATGTTGGGGCGCATCGCGCCAGCATCGAGGCCACTTTCACACCATCACCATTGAGCAGGTCTTCAAGGACGCCTTCCTCATCGCTGAGCGCCGTCACAACGCACTCAAGTTCGTCGTCCGCCATCGCATCAAACGAGTTGTCACCGGTGAGGTCGGCGAGCACCGATCGAAGTACGCCCGGGTCGCATCCGAGCAGAATTTTGGTGAGTTTGACTTGTGCCTGCGGGTCCGCCTCGGTCGCGTTGAGCACCGAATCGGTGAGTTGGGCATCTTCGGTGATACCGCGAAGCACGCACAGTTGCGTGTCGGGCGAAAGCTCGGTGAGCAAACCATCCGAAAGTGCCTCAGATGATCGAAGGTCAGCGATCACATCCTCGGACACGTTGCTCGAGTCGGTCGGGCTGTCGCTCGCAGCCTCCTCGGCAGCGGGTTCGTCTACTTGAGGCGATGTGTCACCTCCTGACCCGCACGCAATGAGTAGGAACGATGCCATGACCGCACCAGCTGTTCGGACGAACTGAGTACGCGTTTGGATCAGCATGCATTCACCGTATCAAGATGACGAGAGTTGACGCGTCGATCACGCAGTGAGCGTGTGTACGGTGATCTGACGATTCGCAGATTGCATCGAGGAAAGACCACTGGGCTGCCAGGCCGTCTGATGCG
>JALRBS010000019.1 GCA_023262325.1 Ilumatobacteraceae bacterium | reverse complement strand
CAGTCCTGCCCCAAGATGTCACGCTTGAAGCGATTCAGGCCTTGACTCATCAGAAGCAGAGTGAAGGGAAGGAGGAATCCAACCCGACTGTTCCAAAACTTGACGCCTCGGATTGGTCGAAATCGTTAGAAGGGATAACCGATTGGTTAGGTAACTTCCGGAGTTGTGAGGATGTTCCCCTCAGCTACACGCTTCGAATGACGCTACGTGTTCCAGAGTCTAGTGAGGATCCACCATATGGCGAAAATGGCAGTTCGTATTCAAGCTTTGATGAGGAGTTGGTTGCTAGAGCTCCCATACTGACGGCAGTTGCTAACGCGTCAGATGACGACGACGCGACATTGGAGCAATCCGGTGCCTTCGCTCCGTCGTTCATCATTGATAGCAATAGAGTCTACGACCTGTTGCTTCCCCTCTTTAATGACACCGCGGCCCTGCCTTACTTCAAGACAGGAAAGCAGGGAAAGAATGGTCGGAAAGCTTTCTTTGGCGTGTGGAATCATTATCTGGGAGAACAAATGATGGATCACTACGCTACGAAATATGAAAACCAGCTCATGAAGGCTAAGTATCTGGGGGAGAGCGCAAATTCAAACTTCGAGCAGTTCGCTACATTGCAAAAGGATTTGCATATCAAGTTGGATGGTCTGAAGAGGCAAGGCTATCCAGGGATTGATGAGCGGACGAAAGTAAGGTATTTTCTTCGAGGATTGGTCCATGAGTCGATGAACGCGGTCAAGTTGTCGATTCAGGGGAACTCTGAGATCAGAAGCAGCTTCGATTCTTGTGGATGGCATCGAGGAAAAGGTGCTCAGTCGGCGCATTGAAATTGTGGTTGAACTGGCCTCATGAACCCCGCTGCGTACCTCGCTGATGGGAGAATGTAGGGGTCATGCCGTACACCCTTGCCCTCGGATTTTTGTGGTTTGCTCTCGCTGCTGTTGTCGGCCTGGTTGCGGGATGGGTACTTCGCAGCGCTGGCGCAGGGCGTCAGGTGGCACGAGCGAAGCGAGCCGAACGGCGCGAACTTGATGACGAGATTTCCTCCTTGCGCGAGCGGGCAGCGAACCTTGAACGGGCGGTTGAAGAGCGTGACCGCCTGCAGTCTGAACTCGAGATGCTCCGTGCGGTGTCGAGTCCAGGCAACGCAGTCGATCCCGTGTCGATTCCTGACATCGAACTTGGTGCAGCGGTGCTTGGGCGAAAGCTTGTGCACGATGATCTCAAAGCGATCTCTGGAATTGGCCCGGCGATCGAACGGCTATGTCATGGCGTGGGAATTCGAACCTGGTGGGATCTCGCCAATGCGAGCGAGGATGCCCTGCGCGCAATGCTGAGCGATGCTGGTCCACGGTTTGCGATGCGTGACTCATCGAATTGGTCGCATCAGGCACGGCTGCTCGCGAGCGGTCGTTGGGACGAGGCGAAAGAGTTTGAGCTCGCACTTGCGTCGGCTCGCACAAGCTGACCTCTCAAGCAACGTGTAACGCAACCTACACTTGGGCTATGGCAGCACCGATTGGTCCGTACACACCAGCCGTTCGAGCAGGTGATTTCATCATCGTCTCTGGTCAACTTGGCATCCTCGATGGAGCCCTTGTCGAAGGTGTTCAGGAACAGACTCGTCAGGCGGTCGCAAATCTTGCCGACCGGCTCGCTGAACATGGGGCGACGCTTGCAGACGTTGCCAAGACAATGTGTTTCTTAACCGACATGGGCACATTTGGGGAGTTCAACGAGGCGTATGTGTCAGCCTTCGGTGACTTCCGTCCAGCGCGGTCAACAATTGGTGTGGCAGCCCTGCCCTTCAATGGCCAGGTCGAAATTGAGGCATGGGCGTACGCGCCTCGATGACAGCGAGCAACCGTGCGACTCCCGTGCGTCGTTAGACTGTGACTATGGCAGGGGCAATAGCGATCGTCATCGTTCTCGCGATGTTTCCGGTGCTCATTGGAATGAGCGGGGGAATTGCAAGCGCAATTCTTGGATTGGTCCTGCAACGCGACGGTGAACGTCGTCATGAGGGAAGCGAGTTACTCAACCTCGACGACTGAGGGCGACCTCGGCATCAGTCGATCGGCTGAGTGGGTTCGTCATGGCTGACCTTGTTATCGCACACGCTCGTTGCCTTGCGACGCTTGACGACGAGTCGGGAGAACTTGCTGACGGATGGCTCGCGATTTCCGGTGGGCTGATCGAAGGAGTTGGCACCGGCGACCCGCCAGACGCGGATGAAGTGATCGACGCGTCCGATTGTCTCGTCACACCGGGCCTCGTCAACACGCATCACCATCTGTATCAGAACCTGACCCGCGCTCACCCCGGAATGACCGGTAGCGAATTGTTCGGCTGGCTACAGGGCCTGTACCCGCTATGGGCAACCCTCGATACCGAGTCGGTGTACCTCTCCACATGGGTTGGGCTTGCTGAACTTGCGCTCTCAGGGTCTACGACATCAACAGATCACCTGTATGTGCATCCACAGGGGGCAGGCGATCTACTCACTGCCGAAATTGAGGCGGCGCGCGACATCGGTATGCGATTTCACCCAACGCGAGGTTCGATGTCGCTGTCCGAAAAAGATGGGGGTTTACCTCCGGACACGGTCGTGTCCGACGATGATGACATCCTCGCCGAATGCGAGTTGGCGGTGCACCGGCATCATGACCGCTCGTGGGGGGCGATGACCCGTGTTGCTCTCGCTCCATGCTCACCGTTCAGCGTGACCGAACGACTGATGGTGGCGAGCGCCGAGTTGGCTGAACGACTCGATGTCCGCTTGCACACACATTTCGCAGAGAATGCCGAGGACGATGCCTTTAGCGTTGCAACGTTCGGTTGTCGCCCAACCGAGTACCTCGAACGAACAGGATGGTCATCGAATCGAACCTGGGTCGCGCACTGTGTCATGCCGGATGCTGCGGAGGTGCAACGCTTGGGTGCTGCAGGTGTCGGCGTTGCACACTGCCCAAGTTCCAACCTCATCCTTGCGTCAGGGATTTCACCAATTGCCGACCTGCATGCTGCCGGTTGCCCGGTCGGGCTCGGCGTCGACGGCTCGTCATCCGCTGATTCGGCATCGATATGGCTCGAAGCGCGCCAAGCGTTGCTGCTCGCGAAGTTGCGTGGTGGTGCTTCGGCGATGTCGGCGCGAGAGGTTCTGCGCATGGCAACCCGTGGTGGCGCGGCGTGCCTGGGGCGAGATGGTGAGATCGGCACACTGAAGGTCGGGTCGGTGGGCGACGTGGTCGTATGGGATCAGACCGGTCCGAAATTTGCGGGCGCTGTCGCCGACCCGATCGAGGCGTGGTTGAGGTGTGGCCCGACCGGTGCACGGGACACGATCGTGAACGGTCGATCGGTTGTACGAGGAGGGGTCGTCGTCAATTCGCGCCTTGAAGAAGTGCTGCGGGCGCATCGAGTGGCCGCTACCAAGATGCAACGACTCGCGACGTAGACCTTACGAACGCCAGCGTGAACGACCGAATCGGTAGCCAACCGATCGCACCGTTTGAATAAGGTCGGCGTACTCCTCGCCGAGCTTCGCGCGCAACCGTCGAACGTGAACATCGACCGTGCGGGCGCCACCGTAGTAGTCATAGCCCCACACCCGGCTCAGCAGCATTTCACGTGAAAACACTTTTCCAGGGTTCTGCGCGAGGAATTTCAAGAGTTCGTATTCCATGTAGGTGAGGTCAAGTGGACGATCGGCAATCGACGCTTGATAGGTCTCAAGGTTGAGCGCAAGCGCGTCGTACACGACAACCTCGGGCCGAACTGTCGTCGCACTCACCGTGGTGAGCAGGTGGCGAAGTCGTGCTTCGAGTTCAGTCGGGTGAAATGGTGTCAGGCAGAAATCGTCAAAAAGGTCGTCACGATGTGCGAGGTCACCGAGTTGTGCCCCGGAGACGAGCACGAGTATCCGCACCGCTTCGATGTCGCCGCGGCGAAGGTTTCGGGCAGCGGCCCAACCAGCCTCGATATCAACCGACACGTCGATAATCGCGCCCGACCAGCCATCGGAGGGTTCGCACTCGGCGACCGCGGCCGCCGATGACGCGCCTTTCCAGTTGTACCCCGCAAGATCGAGAGTCCGCGCAAGTTCGGGTGCGATGTGTTCGCCGAATACGAGCAGGAGGCCTGAGTCGGAACCGGTCACAACACCCCCAGGTACCGGTCGATTTCGAATTGGCTGACATGGGTTTTGTAGTCCCGCCATTCGCGACGCTTATTTCGCAAGAACCACTCAAAAATGTGTTCGCCAAGTGCTTCACGCACGAGTTCGGATTCCTCCATTGCCCGCAACGCCTCTGACAACGATTGCGGCAGCTGGCCGATACCGAGTTTGTTGAGCGCATCGTCATCAAGTTCGAACAGGTTCGAACCGGCTTCATCGGGGAGCTCATAGCCCTGTTCGATGCCGCGCATACCGGCGGCGAGCATCACGCTAAACGCAAGGTACGGGTTACAGCTGGGGTCGGGTGATCGATACTCGATTCGAGTCGCGAGCGGGTTGCCTCGCTTGGCGATCGGCACTCGAATGAGCCCGGAGCGGTTGTTGCGCGCCCAACTCAAATGCACCGGCGCCTCGAATCCGGGAACAAGACGCTTGTACGAGTTCACCGTCGGATTTGTGATCGCGGTGATTTCTGATGCGTGTCGGAGCAAACCCGCCATGAACGATTTGGCGAGCGGTGACAGGTTGTACGGGTCATTCTCATCGAAGAACGCGTTGTCGTCACCGGCGAACAGAGAGAGGTGAGTGTGCATGCCGGAACCTTGCACGCCTTCAAGCGGCTTTGGCATAAACGTCGCATAGACGCCGTGTGAGGCGGCAACCTCACGAACGATGAGACGAAACGTCATGACCGAGTCGGCGATTGTCAGCGCGTCGTCGTGGCGGAGGTCGATTTCTTGTTGGCTCGGTGAGTCCTCGTGAAATGAGTATTCGACCGGAATGCCAAGTTGTTCGAGCGTTCGAATTGTCTGCTTGCGTAAGTCACCGGTCACGTCGCGGGTGGTGAGGTCGAAGTACCCACCGCGGTCGAGCGGCACCGGTTGCTCGCCCGGCTCGGGTTGGTTGAAATAGAAGAACTCGATATCCGGTGCGATGTAGAACGTAAATCCACGTTCGCGGGCGGCTCGCACGTGACGGCGCAGTACTTGACGTGGATCGCCATCGAACGATGTGCCATCGAGGTGGTGAATGTCGCAGAACACTCGGGCCTCGGCGGCACCCTTGTCACCCCACGGGAGAATTTGGAAGGTGTCCGGGTCGGGAATCGCGAGAACGTCGGCTTCTTGCACTCGTGAGAAGCCATCGATTGATGACCCGTCAAAGGTCATGCCATCGCTCAACGCATTCTCAAGTTCGTTATGACTGATCGCAAAACTCTTGAGGTTGCCGAGGACGTCGGTGAACCACAGACGCACCATTCGTACGCCGCGCTCGGCGGCGGTCCTCAGCACATAGTCACACTGCTGTTCTCGCATTGGTTCTCCTCGTGAGCAAGTCTGTCAGCGAATACGGAAAGGGGGCTCCGAGATGCCGGAACCCCCTTTTCGTTAGAACGGTACTCAGTCCGTTGGAGTGGACTCAGCGGCGCTTCGAACCCTTTGCAGCCGCAGAGCACACCGTGTCGGTGATGAGTCGGGTAACGGTGTAGGGGTCGCAGTTGGCGTTCGGGCGGCGATCCTCTGCGTAGCCCTTGCCTTCGCGTTCCACCTGCCACGGAATTCGAATTGACGCACCGCGGTCAGACACGCCGTAGCTGAACTTGTTCCAAGGTGCTGTTTCGTGCTGCCCGGTCAGACGGTCCTCGATACCGTGTCCATAGTTCTCGACAAGTTCCATGTAGTTCTTGCCGATCGCTTCGCACGCGGCGGTGATCGCCTTGTAATCATTTCGCATTGCGACGGTTGAGAAGTTCGTGTGACAGCCAGCGCCGTTCCAGTCGCCCTTCTTTGGCTTCGCGTCAAAACTGATGACAACGTCGTAGTCCTCGGCGATTCGGTGCAACAACCAACGCGCGATGTACATCTGGTCGCCAACCGCAGTCGGTCCGAGCGGTCCAATTTGGTACTCCCACTGTCCGGGCATTACTTCGGCGTTCGTTCCCGAAATTTCGAGACCGGCGTCGATGCATGCCTGGGTGTGTTCCTCGACGATGTCGCGACCGACGACGCGGCCAGCGCCGACGCCGCAATAGTACGGACCCTGCGGTGCAGGTTGTCCGCCACCCAATGGGAAGCCAAGTGGGCTGCCATCCATGCGCATCATCGTGTACTCCTGCTCGAGGCCGAAGATCATCTCATCGTCCTTGAACTTCTTTTCGACGCGTGCACAAGCGGCGCGGGTGTTGGTGGGATGTGGGCGCATCGTCGATGCGAGCAGCACCTCGCACATGACGAGGATGTTTTGACCACCACGGATGGGGTCATGACAGGTGAAGACGGGACGAAGTACGCAGTCCGACTTGTCGCCGGTTGCCTGCTCGGTAGATGAACCGTCGAAACCCCAAATCGGGGGCTCGGTGACGTTATCGGCGAGGATCTTCGTCTTTGAGCGGAGCGTCGGGGTCGGTTGGTGACCGTCGAGCCAGATGTATTCAGCTTGGTACGCCACGGAGTTCCTTTCAGGGAATGCTTGGCTGGTAGGGGTGTCTCCGAACGCTGTCAGGTGACGGTTTCTCAGCCGTGTCCCAATTGTGAACGGAGTATGAACTGCGTCGGCGTCACTGGCGGCGCAGGGGCAGTGTATTGCGGCGTTCGCCGTCATACTCAAACAGGGCGCTGGCAACTGCGGGTGCTGTTGGTACGAGGCCGATCTCGCCGACGCCCTTAATTCCATACGGCGATCGCGGCTGCGGTACTTCGACGATGGTGACGTCGATTTGAGGAACGTCTTTCGCTCTGAGAATGCCGAGCTGACGCAAGGTCGTCAATGTTGGGTGACCGCTCTCGTCACTCGGAAAATCCTCGCTGAGTGCGTAGCCGAGTCCCATGTGAACCGAACCTTCGACCTGACCCTCAACGAGGGTCGGATTCACTGCCTTGCCGACATCGTGAACGGCGTGTACCCGACGAAGGGCCCCGCTCGTTCGATCGATTTCGACGAGTTGTGCTGCAAATGAGAAGCAGGAGTGGATTGTCGGATTGGCAACGCTGGGGTCACCGAGTTTGTGTGTCCAGTCGACGACGTATTCACCGTGGTGGTCTACGTTCGGCGTGCACCCCGCATCAAGTGCAGCGCGACAGGCGGCCTGAACCGATCCAGCGGTCATGAGCGTGCCTCGACTTCCGGTTGTCTGACCGAAGCCAAGTTCGCGTGTCGTGTCAACGTGAACATCGATGAGGTTCGCATCGATGCCGAGTTCGGCCGCTGCCACTTGAAGGGCCACGGTGTGCACGCCTTGACCCATCTCGGTCCACCCATGGCGAACCTCGACACGTCCATCGTCGGTAAAGCGGACGACCGCACCACAGATCTCGCGAAACCCGTTGCCGAGGCCAGAATTCTTCAGACCGATAGCAAGACCGACTGCGCGACCATCGGCAACGGCGGCGCGATAGTCGTCGTGAATCACTTTGAGGCAGGCTGCGGCTCCGGCAGCACCGTCGTCCATGATTTGCCCTGGTCCCCACACGTCGCCGGGTGCGATGACATTGCGCATACGAAAATCCCATCGATCAATTCCGGCTGCATCGGCAAGTCGATCAATGACGCCTTCCGTGGCGAATTGGGCCTGATTTGCCCCGAACCCGCGAAACGCACCACAGACAGGATTATTTGTTCGAACGGCTGTCGCCTCAATGTCGAGCGACTGCCAGCGGTAGGGCCCGGCGACGTGCCCGGCGGTCCGCTCGAGCACTTTCATTCCCACGCTGGCGTAGGCACCTGAATCCCCGATCGCGCGCACACGAATTGCGGTGAGGGTGCCGTCAGCGTCGCAGCCGGCGGTGACATCGAGGGTGATCGGGTGTCGTTTCGCGTGCATTCGCATACTTTCGACACGACTCAACGTGCACTTGACCGGAGCATCGAGTAGCCAGGCTGCGAGTGCCGCATGACCTTGATTACTCAGGTCCTCCTTGCCACCGAATGCGCCACCATTCGAGACGAGTTCGACGGTGACATCCGTTGGATCGAGGTCAAGCACTGCGGCGATGCTGTTGCGATCATCCCAGACACCTTGACCGCCCGAGTACACGTGAAGGCCTCGCTGTGCGCCGTCGCTCGTCGGCACGGCGAGTGATGACTCGGGCTCGAGAAATGCATGTTCGATTCGCTGTGTCGTGAACGTCTCTGAGATCACGTGGGCGCTCGAACGCAACAATTCGTCAACGTTGCCACCGTCCTCACGGCAGTACGCACTCGTCGAGAGCACATTGCTGTCGGTTCCCCATACCGCAACGGGAGCACCCGGTTGCATCGCAGCGACCGGATCGACGACTGGTTCGTGTACCTCGTACGTCACGCGTACCGATTCGACCGCGGCGCGAGCCTGCTCGCGGGTGTTGGCGACAACGATGGCGAGCACATCGCCGGTGTACGAGGTTGAGCCGCCAACCGGAATCATGAGCGGCCAGTCTTTGTAAATGAGACCCGTGCGCAGCTCACCAGGGATGTCTGCAGCGGTGAATACCGCAACGACTCCCGGTTGCGATTGCGCGTCGCTCACATCGATCGCAGTCACCGTTGCTCTCGTGTGCTCGGTGAACACGAGTGCTGCATGCAGCATTCCGGGTAAGCGAATGTCGTCGATGTAGTCGCGTTCGCCAAGGGTGAGTTCCCTGGCTTCGTATTTCATTCCTCGTGCACCGACTCCACCTTCGACCGTTGCCGGCGCACTGGTTGTGATGCCTGCCGCATGCTCGATTGCGTCGAGAATTTTCACGTATCCGGTGCATCGGCAGAGGTGCGCGCCGAGGTGTGGCACCATCGACTCTCGAGTGAACGAAGCACCCTTTTTTGTCATCTGGTTGTGTGCGCGAACGACGATGCCAGGAATACAGAAGCCACATTGCAGTCCTCCGCAGGCAGCGAACGCCTCGGCAAATCGGTCTCGAACATCGGTTGGTAACCCTTCAACGGTGGTAACCGAGCTCCCTTCGCAGTCGGCGACGTCAACCTGGCAGGCGACAACCGCCTTGCCATCAACGATGACGGTGCAACAGCCGCATTGGCCAGATGGGGAACAGCCGTCTTTTGGCGAGGTGATGTCGAGTTCATCGCGCAGTGCCGACAGAAGATGTGGATGCCGCCCGGTAATCGACACCGGCGTCCCGTTCACGCTGAATGATGTGACGGTCCCCACGATTTCGACTTTATCGGTGCGTCGAACTCCTGTTGTCCTCGGCGTGCGTGCCGTGCCATTCTGCGCGACGATGTCGGAATGTCAGTCGTAAAAATCAATGCAATCGAAATTCCAGACGGCGCCGGCCCGGAACTTGAATCACGTTTCGCAGCACGGGCGGGGATGGTTGACTCGCAGCCCGGGTTCGAAGAGTTCATGTTGCTGCGTCCAACGGCGGGTGAGAGCCGGTACTTCGTGGTGACTCGCTGGGAGAGCGAGGAGGCATTTCAACAATGGCGATCAAGCCAGGCTTTCGCTCATCAGCATCGAGAGACGCACACCGACGGTGGTTCTGGCACTGCCCGCCCGAATCATCCGGTTGCAACCGGAGCGTCGTTGCTCGAGTTCGAGGTTGTGTCGTTGACGGTCGCTGCGACGGATTAGTCGCCGTAGGCTCGGGTAACCGTGGCGCTCATCGTTCAGAAATATGGCGGAACATCCGTCGCAGACCCCGATCGGATGCGGGCTGTCGCTGACCATGTCGCATTCACGCGCCGCCACGGTGACGACGTTGTTGTCGTCGTTTCAGCGATGGGCAAGGCCACGGACAATTTGATCAAACTCGCAAACGATGTGTCGTCGGTGCAGCCGGGGCGGGAACTCGACATGCTGCTCACCACAGGCGAACGCGTATCTATGTCGCTGCTGTGCATGGCACTCGCTGAACGTGGGATCGACGCAATGAGTTTTACGGGTAGCCAGGTCGGAATTATCACCGATACCGCCCACGGCAAAGCCAAAATTCTTGAAGTTCGAGGTGATCGTCTTCGTGATGCGCTGAGCGCCGGGCGGGTCTGCGTCGTCGCCGGCTTTCAGGGCGTGTCGACCGAGAAAGAGATCACAACGCTCGGTCGCGGCGGATCGGATACCACAGCGGTTGCCCTTGCTGCTGCGTTGGACGCCGATGCCTGCGAGATTTACACCGATGTCACCGGCGTCTTCTCTGCCGATCCGCGCATCGTGCCACAGGCTCACAAACTTCAGCGCGTGAACTTCGACGAGATGCTTGAAATGGCTGGCGCTGGTTCGAAGGTGCTTGCACTTCGATCTGTCGAATTTGCCCGAAATCACAATGTTCCACTTCACGTACGATCGAGCTTCACCTGGGAGCCCGGTACGTGGGTCACATCCGAGGAGCCATCAATGGAAGATCCGATCATCTCTGGTGTCGTCACCGATGCCAGCGAGGCAAAAATCACCGTGCTCGGAGTTCCGGATCGTCCCGGCATTTCGGCGATGCTGTTCGAACCGCTGGCCGACGCGAACGTCAACGTTGACATGATCGTTCAAAACACCTCGACAGAAGGCACGACGGACATCTCTTTCACTGTTCCGTCATCTGACATGAACATCGCCGGTGACATCGTCGCCAAAGTTGCCGCCGAAATGGATGCGAAGGGCGTCACGCACGATCGCGAGATCGCGAAGGTCTCGCTCGTCGGTGCCGGCATGAAGACCTCGCCCGGTATCGCCGCCCGCATGTTCCGATCCCTCGCCGATCACGAGGTGAATATCCAGATGATTTCGACGTCAACCATTCGAATTTCGGTCGTCATCGCTGCGGCCGATCTCGAACTTGCCGCACGGTCACTTCATCATGAGTTCGGTCTTGACTCCGGTGAGTCATACTCGGCGCCGCTCCCTGAACGAAAGTAAACGAGACGGCACGTTCGCAACTGTGGACGTGTGCGAAACTGGGGAACGATGTCGCGACGGTCTCAACTCATTCCATGGAAGGTCGCCGGTCGACTCTCGGAGCAGCGCACCAGTGCTGATGATGTGGTTCGGGAGACCGGTTGGGTGTTCAACAACGCCACCGGTGACCATCTCACGCTCGCCGACTTTGTCGCAACAGGCGACGACGAAGTACCCGCGTACCTCGAGGCGTTTGGTCTTCGTAACGAGGGAAACCAGCAGCGTTCAATGATCGAGATCGGTTCGGGTATTGGCCGTATGACCGCTGCGTTCACTCGCGAGTTCGGCGCGGTGACCGCCGCTGATCTTGACATCGGGTTTCTTGAGCGATGTCACGAGACTGTCGCTCGGTTCGGCCGGGCAGAACGTCTGCACACCCTGGAGGTTGCTGACGGCCGCTCGTTACAAATGCCGAATGACTCGGTTGACCTCGCGTTCAGCTACCTCACCTTGCAACACTGTGTTGCCGCCGACGCGCTCAACCTTGCGGTTGAGGCAACCCGGGTCACAAAACCAGGCGGACGAATTGCGTTGAACTTCAGGGGACCATCACGACTCGACATCGTCCTCATTCCGCTTGGAATTGCGGTTCGGGCGTTGTTCCGACTGCCACGTATCGGAGAATGGCTCTCGCAACGTCGAGTTGTGACCCGGCTCGCCTGGCAGGTCAGCCGAATTTCACCAGATGAGGCGATCGCCGCCCTCGATGGTCGAATCGAAGCGATCACTGTGTGGACAGCAGCGGTGGGTCGCACGAGCCACCGAGCGATTTCTCATCGCCGTTTTGATGGCATCAACCCGAATCATTGGTGGCTCATCGCGACAGTTATCTGAACCGTTGCGGCGTTAGCCTGCCGACTATGCGCGTTGGAGTAGTAGGAGCAACTGGTCAAGTTGGGGGGGTCATGCGTCACCTTCTTGACGAACGAAATTTTCCCGTTGAGGAAATTCGGTTTTTTGCGTCAGCACGCTCGGCAGGGTCGACACTGCCATGGCGGGGTTCCGATGTCGTGGTTGAGGATGCGTCGATCGCTGATCCAACCGGGCTCGATATCGCTTTGTTTTCTGCTGGCGCAACGTCATCACGAGAGCTCGCACCAAAATTTGCGGCAGCCGGTGTAACGGTCATCGATAATTCGTCAGCGTGGCGCATGGACCCAGAGGTTCCGCTCGTTGTCAGCGAGGTGAATCCAGAGCAGGCTCGCAATGCGCGAAAGGGAATCATTGCGAACCCGAACTGCACGACGATGGCGGCGATGCCGGTGCTCAAGCCGCTCCATGACGAAGCTGGCCTGGTGCGGTTGATCGCCTCGACATATCAGGCGGTTTCAGGTGGTGGACTCGCAGGGGTCGAAGACCTTGATCATCAGGCGCGTGCCGTTGCTGCGGACGCTGCTGGGCTTACCTATGACGGGCGTGCGGTTGATTTTCCGGTCGCGAAGAAATTCGCTGACACGATCGCGTTCAATGTGCTGCCTCTTGCTGGATCACTGGTGTCCGACGGCTCGCGCGAAACCGATGAAGAACAGAAACTTCGTAACGAGAGTCGCAAAATTCTCAACATTCCTGACCTTCTCGTCTCAGGTACCTGCGTTCGTGTGCCGGTGTTCACCGGGCACTCGCTGTCGATTAATGCCGAGTTCGAACGTGAACTAACGGTTGAGCGAGCGCTCGAGTTGCTCGAGTCTGCGCCAGGTGTCGTCGTGAGCGAACTGCCAACACCGCTGGAGGCTGCGGGTCGAGATCCGAGTTATGTGGGGCGTCTTCGGCAAGATCCCGGCGTGCCTGGTGGACGGGGACTTGCGTTGTTCGTCGCCAACGACAACCTCCGCAAAGGCGCAGCGCTGAACGCGCTTCAGATCGCTGAACTCTTTATCTGAGCATTCAGCAGTTGCACGGTAGGGCAGCGCATTTCGGGCATCCGTCTCGATAGCGGTCGACGACCTCGGTGAGATCGACGCCAACTTGGTTGGCGAGCGTCGCAAGCCAAGCGAGCACGTCACTGAACTCATGTGCAATGTCGGCAGGCGAACCCTTTCGTACTGCCTGAGCGAGTTCACCGATTTCTTCGCAGAGCCAGGCGACCGTCGGGGCGACGCCTCGATCACGATCACGATCGCCATAGGTGTCGTCGATGACCTGTTGGAGTTCGCGTAGATCCACGCCCATGAACGTATCGCGCAGACAACTGAATATTCAGCGGCACCGTTCATTCGTCACTTCTTAGGGTGGTCGACCTGTGACTGAATTCCGTGAGGCCAACGATGTCGTCGTTCGACCTCGCGAGTTCGCAGGACCACTCGCGTTTGCCGTCGGAGCGGTCGTGCTCGTCGGTGTGTGGCCGATGACGTCGGTGCGCGGCCGCTCGAGGCGGTCCATCGCCTTGACCGCGACGATGAGCGCGTGGGTGGAGTCGAGCCCGCCGCTGACGCCGATGACGATCTTCGGCGCCCAGGTCTGGCTCGTCATCGAGTAGAGCTCGACAGCGCACTCCTTGGCTCCTTCGGCCTGCAAGATGGACGGCGGCTGATAACCACCGAAGCCGACATCGGCGTAGGCGAAGTCGTGAACCACGATCATGTCGCGCTCCCGACAGAAGTCGACGACGCGCTGCATGAACGGAAGATCGACGCATGATCCAGTCGGATTGTGCGGGAAGGAAATGACGAGTACCCGTGGCTTCGGCCAACCGACCTCGTAGGCCGTGGTCAGGTTGTCGAAGAAGTCGCCTTCGAAATCGGTCTGGACGCGTGGGTCGGACAGGCTGCGCATCGGCACCTGGCGAAGATCGGCTCCGGCAAACAGCGGGCCGTAAATATGGATCGGGTAGCTGGGACTGGGCACGATCGCCGCGTCACCTCGATCGAGAAGCACCCACATCAGGTGGCTGAAGCCCTCCTTCGAGCCGATCGTGTTGGTGATCTCGGTCTCGACATCGAGGTCGACATTCCACTTGCGCTTGTACAGATCGGCGATCGCCTCACGCAGTTTGGGAAGTCCGCGCGACATCGAATACCGGTGGTTGCGGGCGATGCGCGCCGATTCCCCGAGCTTCTCGACGGCGATCGACGGGGAAGGGATGTCGGGATTGCCGAATCCCAAGTCGACCACGTCGACACCACTACGACGCGCCTCGATCTTCAAGTTGTTGATGATCGTGAAAACGTACGGCGGCAGATTGGTGATCCGGCGAAACTCCATGACCGTCGACGCTACTGGCCAACACCCCTCGAATCAGGGTCCTTTCGTCAGCGATGCCGATTCAGCGCATGTCCTCTCGGTCGAGAAAAGCTGCCCC
>JALRBS010000001.1 GCA_023262325.1 Ilumatobacteraceae bacterium | reverse complement strand
GTAGTGGCGTGAAAATGTCACCGCATGCTCAGCGAACCATGAAGCGCCAGGCAACGTCGAGCGCCACGCAGTGAGTTCTGCGCTCTCGTACGCCGGCGCAGCGCGTTCCTCATCGGTCATGATGATGACGATGTCCGGTTGACTCATGACTCGACTCCGTCCAACTGCTCGCTCGCCGATTTCAAACTCGTCAACATGAAGGTCGATGCGGTTTCCATTCGTTCGAGAACCTTCTTCGCGACGAATCGCTTGACTGGGTTTCGACCCGGTCTCATTCGTGTCGTCAACACCACCGTCGTGCCCTCAGTACTGTCGGTCAGCAACCACTCATTGTGAACCTCCCCGATGAGCGAGGGGAGTCCTTCAATCGAATATGTCAGTTGGCGATGGGGTTCCCAGATGGTGACGGTTTCAACGAGCGTTTGCGCGGCGAGTTGCACGCGTCGCGATGCGCCGACGCCAGCCGTTCGTTCGTTGAGCGCCGAGGAGTGCTGAATGATGGGCACCCAGGCCGACATCGTGGTGAATTGTTCGAGGACCCGCCACGCATCGGCAGCAGAGCATGTGAGCGAGATGTCATGGCTTGCCCGAAGTAGCGGGCTTGCCCATCCTGTCGACAACCGGTTTGTCAACGACTCCACCTTCTCAGTATATCTTCTGAGAGTTTCACTCTCAATACCTGAACGCGTGCGACGTAACCGTCAGCGACCGATCACTGCGCTCACTCGTGCGCGTGGGTCGGCAGCACCGACGAGACCATCCGAATCACGGACGATCGCGTGGGCGTGTCCAAACCCTGAATCCCACTCGGGCACCATGCGAATACGGTGCCCACGAGCGGTGAGTCGGGACCGCCAGGTCGACGGAGCGTGTGCCTCAAGATTGACGACCTGACGGCTCATGTCATCCCATGTATCGAACCCCGTCGTCGGACCTGCGAGCGCCCAGCGGGCGGCGTGAATTGCAGCGGCCGGCGACTCGCCATGTTGGAACAATCGTGAGGCGATCTGAAGGAGAATCTGCGGTTGCGCGTCACCGCCCATCGTTCCGAACACCGAGACGAACTCCCCATTACGAGTGGCGAGCGCCGGCGACAAGGTGTGTGGCGGTCGACGTCGCGGCGCGAACTCTGCAGGATGCCCCTCAGCGAGTGAAAATCCGAGACCACGGTTGTGGAGGTTGATGCCGGTGTTCGGCTCGACGAGCCAGGACCCAAAACCAGAGGCATTGGACTGGATGAGGGAAACGGCATATCCGTCACGTTCAGCAGTGCACAGGTAGGTCGTGTCGCCGTCGTTTGTTGCGGCCGCAAGTTGCGAGGCGTGAACCCGATCAAGCTGTGATGACCGACGACGAACACGTTCGATGAGTTCATCGCCGTTGGCTCGTTCATGAAGCACCGCAGGCCGATCAAACCCGGCAACCTTTGCCGCCTCGATCAGCACATGAGCCCAGGCGTCACCCTCCGGGTCGCCCGCATCGATTGCATCGGCGAGCACTGCGGCAGCCAGGGTGAGATAACCCTGCGAGTTTGGTGGAATTGTGTGGAGGTCGACACCGAACGCGTGAGCCGAGAGCGGGCGGACCCATTCCGATGACTGCACGCGAAAATCGCTTTCAGTGAAGAGATCAGCACCAAGTTGTTGGAGCCCGCGACCAAACTCACCGAAGTAGAACTCGTCTCGGCCACCGCGGGCAATCGCACGCAGCGTTCGCCCGACTCCGAGTCGACGCACAACCGCCCCTGCGTGGGTTGCCTGAGATGCGAGCTCGGCAAGATGCGCCTGACCAGCGCTATCGACGCGTCGCAACGCCCCGACGAGCAGGGGACTTGCTGGGAAGCCGTTCTCTGCAAGATCGATTGCGGGCTGAAGAATCGTTTCGATCGGTAGTGAGCCAAAACGTGAGTGCAATGCAAACCAGCCGTCGACGCATCCGGGCATGGTGACCGTACGAATGTCATGTCGAAGGGGCATCACCGAGTGCCCCTCCTCGCGCAGTTTCGATGCATCTGCAAGCGATCCTGATCGTCCGCTGCTGTTCAGCGCGACAACCTCGTTCCCGGTATGGATGAGTGCAAACAGGTCGCCACCCATTCCGCAAAGGTGCGGGCCGGTAACGGCAATCGCAGCATTGGTCGCAATTGCTGCGTCGACCGCATTTCCGCCGAGGCGAAACATTTCGTCACCCGCCCGCGATGCAAGTGCATCGGCCGCTGCAACGAGGTGTCGGGTTCCTCGAACAGAACTCTGCGGTAACGGGTTCATGGCGGCACCGTAGCGAGCGGGTAACGGATCGACGATGTTGGAAGCCGATCGTCGACCACGTCCAGCGGTCGCCGATACGCGACGATGACATTGAGGACTCAACGAAGGAAGGGCCGGTGTCGACAACTGACGAGTTTCTCTATTCGTGGAGTGCGGTTCGGCTCGATGACGTTGTGGTTCGCGCGCCCGAGGGTGAACTGACCTTTGGGGCGCTCGAACGTCGAGCGCGCCAACTTGCCAACGGGCTAGAGACGCTCGGGCTTGCCGAAGGAGACGCGTTTGGCATTCTCGCCCGTAATCGCCTCGAGTGGCCCGAGTTCGTGCTCGGTAACGCTCGGGCGGGTACCCGATTTGTGCCGTTGAATTGGCATTTGACCGCCAGCGAAGTCGCCGAACTACTGATCGACTCGGGAGCGAAAACAATTTTTGTTGGACCTGAAGATCTAGCCGTAGGTCGTGAAGCCGCCGCGCTTGCGAACCTTGACTCGGTGTTGGTGCTCGGCGACGAATACGAAAACTGGCTTCGCGATCAGTCCGATGCTCCCGGTCCCGATCGACAGTCCGGACGACCACTCATGTACACCGGAGGAACAACGGGCCGCTCAAAGGGTGTGACCCGAAGCGACATGAAC
>JALRBS010000074.1 GCA_023262325.1 Ilumatobacteraceae bacterium | reverse complement strand
CACGTCGATGTTCGAGAGTTTCTGGCATCGTGGACGCATGACCGTTGAGGTTCGACACATCGCAACCGAAGACATCGATTGGGCGCGTGAGCTCAATCACGCGAATATCCCGGCTGTCAGCGACGCCGGAGTCGAGCGTTTTGCGCACCTCATCGACATTTCGGTTGCTCCGCTCATCGCACTGGTCGATGGCGAGCGAGCGGGGTTTTCGCTCACCATGCTTGCGGGAGCCGATTACGACAGCGTGAACTACGGGTGGTTTCGCTCGCGTTACGACCACTTCGTCTATCTCGATCGGGTGGTTGTCGACGAACCATATTGGGGGCGCGGTGTAGGTCGTGCCCTCTACGAAGAAACCGAACGCATCGGTTCCCTTGCCGATCCAGAGGCGCAGGTCTTCGCTCTCGAAGTCAATGTCGAACCGCGCAATGATCGTTCGCTTGCGTTTCACGACATGCTCGGTTTTCGCGAGGTTGGACGTCAACGAACTCCGTACGGTGCGGTTGTTGCGATGATGACGCGGCCGATTACGCCGCGCTGAGTTTCGACAAACGCTCAACTGCCTCGTCGATGACCTCCATGCGTTTGCAGCATGCAAACCGAACAAGGTTTCGTCCCTTCTCCGGGTTGACGTAAAACACTTGGTTGGGAATCGCAACAACGCCGACGAGGTGCGGCAGTTCCTGACAGAACGCGACGCCGTCGCCATCGGGTCGTACGGGTGTGATGTCGACGGTCGTGAAATATGTGGCTTCAGATCCGTAGACAGTGAAACCGGCGGCGTCGAGTCCGACTCGAAGTCGATCGCGGGTCGCCGCAAGTCCCGAAGCGAGTTTGGAGAAATACTCGTCACCTAAACGAAGGCCGGCTGCGATTGCAGGCTGGAACGGCGCACCGTTGACGTAAGTGAGAAATTGTTTTGCACTCATCGCTGCTTTGAGCAGGGGTGGTGGGGCACACACCCAACCAATTTTCCAGCCCGTCGTGTTAAAGGTTTTACCGCCCGATGAAATCGTGATTGTTCGATCCCACATGCCCGGTAGACCGGCCATCGAGACATGCTCGCGACCATCAAAGATGAGATGTTCGTAGACCTCGTCGGTCACAACGATGAGATCGTGTTCGATTGCGAGCGATGAGATTTCGTTCATTTCGGCAGCGGTAAACACTTTGCCGGTCGGATTGTGCGGCGTGTTCAGCAAGATCGTTCGAGTGCGCGGTGTGATTGCGGCGCGCAACTCATCGCTGTTGTACACATAGCCCGCTGGTGACGGCTGCAGCAACACCGGTACGACCGTTGCCCCGGCGAGGGCGATGCACGCCTGGTACGAGTCGTACATCGGTTCGAAGACAACGACTTCATCTCCGGGTTCGAGGGTGCCGAGTAACGCGCCCGCAAGGGCTTCGGTCGCACCCGCGGTCACGAGTATTTCGCGCGCCGGATCGTAGGTGAGCCCGTAGAAACGTTGTTGGTGTTCCGCGATTGCCTGTCGGAGGTCCGGAATTCCGAGCCCTGGTGGGTACTGGTTTTGTCCCGATCGAATCGCCTCAATCGCTGCGCTGAGCACCTCGTCAGGCCCGTCGGTGTCAGGAAAACCTTGACCGAGATTGATGGAACCGGTCTCAACCGCAAGGGCTGACATCGTTGCGAAGATCGTTGTTCCAAATGGGGCAAGTCGGCTGTTGAGCGGGTCGCGCACGACTATGAATCTATGCGGTCGACGTCGACGATGATCGATGCGAGTTCATTCGGGTGGGTGTACTGCAGCATGTGTGGTCCGTCGAGCTGTGTATAGCGCCACCGTGCATTCGCCTTCGCCGCAACGGCATAGGGCGCGAATGGGGCTGCATCTCGACCGGTCGCGTGGATGTAGTGCAGTACGAGGTGCTCAGCCAACGGCTGGTGCCAAGGTCCGCAGAGTGTTGAAAACGGGTGATCAACGATCTCGCTCCGCGCAAGCGCGTATTCGTCTGCGTCACCAACGAGTTCCAAGTCGAAATCAACACCGACGAGTGGCAACATGCCGCCGTGTTCGTTTGCGAGTTGTCGGCGCTCGTCACTTGGCGGGGTTTCAGGTACGACCGGTGCATGCGCGTCGATGTAGACGAGCCGTGAAAGTCGTTCCGATATGCGATTCGCCACTCCGGTGATCACTCGACCGCCGTAACTGTGGCCGACGAGCACCACGTTGTGGAGGTCGGCCGAGGTAATCGCCTGTTCGACATCGTCAATATGGTCAGCCAGAGAGATGTGCGGCCCGTTCTCTGCTCGACGCGCTCCGGCACCTCGCAGTGTGACAACCATCGGTGTCGAGCCAAGTTGTTCAAGCGACCGAATGACTGGGTTCCAGCAACGAGGCCCGAACCACGCCCCGTGCACGAGAACGATTGCAACCTGTCGTAAAGATTGAGGATCCTGGGTCATGTGACGTTCTCGCAGCGCCGAATCTCCAAGCCGTCTGGGCAAAGCTCTTCGGCTCTTGAGTGGAAAGCGGACTGACAGTAGCGTAGGTTTCATAGCAGGCGCGCGTACAGCGCGAATCTCATTCAACTGAGGAGCATCATGAGCACGATCGATACGTCAAAACTGCCAACCCGACTTCACCACAACGCCTACGTGACCAAGGATCAGGCCGCAACTCGGGCCTTTTACGAGGACATTCTTGGATTCCCACTTGTTGCAACATGGTCGGAGCAGGATGAACTCTTTGGAGCGGTTCGTACCTACTGCCATACCTTCTTTGGCCTCGGCGACGGAAGTGCACTCGCCTTTTTCCAGTTTGCGGACCCGGAAGACCAGGCGCTCTTCGATCCAGATCTCATGCCGTCACCGTTCCGCCACATTGCTCTCAACGTGACCGAAGAGGTTCAGGCCGAACTTCAGCGCAAACTCGATGAGTCGGGTTGGAATCCTGAAGCAACGTTCGTGCTCGAACATGGCTACTGCCGTTCGCTGTACACGACCGATCCAAATGGGCTCGTCCTCGAGTTCACTTCGGATGCTCCCGGCGCAGAAAAGATCAACGCTGATCGCCGTGTCGATGCTCACGAGGTGCTCGATCGCTGGCTCGCTGGCGACCACACCTCAAACAACAACTACCGCTGATCGATCGCCGCCGGCGCTTCTTTGGGTGCCATGGCAAACGCGTCACATCCCCCATTTGACGAGAGGTTTGCGTGAACACAACGCCTCCTAATGGTTCCGCCCGGGGACCGCTTGACGGACTGCTTGTTGCAGACCTGTCGCGCGTGCTCGCTGGACCGTACTGTTCGATGCTGCTCGCCGATCTTGGGGCGACCGTCATCAAAGTTGAGAGCCCCGATGGGGACGACACCCGCACCTGGTCGCCTCCTGAAAAGGATGGCGTGTCGACGTACTACCTGTCGATCAATCGAAACAAGCAGTCCCTCGTGCTCGATTTCAAGAACGCTGATGACGTCGCACTTGCCCGCAACCTGCTTCGCCGAGCCGACGTCGCACTTGAAAATTTCAAACCAGGTGGCATCGAAAAATTTGGTCTCGGTTACGACGATGTGAAAGATGACAACCCGGGCCTGGTGTATTTGTCGATCAGTGGTTTCGGTACCGAAGGCGGCGCTGCGCTACCCGGTTACGACCTCGTCGTGCAAGCGGTGTCAGGGTTGATGAGCCTCACCGGCGAACCTGACGGCCCCGCCTATCGCGCTGGCATTTCGGTTTTCGATGTGATGACCGGCATGCACGGACTCATCGGCATCCTCGCCGCACTCCACCAACGTTCGGAGACCGGCCGCGGTCAACATGTCAAGGTCAACCTGCTCTCATCGGCTCTATCAGGTCTCGTCAATCACTCTGCATCATTCACCGCCGCCGGTGCAGTGCCGATGCGAATGGGCAACGCCCACCCGAGTGTCTACCCGTATCAAGTGATGCCAACCGCTGATCGAGATGTCATTATCACTGCGGCAAACGATCGCCAGTTTCGTGGGCTGTGTCGCGTGCTCGGCATTGAACACCTCGCTGATGATCCGCGATTTGAACGAAACGCCGACCGAACGGCGAATCGGGACATATTGCACCCGATGTTGCTCGAGGCGCTGTCCACCTGGGGTGCAGATGACCTCTTCACTGCGCTCATGGCCGCCGGTGTCCCTTGCGGGCCAATCAACACCATCGCTGAGGGTGTCGATCTCGCGGAACGACTTGGTCTCGAACCGCGGGTCACTGTCGGTGAGGGCGACGGTGCAGTTGACCTTGTTCGCAACCCGATTCGATTCTCCGACTCATCGATTCGCTATCACACCGCCCCACCTCCGCTCGGCGCGAACAGCGACGAATTGCGCGCCTGGCTGAACTCGTCGCGCTGACGGCAAAGGAACATCAATGGCTGAAACCCCCACCTTTCGCACCGGACTTGGCACATCAAACGCCGATTCGATCACGTTGCTGGGCCACGACCTTGCGAGCGACATGCTCGGCAAGGTGACGTTCGGCGAACTTGCCTTCTGGTTGGTGTCGAAACGACCACCAACAGAAAATGAACGGGTGATGTTTGAGGCGGTGCTTGTCGCACTCGCCGACCACGGGTTCACGCCGACCGCGATCGCCGCCCGGCTGACGTACCTCAGCGCGCCCGACTCAATTCAGGGTGCCGTCGCGGCAGGCATCCTTGGAGGTGGATCCCGATTTCTCGGCGTCACCGAGGACTCCGCAGGCTTTCTCTCGACCACGATCGCTCAACTTGACAGCACCCCAACCGATGACGACGGCTGGAATGACGTCGCACGGAACGTCATCACCGAGACGCGGTCCCAAGGCCGATTCGTGCCAGGTCTTGGACATCCGGTGCACAAGATGACCGACCCTCGAACCCCGAGATTTCTTGAACTCGCACGCGAGCACGATGCGTTCGGGCCACACCTCTCACTGTTCACTGCGATCGGTCGCGTGCACCCGGAGATTCTTGGGCGCACATTGCCCCTCAATGGGGCTGGTGTGTGCGGTGCGGTGCTTGCAGATCTGGGATTTTCTCCTGCAATTGTGCGGGGCTTCGCGCTGCTCGCCCGATGTGCCGGGGTGCTCGGGCATATTGCAGAAGAGCAGGTCGACCCGATCGCAAACGACATCTACATGACGGTTGATCGCAACATCAATTATTCACCACCTTCGCACTGAAAGGGCTGACTGACAGCCCTGTGAGGTAAATCCCACTGTCGCCCTTCGCGTCGAATTACTGTTTTCCGGCGGTGGGCCCCCTGCCCATCGAAGGAGGTCATACCTATGGCATCAACACCCGGACAGCCGAACCATCGATGGCGCGCGTGGTGCAACGAGCATCCAATCGGATCGCTCGCACTCGTGGGCGTCATCGCCACACAGCTCGGCACTTACTTTGGTTACGTCTTCCCGGCCGTCGGTCTTCCGACGCTGCCGTGGCCGATGTACAACGGAGCTCTCGCTCTCGGAATTAGCGGTCCCAACTGGGCGGGCTACTTCGACGAATCATGGGCACAGACGCTGAATCATGCCTCAGGCATGTTCTTCGCTGGACAGGCCCTGCACTTTGTGAACGGCATTGTGTTCGCGATCCTGTTCGGACTCATCGCACGTCACTCGTTGCCGTTCAACAAAGACTCCAACGGAGGCAACATCTCCAAGGGTCTTCTCTACGGCGTGATCAT
>JALRBS010000054.1 GCA_023262325.1 Ilumatobacteraceae bacterium | reverse complement strand
AAAAAGTTATTAAATGGCAAGGATCATTTAATCGTTCATTGTGGCCGACTCTCTCCAGAGAAAGATCCACACCTTTCAATTGAAGCACTTGAGATATTGACCAAACAGATGGGGGTCTCTGCGCAACTAATTGTTATTGGTGGTGGTCCATTATCTGAAAAACTCAAGAGTCAGTCAGCTCATCTTCCAGTGAGCTTTACAGGATATATCGCCAATGTTGAATTAATTGCAGATATCTTCTCTGTAGCCGATGTTTCCCTTGCCCCAGGTCCCTTAGAGACTTTCTGTCTGTCAGCTCTTGAATCTTTAAGCTCTGGCACTCCAGTAGTTGCCAATTCACGCTCAGCAGTTGGGGAGTTTTTAGGTGAGAAAAGTAGTAATCCCTGCGGGGCAACAGCTAGCGATAGCTATGAGTTTGCGCTGAAGATCAAAGCAATTTTGGAAGGAAAATCATTGAGAAAGGCCGCAAGGGCTAAGGCGCTGGAATTTTCTTGGGAGAAGACGATGAATAATCTCTTGACTCTTCATAACACCCCTAAAGCTGAGGTAGCTCAGGCAGCATGAGTAGTCCACTGAGCTTTGTTGTCCTTTGATGACTGTCGCGTGCCGGTCGAGAACACGATCGGTGAGATCGGACGCGGGTTCCAGCAACAGATGGCGCAATTCGTCGTCGAACGAATGTGGGCTGCGTATTCAACGGTCGGTGCCTGCGAGGTCGCACTGCAACGAACAGCCGAATACCTGCGTGAGCGTCACGCATTCGGCCGACCGCTACTTGCGAATCAACATCTGCAATACACGCTCGCCGAATTGTCAGCTGATCTCGACCTGCTGCGTTCCTATAACTATTCGATCGCGGAGGCGTACGGGCGAGGTGAGGACACGACGCGCCAAGCAACGATCGCGAAGCTCACCGCCGGCAGGCTCATTCGACGTGTTGCTGATACCTGTCTGCAGTACCACGGCGGAATGGGCTACGTCGAAGAAACTTGGACGGCCCGGTTCTTCCGCGACAATCGACTGTCGTCCATCGGCGGCGGTGCCGACGAGGTGATGCTGCAAGTGCTCGCACGTCTCGACGGCTTCACTGCATAACGAGCCACATCACAGTGGGGCCTGGAGTTCGACCCTCGCCACTTCTGTTCAGCAACGTAAATTCGTGTGATGAACGTTCGAAGCCTTATGCGTCAAGCGGCGCAACTCAACGCGCAACGAACTGCGATCATCCACATTGACGGTGACGTCACGCATCGACTGACCTTCGCTGAGGCGTGGACTCGGGGCATTCGTATGTCGAACGCATTGCTCGAGCTCGGACTTCGACCCGGCGATCGCGTTGGTGTGCTCGAGGACAATTCGCTTGGGGCGCAGGATTTCTTCGCCGGCGCCGCCGCAGCTGGTGTGGTTCGAGTTCCGCTCTACGCACGAAACAGCATCGATAGTCACCAGCACATGCTGAGCCACACGAACTGTCGTGCCGTTGTTGTCGCCGAGCACTATGCCAACGAGATCGAGGCCATTCGTGACGCCTTACCCGATCTCACCCACGTCATCGTGCGCGACGCCAACTACGAGACATGGCTCGCGTCGCAGTCGGCGATTGACCCTGATGTGCCGATCGATCCCGATGACTGGTACATCATTCGCCACACGGGTGGCACCACCGGAAAATCAAAGGGCGTCGCATACAGCCACCGGTCGTGGCTTGCGGCCGGACGCGATTGGTTCTACAACTTTCCGCCGATGGAAGCTGAGGATCGATGTCTTCATGTCGGTCCGATCTCCCACGGTTCGGGCTACCTCTACACCCCGACCTGGCTGAGTGGTGGCACGAATGTGTTGCTTGATCATTTTGACCCTGCGGAAACAATCGACATCATGGAACGCGAGCGAATTGGCTACATGTTCGCCGTGCCGGCAATGTTGAATGCACTTGCTCGGGAGCCAAGCGCGCGCGGCCGCGACTGGTCAGCGTTGCGGGTGCTTCAAATCGGTGGGTCGCCAATTGCCGACGAGACTGCACTGCTGGGTCGCGAAGTGTTTGGCAATGTGCTCTATCAGGGGTACGGCCAGACCGAGGCGGTGCCGGTGTGCATGATGGGTCCAGACGAATGGTTTTCTGAGGTTCCGGGTTCGAACCCACTTCGCTCAACCGGTCGAGCACTGCCGTTCGCACTGCTCGACATTCGCGATCCGGAGGACGCAAAGGTTTCGTTGCCAATCGGGTCTGAGGGTGAAATTGCGATTCGCTGCGATGGTCAGATGACTGGTTTTTGGAATAACCCAGAGGCGACCGCCGAACGACTGACCGATGACGGGTTTGTGCTGACCGGCGACATTGGGCGGCTTGATGAAAACGGGTACCTCTACGTGCTCGACCGAAAGGACGACATGATCATTTCTGGCGGCTACAACATTTGGCCCGCCGAACTCGAGAACGTCATCGCCGACCATCCGAGAGTCATTGAAGTGGCAGTGTTCGCCGTACCCGACGAACGTTGGGGTGAAACTCCATCAGCGGTGTGCGTCGTCGCATCACTCGATGATTTCAATGAGTCGGAAGTCGCTGAAGAAATTCGACGCATGTGCGGTGAACGTCTCGGCTCATACAAAAAACCTGGTGTCGTGACGTTCACGACAGAGCCGTTGCCGAAGAGCCCTGTTGGCAAGGTGCAACGGCGAACGCTTCGCGAACCATTCTGGTCATCTCACGAACGACGTGTTGGGGGTATCTGATGGGTGACGTCTTGTTGTTGACCGATGAGGTCGCGTCGCGTCGCCGAGATGAGTTACTTCGCCTCGCACCCGACCTTGAACTTCTTGAACTTGTTGGCGATGCCGAATTCTCAGAGGAACAACTTGCGTCGATCACGCACGCATTTTTCTCTGCCGATACCTGGCCTAATCGCAGCACACCATTTCTTCGTGCCTGTCTCGCCGCTCCGAACCTTCGATGGTTCCAAAGTTTTTCGGCAGGAGGTGACCACCCGGTCTTCGGTCGCTTTGCCGATCGAGGTGTCGAGGTCCTGTTCACCCCAGGCGGCTCAGCCCCTTCGATCGCGCAGACCGTCATGATGATGGTGCTCGCGCTGGTTCGTGGTCTTCCTGAAATGCTTGAGGCGCAGCGGCGCAAGGAGTGGACCCCAACTGAAACCCGTGATCTCGGCGATGTCTCAGTTGGCATTATTGGGATGGGTTCGATTGGCGCCGAGGTTGCGCGCCTTATCGGCGTGACCGGTGCCGACGTCGTCGGCGTACGCCGCACTCCAACCGGAACCGAGCCGTGCGAAACGTGGTCTGATGAACGACGGGACGAATTGATTTCCCGCAGCGATGTGGTCGTGCTCTGCATGCCCCTCACCGACGCCACACGACAGTCGATCGGCAAACTGGAGTTCGCCATGATGCGACCCGGAACAATCGTCATCAATGTCGGTCGGGGTGAGTGTGTCGATGAGTCCGCGCTCATCGACGCGCTCAACTCGGGACACCTTGCAGGTGCGGGTCTCGATGTCTTCGCTACAGAGCCCTTGCCTGATGACAGCCCGTTATGGACGATGCCGAGGGTGATCGTGTCTCCCCACTCGTCGGGGCTCACGAACCGATCACTTCGACGTGCCGAAGATGCGTTCGTTGCGAATCTCGCACAGACGCTTCGAGCCGAAGCCAACGACATCTCGGCAACTCCCTAGTCTCAGCCGTCTGCCGACTCCCCCACACGAACTGACGTGTGGAGGCTCATGTACACACTTTGTTGGTCGCCGAAAGGCGGCAGCGGAACAACCGTCACCACCGTGGCACTCGGAATCGCACACGACGAGCCGGTCACGATCATCGACCTCGACGGCGATGTCCCAGCCGTCTTAGGAGTGAATGATGACGGTCCAGGAATTTACGACTGGCTCGAAGCAACTCGGCGACCCGACCTTGCCGAACTGGCCACCGATATCACAGATGAGCTTCGCCTCATTCGCTGTGGTCAAACGAAGTCGGTGAGCCCGATTGCGTGGGCCGATCTCGCCGATGAACTCGCTCGCTCGAACCGTTACGTCGTCGACTCCGGCACCCGCGCACACATGAATGACATCGCAAACCCGCTACTTCTTCAGTCGGCACGAACGCTCACTGTGCTGAGACCGTGCTACCTCGCGCTCCGTCGTGCGCGAATTGCCGGGGCTGCTGAATCCGATGGCATTGTGCTCGTGCAGGAACCATCACGGGCGATTCGGGCACATGATGTTGCGACTTGCCTCGGTGTCCCAATTGCTGCGGTCGTCCATATCGATGTTGCTGTAGCAAGAGCAGTTGACGCTGGGCTGCTCGCTCATCGGCTGCCACGCTCGCTGCAGACGCTCGAGGCACTTGCGATATGACCACCCTCCACAGCCGTTCCAGAGGATGGGAATTGCTTCAATCAGCGCTTCAAGATCCTGATGTCGATGATGTCCTCATCGTTCGTGGTTGTGAGTTGTGGACAGCGAGTTTCGGTCGCCTCGAATCACACGGGAACTTGTCGGCGATCGATGTCGAGCGC
>JALRBS010000009.1 GCA_023262325.1 Ilumatobacteraceae bacterium | reverse complement strand
GTCGTCATTGCGCAGGGAACCGGTGGTGTTCTCTTTCATGAGGCCTGTGGTCACGGGCTTGAGGCCGATCACGTCGCAAAGGACGCCAGCGTGTACGCCGGTCGCCTCGGCGAGCAGGTTGCGTCACCGCTTGTCACCCTCGTCGACGACGGGACAATTGACGGGGAGTGGGGTACTCGAGCGTTCGATGACGAAGGCGTTCCGACGCAGCGAAACGTTCTCATCGAGAACGGGGTGCTTGTCGACTACATGTGGGACCACGTCCGAGCCCGAGACGCCCGACGGCCACGGTCGGGTAACGGGCGCCGTCAGGACTACGCGAGCCTGCCCATGGTTCGGATGACAAACACATTTGTGCTCGCCGGTCGCGACAATCCTGCCGACATCATTTCGGCGACTGACTACGGCGTGTTCGTCGCGAAACTTGGTGGCGGAAGCGTGAACACGGCATCCGGTGACTTTGTTTTCGGTATGCGCGAGGCCTACCTGATTGAAGGTGGCCGCATCACCGAACCGCTGCGTGAAGGCAACCTCATTGGTAACGGTCCACAGGTGTTATGCGACATCGACATGCTCGGCAATGACTTTGCGATGGGCGGACCGGGCACCTGTGGCAAAGATGGCCAGGGAGTGCCGGTGGGAACCGGCCAGCCGACCTTGCGAGTGTCGTCAATGACAATCGGTGGCACCGCAGCGTGAGCGCGGAGCTTTCTACCGAAGAGTTACTTCGTGCGGCCGACCGGGTTGTCGCAACCGCTCGTTCCCATGAACAGATCGAGGTGTATATCTCGCGCGGAACGAGCACTGAGGTTCGCGTGCACGGCGGTGAAGTGGAACATTTCGTCTCTGCTGCAAGCGCTGGCATCGGCATACGGGTGATTGATGAGAAGCGCACCGGATTTGCGCACGCTGGCACCTTGGACGCCGATGCGGTTGCTGAGGTGCTCGCCGAAGCACGCGAGAATGTCGCCTTCGGTTCCCCCGATGAATGGGCTGGACTTGCGGTTCCCGACGGGGTCGACACCATTGAGCAGTCGTTGTGGAGTGATGAACTCGAACGCTTTCCGACCGCCGAAAAAATTGCGCTCGCAATCGAACTTGAACGTCTCACACTTGGCACCGATGCGCGAGTTCGCGTTGACGAAGCAAATTTTGTGGACGGCGGCGGTGAGGGAGTGGTTGTCACTTCGACGGGAATTCGTCGCGTTGGGCGATCCAACTCGTGTCACGTCAGTGTGTCGACATTGGCTAATGACACCGACGGCACGAGAACCGGGTTCGGGTTTGCCATCGGTAAGCACCCTGGGGAATTCGATCTCGAACGTGCGGCGACCGAAGCGGTCGACCGTGCAACTCGGTTGCTCGGTGCGACAAAACCGCAGTCCCGTCGTACCACGATGGTCTGTGACCCGATGGTGACCGCTCAGATCCTCAGCATTATCGGAGGAACGCTGAGTGGCGAGGCAGTCGTGCGCGGTCGAAGCATTTTTGGCGATCGTCTTGGCGAGATGATTGCATCTCCACTTGTGTCGCTCATTGATGACCCCACTGATGCGCGTGCATATTCGGCATCCGATCTCGACGGCGAGGGTCTTGCAGCGCGCCGCAATGTGTTGATCGACTGCGGACGACTTCATCAATTTGTTCATTCGAGTTATTCGGCGCGTCGTGCTGGGGTGGCAACGACTGGTAATGGGGTTCGGGGTGGGTACGCAGGGTCGCCGGGCGCTGGTTGTCTCGCGTTGCAGCTCGTCCCAGGTGAGGGCTGTCAACAAGAACTCATCGCTGGAATCGATGATGGCGTGCTGATCCAAAGTGTGAGCGGCGTGCACTCTGGCGTGAATCCGGTCAGCGGCGACTTTTCAGTGGGAGCAACGGGAATGGCAATACGCCACGGTTCAATCGCCGAGCCAATTCGCGAGTTCACCATCGCCAGCACCTTGCAGCGGATGCTCACCGACATCGTGGTCGTTGGTGGCGATATCGAGTGGCTGCCAATGCGATCGAATGGTATGTCGCTCGTCATCGCCGACGTCATGGTGTCCGGAGGTTGATGACAATGGGTGTGCTCGAGGCATTTGTGCTCGGCGTCGTCCAGGGTCTCACCGAATTTCTGCCGATTTCCTCAAGCGGCCACCTTGAACTCGTGCCGCGAGTTTTTGGCTGGGAACGTGGGGGCGGCGTCGCTTCGCGTGCGTTCGACGTCGCTTTGCACTTCGGCACGCTCTGTGCCGTTGTCGCGTATTTCCGGATGGATCTTTCGCGGTACGTGGCTGCGGGTATTCGACAGGTCATGCCGGGTCGGCAGAGAAGCAGTGATGGTCGTCTCGGCTGGTTGTTGATTCTTTCCGCTGTTCCGGCGTCCGTCATTGGTGTGGTTGCTGGTTCGTTCATCGATGACCGATTGGGCACACCCACGGCAATCGGGTGGTCGCTCATTCTGTTCGGCGTGGTGCTCGCGATCGCCGACCGCGCCGTGGGCGCTCGTTCGATCGAATCGACCGGTATCCGCGATGCCACGTTGATCGGGTGCGCGCAGATTCTTGCGCTGAACCCGGGCACATCTCGGTCGGGTGTGACGATCTCGGCGGGTCGAGCGATCGGCTTGAGTCGAGATGCTGCAGTTCGCTTTTCATTTCTCATGGGCGTGCCGGTCATCTTCGGAGCATTTTTGTACGAGATGGCACGTCTCGTTCGCGACGGGGTCCCCGATGGCTTCGTCGTGCCGATGGTCGTTGGCGCGCTCACTGCCGGCCTTGTGGGCTGGCTTGCAATTGCCGGGATCATGACGTTCGTTCGCACGAAGTCGTTCACGCCATTTGTCGTATATCGCATTGTTCTTGGGGTCGTCGTGCTGCTCGCCTCGTAAGACGGTTCTTCTGCTCGGAAACCATCGACATCTGAGTCGGTGACGAGTGCTCGTTCCGGAATGTGGCGGCTTGAGCGACGACCGGCGAGTTGCGCGGCGTCACCGATGGCTCCAGCCGGAACAAGTCGGTTCGGTACTGCGACGAATTCGAAGTTGCCGTCAAACCTGTCACCAGGGCTCAACTCGCGGGTCGTCATTGCGACGAGTTGGGAGGTTCCCCACGCTAAACGTTGCTCCTCAAGTCGTGAGGTCGCATTGAGGTACATCGCAAGGGCGAGC
>JALRBS010000198.1 GCA_023262325.1 Ilumatobacteraceae bacterium | reverse complement strand
ATCGTGATCGTTGACGCACCCTGCCGGGGTGAGTCCGAGGCGAAGTTTGACAGCAGTGCTCGCACGAACGATCGAGCGTTGACGCCGTGGTGAACCCAAAACTCATTGTCTTCAACGGCAACGAAGGCGGCGACAACATGTTCGGGAATGTCGGCGAATGCAATCGGCTGAGAATTTTCAAGTTCGTAGACGGCGATTTCATTGCCATCACGGTCGTAGACGTAACTTCGCTGCGACAGCGGAATGAAATCGGGAAGTTCAACCGGCGTTTCACTGTGGGCGTTTGCTATCCGCCAGAGGCGAGGCGCGATACCGACGACAACGGTGCTGACGAGCATCGCTCCAGCGACGATGACGACGCCGAGGCGCACAATCCAGCCACTGCGTTCCACACTGCGAGCGTAACTTTCCCTCGCTACCGTGTGGAGTCATGACGATGCCAGTGAAACCATTTCGATTCGGTGTGCAAGTACGCAACGGAGTTGATGCCGAATCGTGGGTGGCGAACGCTCAGCGGTACGAGGCGCTCGGCTACGACGTCATCACTATGCCCGATCACTTTGATGAGCAACTTGCACCAATTCCGGCCCTGCAGGCTGTGGCAGACGCAACGTCAACAATCCGCGTCGGCGCACTCGTCTTCGACAATGACTACAAGCATCCGGTTGTACTAGCGAAAGAACTCGCAACGATTGACGTGCTGTCGGGCGGCCGCCTCGAACTCGGGCTCGGCGCCGGATGGATGGCGGTCGACTACGAACGTTCGGGAATTCCCTACGACCGTCCTGGAGTTCGGATCGACCGTTTCCTCGAGGGCCTTGACATCATCGAACGTGCATTCGCCGTCGGTGCCTTCTCGTATTCAGGCGTGCATTACACGGTCACGAATTACGACGGGTTTCCGAAGCCACTGCAGCAACCAAAACCTCCGGTGCTCATCGGTGGCGGCGGGCCACGCATGCTGCGCATTGCGGCCGAACGCGCCGACATCATCGGCATCAATGCAACGCTGACCTCAGGCGCTGTCGATCACTCGACCTTTGACTCGATGACCGCGGAGGCAGTCGACGAGAAAGTTGCGATCGTTCGCGACGCCGCGGGTCAACGACTCGATCAGATCGAGATGAATATTCGGGCGTTCCTCGTGTCGGTCACCGATGATGTTGATGGAGCGATTGCCGGAATCTCAGCATTTACAGGCTCACCGGCATCAATGATTGAGCAGTCGCCATTCGCGCTCGTAGGACCACCTTCGAAACTGACTGAGGATCTTCTCGCCCGACGTGAACGTTGGGGGTTCAGTTACGTCATCGTCGGACCAGACGAAGCCGAAGCTTTCGCTCCTGTCGTCGCCTCGCTCACCGGTAAGTAGCCGGGTCCATGTGCTCGTTCACTACTGACAGCACAATGTCCGCGCACAGGTTCGGATGACTTCGGTGAATCGTCGCGACCCCCGTTCGGTCATTGCCGCAGCAGTGAGCGCTGCAATTTCGGTTGCGCTTCCCGGCTTTCTTGTTGGGGCACTTTCCGTGCAGATTCGATCCGAGTTCGGCGTGGCTGAGGGGCGTTACGGGTGGGCGATGAGCAGCTACTTTCTTGCCGCCACCGCCGGTTCAATCGTGTTGGGACGACTTGCGCAACACATCGGCCCGCGTCGTCAGCTCTTCATTGCCTTGGGCATCGTCGCATTCGTTGACCTGACGATCGCCATTTTCGCTGACCGATTTCTCACGCTTGTCTCACTGCTTGCAGTTGCCGGGTTCTGTAACGCTGGCGCCCAAACTGCGGTCAACCTTGCGCTTGCGCAAGCCGGACTGCCTCGACTCGGGTT
>JALRBS010000181.1 GCA_023262325.1 Ilumatobacteraceae bacterium | reverse complement strand
TGCACTGATTCCACTTGCACTTTGAACAATAGTTCAACTGCAGCTTTGATTTCTTGACGAAGTGCGCGCCGCCGATGAACACGCGATCCCAGAGTGCCCGCAGTGCGGTCGACTCCTCGTGCGCTGATGGTTATCTGGTTCGTAATCACTGCGGTCCTCACGATTCACTTCGTATTTCGCGACCCGGCCTTTGACTACCGACTGCTCATCGTGGGATCGGTGATTCCAGTCGTTGGCGACATCAGCGGGGGATGGGGCTCGGTGCTGAACACGATGGGTTTTGCTGTCGTGGTGCTCGGCATTGTGATGGTCGGCTCAATCGGTAAACGGGAGCGACGACGTCGAACACTCGGGCTCCCAATCGGGCTGCTGCTTCACATGGTGTTCGGTGGGGCGTGGAGTTCCGTCGACATCTTCTGGTGGCCAGTGAGCGGGCTCAACCTTGGCGACGCGCCTGCGCTACTGCGAGAGCATTGGACATCGGCGATTGCACGCGAAGCCATCGGAATTGCATGCGCGCTATGGATGATGCGGAGGACCAACTTGCTCAATCCCGACGCGCGCCGCACATTCAAGGAAAGCGGAAAGTTGCACTTCCCATGATCATCCTTGTGCGGCACGGACGGACTGCGCTGAATGCATCGCATCGACTTCAGGGTCGCGTTGACGCCGAACTTGACGAGGTCGGTGTGCAACAAATTCGAACAGTCGCATCAGACCTCTCGAAGCGATTTGAGGTGGCTCGAATTGTGACGAGTCCGCTCACGCGAGCGCAGCAAAGCGCCGCGCTGCTCACCGAGACATTGCGCCACGAACCCTTCGTTGACGAACGATGGATCGAACTTGACTACGGGGTATGGGATGGCGTCGAACTGGGTGCGGTTCCTGCAGATGTCTGGCACAAATGGCGAACAGACCCCAATTTTGCTCCCGAGGGCGGAGAAAGCTTCGCTGCACTCGATCGTCGTGTCGAGCAGGCCTGCGAGGAACTTGCCGAAGATGCGGCATCGAATCACATTGTGGTGGTCTCACACGTCTCGCCAATGAAGTCGGCGTGCGCCTGGGCACTCGGCGCCGACCGGTCCGTCGCACACCGATCGCGACTCGATCAGGCAGCGATCTGTCGCATTGACATCAGTCCACGTGGGCCCGTGCTCGTGACGTTCAACGAGACGATTGCAACCGGGTAAGGAATGCGTGCCGTTCGAGTTGACGTAACACGAGCCCGAGACGACGTGAAACTATCGCTCGTAGATCGGCACATCGGTGCCAACGTATTCACGAAATAGCGCAAGCACTTCGCCGGGTTCGGCGTGACGGCCGGTGGAAGCTTTCGAGTAGACGAGATCTCCATTGACGATCACGTCGAATACACCAGCAGAACCGGTAATCATCGTGAGATCAGAAATGACATGTTGGTAGTCATGCAATATGTCGTGGGCCGCGCGCACGGCGCGGTCTGAATAGTCTCAAGGGACGCAATAGGTAATAGACACCGCAAATCTCGTCATGCGATAACCGTAGCAACCCGTCCCTTTCGTACCGAGCCAGATGGAGTGACGAGGAGTCGACCTGTAAGCGGGATCCTGTGACGTCGAAACGTCGGTGACCATCCATCTATGCGGCCTACCCGGAAGCGTTGGACGGGCCGCCCCCTTCCTGCTTGGCCTTGCTTCGGGTGGGGTTTGCCGAGCCACACGAATTGCTTCGTGTGCTGGTGCGCTCTTACCGCACCGTTGCACCCTTACCTGTGATCGGTTACCCAATCCATCGGCGGTCTCTCTCTGTTGCACTGTCCGTCAGGTCGCCCCAACCTGGCTCTCGCCAGCACCCTGCCCTTCGAAGTCCCGACTTTCCTCGACGCAGTCGATACTGCGCCGCGGCCACCCGGACGACTCCTCGTCGTTCAAAAGTCTAGGGTCGCACACGCGATGTCGAACGGGCTCGACATCAAGGACAACCCGATCCCGTCAGGGGATCACCGTTAGCCCTCGAGACCGTTTCGATCGGGTCGAACTCAGCAGGACATGTAGTCGTAGACGAAGGTGTTCTCGGCGGGCGTTTGCAACGCCGTCGAGTAACGTGCCCCGTCGGCATCAGGTGCACCGACGATGAGTTGGATCTGACCAACCTGACCAAACGGTGCTGGGATTGCGTAGGGGATTGGGAACCCATCGGCATCGGTTTCTGGTACGTCAGCGTTCGCCGATGCACCGAGGTACCCGTAGGTTTCTCGACTTGACTGCACCGCGAGCAAGGCTGAGCGTCGGCTTGCGTGCGCGCCGAGTTCCATGAGCGCGCGACGAAGGCTCGGGGTCGTCGCGTGAGTGACCAAGTGTTGGTAGGAGTGGGCGAGGATTGACTCGAACGCGTGAGTGGCAAGGCGTGTGTCACGGGCCGCATTGTCGGAATTTGAAATTGCCGAGATCACCGGATTGAGGTATCGATCACGAACCCACACGTTCTCGCAGTCGTATGAAGAACTCCCAGCAGCGATCGCGTGCTCGCCGAGCGTCGACGCCGCAGCAACGTGGTCCGCAGAGAATCGGTCGATGTAGGTCGTTTGGGCTGGCGAGTAGTTGCCAGATGACTTCAATTCGGAGAGCAGCGCAACTATCGAGTGCTCGAGAGACTGCATCGTTCGAATAATCGCAGTGTCATTGAGCGTGCCCTCGGGGAGTTCGGCTGGTCGCCCGGCGAGCCCAACACGGCCCGCCGCAGTATCGCCACCAAAATCTGCAGCACACGCCGAAAGAAATGCGCCGATACCGAGCGTCAGTCCGCCGGTGCGCAGGAGCGAGCGTCGGCTCAATCCTTCAGCGGCAACAGTTTCAGTGGTTGAAGAATCTGATGTCATCGTGATGCTCCGTTCACTGACCGACCGCTGTTGCGGAGTTTTCGAGGGTGTACGACAAATCGTTGCCCTTACCCATGACGTCTGCAAGTACGACACAATGCCGGGACTCTGCAGAGATAATCGAAGCGATCACCTCGGCGGCACCAACGTCGGTCAACATACCGATGACTTCCAGGTGGGTTGCTGCTGCGGCCGACTCGAGTTCGTATGCGGCGCTGATTCGATCGGCGGAGCGAATCGCTACACGATGCGCACCGAAAAACTCGTCGTTTCGACCCGATGCACTTGTGCCGGTAACACCGGCAATTGCATGTGCGTACGCCTCATGATGCTCAGACATGGCCGACCAGAGCGGCTCACTTGGGTCGACGTCCATCGCCTGCTCATAGAGATCGCGCAAGCTGAGTTCGAGTTGCTGGGCAAACCGAAGCACCGTGGAGTCCGCGGTTCCCATACCGGCCGCAGAAACTCGACTTCCGCCGAGTGCACCAAATGCGAGCGCAGCCGCACCGCCTGCAAGAACTCGCCGGCGAACGTCAGCAGTTGGATTGTGGAGGGGGTCTACCCGGGTAGTCGTCACGGGGCAGGCATCCTTTCGAGTTGTTGTTCGATCGTCCCGAACGCTTCTTTGCGCTCGAACCTACACAGTCTAGAAGTCCAAACCCGAAAGCTCGGGTATCCAATGAGAAGATCTCGCGACCGCTTCCGCCCACCTGCCACGTTGTTCATTGCGGTCGACCGCCTGGCGTGGAACGATCGTTTCGCTTGGCTCCCAAAGCTCCGATGTGTCGCTCACCGAATGCACCTGGCCTGAGCCAACGAGGGCAAGCCGACCCGCCCCAATTGTTGTGCCCTCAGCGTGGGGCGACACCTCAACAGTCCGCCCAGTGAAATCTGCAAGTGCCTGCACGAAGGTGGGATTCTTGCTCATCCCGCCGTCGACTCGTACGACCTCGATGCTGATGCCGGTGTCACGTTCCGCGGCCTCAACAAGATCGGCTCCGCGATGTGCAACACCTTCAAGCACTGCGCGCACAACATGTGCCGCCGTCGAACCTCGGGTGAGTCCAACGAGGGTGCTTCGGGCACCGTAATCCCAGTGCGGTGTGCCAAGCCCGAGTGGCGCTGGTACGAAGATGACCCCCTCCGAGGTCTCACAGGTGGCAGCGAGCGTGTGGGTCTCGGCGCTCGAGGACACGATGCGAAGGTCATCTCGAAGCCAATCGATGTTTGAACCCGCGGCAAGCATGATTGCTTCTGCACCAAACGTTCGCCGGCCCGACTCGGACCACGCAACGATGCCGAAGCATCCGTGCTCGCCGCGGCGGCTTCGCGCGATGAGGTTGACGTCATCGCCAACGCACAAGTCGAGCATTCCGCCGGTGCCGAATGTGATCTTTGCTGGGCCTGGAGCGACACAACCTTGGCCGACAAGCGAGCCTTGCTGGTCGCCGACGACGGCGACGATTGGCGGCGCACCGGTGAGCGCGGTTGCGTGGGCGCATTCGCCGACGCTGTCGACAATCGTTGGCAGCATCTCCATCGGCACGCCAAACATGGTGCATAACCGGTCATCCCACGTGCCGCTTGCAGGTGAATACAGGCCGGTCACGGCTGCATTTGTGTGATCGGTGATATGGGCGGTACCGCTCGAGAGTGCCCATACGACCCAACTGTCCACAGTGCCGATACACACATCGTTCAACATCGACTCGTCGAGAGTGTTGAGCAGCCACTTCGCTTTTGTCGCCGTCTGGTTTGGAGCGACCTGAACGCCGTGTTCTGCACCGATCGTCAAACAGTCGCCGACGGTGCGGAGATCCTGCCATCCGAGTCCTGACGCAAGTGGTCTGCCGGTCGTGCGGTTCCATGCGATTGTGCTCGCTCGCTGGGTGGTCACACCCACCGCGGAGACCGGCCCAGCCTGACGAATTGCCGAGTTACACAGGTCAATGACCGTTGCTGCCATCACCTCGGCATCGAATTCGACGAGCCCGGGGAACGGCGAATCGGGCGGGCTCGGACGTTGCTCAAAGTGGGCGATCGATCCCTCTGGTGTCATGACGGCTGCCCGAACGCTCGTCGTACCAACGTCAACAACGAGAATCACGAGCTGCTCCGTTCTGTTGAGGGCAATAGCCCTCTCGCTCGGAGGCGCCGACCGATCATGCCACCGAGCAGTCCGGCGCCTGCGATGACACTGAGATTGAACAAGGCGCCAAACCAATTCACGTCGCCGCCACCGATGAGGCGAATGATGATAAAGATGGCTTGTGCGGCTACGTACGTTCCAATTGCAGTGACAAGTGCATGGCTGAGCGGCAGTTCACATCGCTGCACCCAGGCAGCACAACCTGAACCAACGGTGAAGCCGGCGACTGCGCCGAGCACGAGCAGAATCGCAAGTTGATCGTTGCCCTTGGCTCCTGCCCACGATGCGCCAATCGAAAACGGAACGGCAAACACGAGCGAAACGAGGGCACCTGAACGCAGTGCCTCGGTATCCCAGCGCGACGACACACTCACCACCCAGATTCCCCAAAGTGGTCGGGCAAACCGAGCTTTCCGGGATTGAGAATGCCATTCGGGTCGAGTGACGCTTTCAAGAGTTCGAGGACATCGAAAGAAGAACCCATTGCCTCAGCCATATACCGAGCACGATTGAGACCAATGCCGTGATGATGCGAGAGGTTGGCACCGGCATGAAGCGCAGCCCGCTGTGCGGCGTCCCACATGTCACGGTGCGTTGCGTCGATGAGATCGATCGAGGAGTCCTTTGGTGGCCGCGCAGCAATGCTGAAGTACAGGCACGCGCCATCGGGGTAACTGTGTGATAGGTGCGCCGACGCCGCGACGACGTGCTCAACCTCGAGAGCCGCTTTGCGCACTGCGTCATAGACCTCACGCAGACGTGACCACGGCGCGGTGACCTCCATCGTGTCAACCGCAAAACCCTTACGTGTAAGACCCTGCAATGCTGTCGTGTCATTTCGGTGCTCAAGCCAATGGTCAACGAGGGACTCGTCGGCTCCCTCGGCACCCGCAGACCGGAATTGTTCATCGACAACCTCAAGGGTTGCTGCAACGAGCAATGGGTGGCCCTCGTCAAGCACAAGCAGTGTGCATTGGGCGCCATCGCCGCCATGAGAACGCGCAGATTCGATTGCGTCGTACAGCCTCATGACTGCCGGCGTTGCTCCCGCCTGAATCGCTCGCCGACATCCTTCGAACGCGGCATCGAGGGTGGGGAACCGGTAGGCCGATTTACCGATGTGTTCGGCGACTGGATGTGTGCGTAGAAGCACCGAGGTGACGATGCCCAGCGTTCCTTCAGAGCCAACGAATATCGCATCGAGGTCGGGACCAACTGCGCCCGCCGCGTGACCACCGGTTCGAACGATGCTCCCATCAGCAAGCACGACCTCGAGCCCGATCACCATGTCCTCGATCTTGCCGTAGCGAGTTGAATACTGACCGGCCCCTCGGCACGCAACCCAACCGCCAACTGTTGCGAGATCGAAGCTCTGGGGATGATGCCCAACGGTGAGACCAAACGACTCTTGAAGTTCGCGCTCAAGATCGGGACCGAAGGTGCCGGGTCGAACTTCGACGACCCCTGACACCGCATCGACCGCGACGAGTCCGTTCAGTCCTGTCGTGTCGAGGACGACGCCGCCGTGCACGGGAATTGACGCGCCGCACACCCCCGAGCGTCCTCCGGCCGCGGTCACGGGCACTCGGTGCGTGTTGCACATCGACAACACCCTCGAAACCTCTTCGGTCGAATGAGGATGTGCGATGACCGCGGCGAGCGAGGGCACCTCGCCGGCAAGCGCCCAGTGCAGCGCGATCGGCCACCAGTCTCGGCTCGCCTCAGCAACCGCCGCAACGTCATTGACCGCAGACGTGACCTCACAGATCGACTCCAACTCGGCCACGAACTCTTGGCTGACCGTCACCCGCGCGCTGCGGAGATGGGAAGAGAATCCAGTGAGTTCGATCGGAGCGGTTGGACGTGTGGTCATCAGTGCGTTATCCGTAGTTCTCTTCGCAGGTGGCGTCGTTGCAACGTCACCGGATGGTGGTGTATGCCTTGCCCTCAGCCTCGCACAGCTTGTGATAATCCGAAAGTTCGCGACTTGTGCGTTCGGCGCTCCAGCCAAGTTCTGAAGCCATGACGTTTGCTACCTCCGGTGCCATTCTCTGTGATGCCGAACGATCGAGGAGGTGCAGCCTGCACCGCCTTGTCATCATGTCGATGAGCGTCACTGCGCTCTCGTACCGACACGCGTAGGCCACCTCGGTTGCGGAGAGTCCAGACGCATCGGGAGCAGGGACTGGTCCCTCGCGTCCATCGGCCTCACTTCGATCACGGTGGATTTCCTGTAACAGCGCTGCCTGTCGCGAGTGCAAGGTTGTTCTTTCAGTTGAGCACTTCCGAACGGAACCAAACACGAGATCGGCCGCATCGACAGTGTCTTTCGCCATGACCCGATAGGTCGTGAGCTTGCCGCCGAGCACACGCACATAACCAGACGCTGACGCATCGACGCGGTGGCGACGTGAGAGGTCAGCTGTTCGTCCATTGCTGTCACCAGCATCGGTTGACGTCGAGTTGCTATCAGCAACGACGAGGGGGCGTAACCCAGCCCACACACCGAGGACATGCGCGTCACTCAGTGAACAGTTCAATGCTGCATTGACGGCGCGCAGTAAGTACTCGACATCGTCGGATGTGCACTCGGCGGCGTCGAGACCGTCCGGGTGATCTGTGTCGGTCGTGCCGACATACGCAAAGTTAAATGTGCCGTCGTCGTTCTGACCTTCGGGGACAACAAACACGCTCCGCCGATCGCCTGGAACGGGAAGTACGAGAGCAACCGCGTTCTGCACGTGCTCCCATGCCACGGTGATGTGCACGCCGCGAGCCGGTCGAATGTGCACCGGCGGAAGTGGCTCCGAGAGCGGCTCACTCAGCAGATCGTCGATTCGCTCACCCCAAACGCCCGCTGCATTGACCACACAGCGCGCGCCAACCTCAACGTCGTCTCCATCGATATGTAGCCCGACACTCCGCACGACTCCGTCGCTCACGTTGATCGATGTTGCTTCGCAGTAATTGAGCACAACTGCGCCCGACTGTGCCGCGGTTGTCGCAACGTCGAGCGTGAGCCGGGCATCGTCAGCCCGAGCATCGAAGTAGAGGTAGCCGCCGGCGAGGCGCTCGGTGTCAAGCATCGGACAGAGCGACCCGATTGAACGCTTTCGAATGCGCCGGTGTAGCCGACCGATCCGCCAACCACCGGCCGTGTCGTATGCCCATAAGGCACTGCCGAGCGCTCGCGCAATTCGCCGAGGAAATAAGCCGTCGCGGGTAAAGATTGGAAGCAGAAAGGGAAGCACCTCGACCCTGTTCGGCGCGATGCGTCGAAGGATGCTCCGCTCGCGTAGCGCCTCCCGTACGAGCGCAACATCTCCTTGCTGCAGATAGCGAAGGCCGCCATGGACAAGTTTCGAACTTTTGGAGGAGGTTCCGGACGCGAAGTCACGTCGCTCAACAAGCAATACGGAGTACCCCCGCAGCGCTGCATCAAGCGCTACACCGGCGCCGGTGATACCGCCCCCAATAACAACGACGTCGAACGCTTCCCCAGATGCAGCATGAGCACGCAATGTTTCGACATGGTCGAGTCGACGTAGCCCAATGCGAGGTGAACCTGCGTCGAGACCCATAATTTCAGCGTAGTGAGGCGACCCTAACCACCAAGATTTGTTCGTCAAAAAGTCGACTCACCCATTGCGCCCGCTGCCGGTATCGATCTAGTGTCAAATGTCACAACACGGGCGCATCAGGGGGGTGACACCGTGCAAGAACATGAGTTCGAGTGGCGGATGGCGGGGGCCTGCCGTGGGCTTGATCCGGCCATCTTTCATCCTGACGACGAGGTAGATGCAGACATCGCAAAGCAAATCTGCGAACACTGCGTGGTTCAGGTCGCGTGTCTCAATCACGCGCTGCAATTTCGAGAGAAGGTTGGTGTGTGGGGAGGAGCGACCGAGCGTGAGCGACGACGTCTCCTTCGTCAGCGCAGGCGTTCGGCGTAACAATCCTCACCTTCAGCGTCATAACCTCTCACTATGGCGATCATCGATGATGTCGGAGGTTGGCGCGCCGTCCTCAGCAGACTGATGAGCGGAGAGGCGGCTTCGGCGAGCGACGCGAGTGCGGCTATGCGCGCCGTGCTCGCCGGAGAAGCGTCCGACGCTCAAATCGCCGGTTGGCTTGTTGCGCTTCGAGCTCGCGGGGAGTCACCCGAGCAACTTTCGGCGATGCTCGATGTTGTACTTGAACACGCAACGCCGCTGCCGCTTGACGAGCAGACACAGAGATCAGCAGTCGACGTCGTGGGCACCGGGGGCGATGGCGCACACACCGTCAATGTGTCAACGATGGCGGCCCTTGTTGCCGCTGGCGCAGGGGTACCGGTGTGCAAACACGGAAATCGTGCGGCTTCTTCGTCATGTGGAACGGCAGACGTGCTGCTCGAACTTGGCGTCAATATCGAGGCAGCGCCATCAGTTGTCGCGAAATGTGTGTCGGCTGCGTCGATTGGATTCTGTTTTGCGCCCGCATTTCATCCGGCATTCCGATTTGCAGGACCTCCGCGTCGCGATATCGGCGTGCCGACTGCGTTCAACTTGCTCGGACCGATGGCGAACCCCGGCCGAGTCTCACGGCTCGTCATCGGCGTAGCCGATCCAACTCGGGCCTCGCTCGTACTCGACACCCTCGCGGCTCGGTCGGCACGTCATGTGTGGGTGGTGCACGGCGACGGTCTCGACGAATTATCGACGACTGGGACATCGACGGTGCTCGAGTACCGCGACGGCGAGCGGACTTCGTTCACCGTCGATCCGACCGACCTCGGACTTGCACGGGTGACACCCGACAAACTTCGCGGCGGCGGACCGTCCGAAAATGCTGCCGCGTTGCGAGCCGTGCTCGCCGGCGAGCGAGGACCACATCGCGAAATCGTGCTGTTGAATGCAGCGGCGGTGCTCGTTGTCGCCAACGCCGCGATCGACCTCGCAACGGGCATCGATGCTGCGGCGAGCAGCATCGATAGCGGGGCGGCGTCACGAGCGCTTGAGTTGCTCATCGCTCACACACAGCAGGCCGCTCATGAGTGACCGAAACCCGCTGTCGATGTCTGCTCCCGGTTCGTCGGCAAATATCGGGCCTGGATTCGACGTCCTCGGACTTGCACTTGACCTTCGGGCCGAGGTTGGCAGTGGGCCCCCTCCAGAACACGCTCGAATGGTTGAGGAGACCCACCCTGCCTTCATCGCTCACCGCGGTCTGGGTGGAACCGGTGAACTCTGGGTGAGGTCGCAACTTCCGATGGGTCGTGGGCTTGGCTACTCGGGGGCGGTTCGAGCCGCAGCCTCAATGCTTGCGATTGCGCAGCGGGAGCATGACCCGCTCGCGGCGCACGATGCCGAGGCTCGGCGCGAGGCCTTTCTTCATACCGCAGACCTTGAGGGTCACCCCGACAACGCGGGCGCGTCGGTGTACGGCGGTCTCGTGGTGACAACGAGCGACGATGCAGTCGCCGTTCCGTGTGGCCTCGACCTGGTCGTTGTCGTGTGGATTCCCGAATCAACGACCTCCACCGACTCTTCTCGTGCACGACTCGACCCGGTGGTTTCGCGCAACGATGCCGTGCTCAACCTTCGATCACTATCGATGCTGCTCCTCGGTCTCGCCCAAGGTGACGAGGAGCTCGTTGCACGAGGGACGGCCGACTGGATACATCAGCCGACTCGACTTGAGGCTGCCCCTGCATCACGGGCCGCTCTCGAGGCGATGATGCAACACGGCGCAATCGGCGCATGGCTGTCAGGAAGTGGGCCTACCGTGGCGTGTTTCAGCCACCGCGATCAGTCGGAGCAGTTGGTTGGATTAATCGACGGCGGAGAAATGCGAGTCATCAATATCGATCACATCGGAGTGACCGCCTCCTGAACTCGGCAGACGGTCGATCGCGAGATCTGCGATAGGGAACTGCCACACGCCGGAGCACTCGAGGAGTTCAAAGGTGCGCGCAGTGGTGCAGGCTCGCTGAATGGCCCGCGCGATGAGCAGTTGCTCCGCAGACTCGTCAGCATCACTGAGGTCGAGCGTCGGGGGAATCGTGATGTGCGAAAGGTCTAATCGACCGCTATCGACACGGTGGGTTGTGCCAGCCAGGCGAAAGGTGAACACACCTGCTGAGAGCAGGGCGTTCATCAGTGCAACGCGCCGCGTGGCGTCGAGCAACGTCGTGAGTCGGTCCCGCACAGCCGCAGCCTCTTCAAAGCGTTGCTGAGCGGCGAGTGTCGCCATGCGATCGCCGAGTACCGCCACGACAGTTGCCCCATCGCCGTTCATCGCTCGCAGGACACCTTCGACTGCAGCCGCATGAGCCTCGGGGTCCGCGAGCCCGACGCACGGACACGGCGCGACGCCGAGTTGGGCCGGTGAGCATGGACTCGCCTCGGGGTCAATGACGAAACGTGGGCCAATTTTGTTCGTGCAGCGGCGGATTGGAAACGCACTGTGCAGCGCCTCGATCACGCGCTCGGCTTCGTGTCGACCCTGAAGCGGGCCAAGGTAGGCACCCTGCGAGCGGGTTTGCATCACCACCGACAATCGTGGCCAGAGTTCGTTTGTGTCGAGGCGCACGTACGTACCTCGTTTTCGATTGCGCCCAACGCGATTGTGGCGTGGCATCAAACTCGAAATGAGTCGTCGCTCGAGCACCTCAGCGGCAAACGAATCAGAGGTTTCGATGTGCTCGACGCGCCCAAGATCGCGCAGCATTGGTTCGACTGAACGCCGTTCATCACCGCCGAAATAACTTCGCACCCGCTGTCGAAGGTGAGTCGCTTTTCCGACGTACGTCACTTCGCCATTTGTGTCGACCATGAGGTAGACGCCGGGACCCCGCGGTAGGTCGTCGGTGAGCACCAATTTTTTTGCTTGGGGATGACCAGTGAGTTTGCCGATGCCAACGAGATCGTCGAGCCCGATGACACCCCAACCCGAGGCTCGCTCGATGAGCAGGTGCAGTAGGTCTCGAGTCGCAAGGGCATCTTCGAGTGCACGGTGACTCGGACGCGTTTCGATGCCAAAACGTTCCGCGAGGGTGGCCAACTTAAAGTTGCGAACCTCATCTCTGAAGAGGCGGCGTGCGAGGGTCAGCGTGTCGACCACCACTGGGCGGTACTCCTCGTAGCCGACCCTCGCAAACGCTGCTCGTGCGAATCCGATGTCGAATGAGGCATTATGCGCGACGAACACCGCATCACCGAGAAATTCTCTGAAACTCGCTAAGACCTGCTCAATTCGAGGAGCAGGTGCGAGCACTGCGTCGGTGAGCCCGGTGATCACCGTGATTTTCGGTGGTAGTGCTCGCCCTGGATTGACGAGGGTTTGGAATGTGCCGATCGTCTCACCGCCTCGAACCTTCACTGCGCCGATTTCGCAGATGACGTCGTCTGTTGAACTCGTGCCCGTGGTTTCGAAGTCGACAATGCAGAAAGTGACCTCGGCGAGTGGCGTGCCGAGATCTTCAAGGCTCATCTGAACCGGTTCGATTGAGGTGGGACGTGCGGGTGACATTTCTCACTAGCAGAAGTACCACAAGGGTGTAACGCAACGATGGATCGCGTACCGACGCTCCAGTCGTTCGAGCCCTGCGCGGAGGGGTATCGGAGGGGAAACACTCCGTCATCAACCCCGAATTAGCTCGTTCCGAGAGGTGCGTTTTCACGTCCGGTACGATCACCGATGTGGCGGCTGCTCGTGGACTTGATGTTGTAGCGATACGCCCTGCGCTTGAACATGCCGTCGAATTCATTCGGGTGCAGCGGCTCGTGGACCCCTCCTTGCGCTACCCCTCTTCACTGAAACAGTTGCTCTCGAAAAAACGTTTGACCTCAACCGACCTACGAATTGTTCGCAAGGCGGTCGAGGGAGATGCGAACTTTCGTGGCCTTGTCGCAAGCGCGTTGACTAAAGATTGCGACGAACTCATCGTTGAATGGTTCACCCGGAATGACGGTTGGGAGGAGCGCATCACGCGGGTCATCGCAGCACGTGCCGCCGCCGCGACCGACACCGCGGCGGCGATCCAACTCGGTCGAGAGCAACAGCGTCGAATCGTCGCCGAACAACGTGCAGAGACCTTGCTCGCCGAACACGAAACACGTGCCGCCGAAGTCAAGCAATTGACGCTTGCCGTGAATGAACGTGATTCGCGTCTCCATGTTCTTGAGGGCGAGATCGAACGCTTGCACGACGAACTCAACGAACTGCGCACAAAGCTTCGTCACACGCAGGACAAGCTCACAGCGGCGACGTCGAAACTTTCGACTGCGGACGAACGTGTTCGGAAAAGTGCTGAGACCATCAGCGAAATTGCCGAGATCCGCGATGCGGTGATCGAGGATCGAAACCGGGCAGTGCGTGATGCCGCCGAACTCACATCAATTCTGCATGACCTCGCTCAAATTTCGTCCCGCGTTGAGGGGTTGCTGCCCGCGGAGGAACGTGTCGCCGAGCGCATCCCGCTTCGAATTCCGGGTCGCTGCGCTGGCAACCCGCACGAGAGCGCGATGTTTCTTCTGCGATCGAGCGCCTCGGTTCTTGTCGATGGATACAACGTGACGAAAACCTGTTGGCCTGAGCTCAACCTCGAGGAACAGCGAAGCCGTCTCGTCTCTGGCCTCGAACAACTCGCCGCAAAAATGGGGACCGACGTCATCGTCATCTTCGACGGCGCTGACGTTGCCGGCGGCCACGCTGCGCGGCGTTCGCTCGTAAGAACGATGTGGTCGCCCGCTGGCGTTACCGCAGATGATGTCATTCGGCAGGAGGTATCCCGACTGCCGATCGGACGTCCCGTTGTGGTCGTCACCGATGACATGGAGATTCGTCGTGACGTGCAGGCGCTCGGAGCAAACCTCATTCACTCACGGCATCTTGCCGACGTCCTTCATCGCTGACATGCGACCGCCGGTACCACTCCCAACGATCGAGGACATTCGATCCGAGCTGGCGTTGATTGGTGTCAGCCATGTCGGAATCGCCGATGCCTCGCATCTGGCCCGCGCCCGACAAGCACTCGACGACCGCAAACAGCGAGGATTTGCCGACACGATGGGGTTCACGTGGCGGCATCCCGATCGCGCAACAAACCCGCGGATGTCGGTCAATGACGCGCAGTCAGTCATCGTTGCGGCGATGCCCTACGAGTCGCTCGACGATGAGCCGCCGGCAGGACGGCGTGCGGCAATCGCGAAATACGCCCGGCGCAACTATTACGACGAACTACGAACCGGGTTGCGAACGGTGGCGAAGTCGATTCGTCGAAGTGGGCACCGCGCGGTTGCATTCGCTGACGACAACGCGCTCGTCGATCGTGAAATCGCGCATCGTGCTGGCATGGGCTGGTTTGGAAAGAACGCGAACCTGCTTGTGCCAGGAGCCGGCAGTTTCTTCGTGCTTGGCTCAATTATTACGACGGCGGAATACCCGATCGATCAACCGGTCGGGGACGGATGTGGCACGTGTGAACGATGTTTTTCGGGGTGTCCGACCGATGCAATCGTGTCGCCGGGAGTCATCGATGCACGTCGCTGTCTTGCGTGGCTGCTGCAACGGCCGGGAACCTTTCCTCACGAGTATCGAGAGGTCGTCGGTGCTCGAATATATGGTTGCGACGACTGTCAGGATTCGTGCCCGCCGACGGTCAGATTGAGTGGTCGGATGTCACCTCGAGCGCTGCCGACGCACGGCACCTGGGTTGACCCGCTTGAAATTCTTAACGCGACCGATGACGACATTCTGAATCGGTTTGGTACGTGGTACATCCACCAGCGAAATCCGAAGTGGCTGCGGCGTAACGCGGTCATTGCGCTTGGCAATACTGCGGCGAGCGACGACCACGAGGCTTTCTCGGTGTTACGCACTGTTGCGAGTGGGAACGATGACACCCTTGCTGAACACGCGGTATGGGCGCTGCAAAGGCTAGAAGAGCGATCGAACCACAGTGATGGTGAGCAATGACCATTCAACATCTGCTCGTGACCAACGACTTCCCGCCAAAAATTGGCGGGATTCAGTCCGTGCTGTGGGAGTGGTGGCGGAGATTGCCGTCGGACTCGTTCACCGTGCTGACGAGCCCCCACCCAGATGCTGAGCGATTCGATGCCGATCAGCCATTCGAAATCGTTCGGACCAAGGCCCCGGTTCTCCTGCCGCACCCGGCGATGGTGCGCGCCGTAAACGAACTTGCGGCCTCACGCGGAGCCGAACTCGTGGTTCTCGATCCTGCGGTGCCGCTCGGGCTCATCGGACCACACCTCGACCTTCCTTATGACGTCGTCTTGCACGGAGCGGAGGTCACCGTTCCGGGCCGACTCCCGGTGTTGCGCCCACTGCTGAGTCGCGTGCTTCGCGGCGCGCGTCAAGTTATCTCCTGCGGCGAGTACGCGCTGCGAGAGGCTGAACGCGCGGCGCGATGCTCGCTGCCCGGCTTCGTGCTGTATCCGGGCGTCGACGTGGAACGGTTCGTGCCAGTCGACGAAGTTCGTCGTAGCGAGCTCCGCAAGACCTTCGGCATCAGACAAGACGCCGCATTGGTCGTGGGAGTGTCACGCCTTGTTCCGCGAAAAGGATTCGACACGTTGATACGCGCGGCGGCACTGCTCGCGCCCACACACCCGAATCTCAAGGTGGTCATCGCGGGCCGAGGTCGTGACACGAAACGGCTTGAGCGTCTCATAGCAACGACTGGTGCACCAGCGTCGCTGCTGGGCAGGGTGAGTGACGACCTGCTGCCGGGGCTGTATGGGGCCGCTGATGTGGGCGCCATGCTCTGCCGCACGCGGTGGGCCGGATTAGAGCAAGAAGGTTTTGGCATCGTCTTTCTCGAAGCGGCCGCAGCCGGCGTGCCGCAACTGGCTGGTCGAAGCGGCGGGAGTCACGAAGCAGTCGTTGCCGATGTCACTGGACTCGTTGTTGATCGCCCACGTTCGGTGGACGATGTTGCCAAGGCTATTGCGACGTTGCTGGGCGATGACGACCAGCGCAGGCGCATGGGCATCGAGTCACGCTCGCGTGTGGTCAGGTCGTTCAACTATGACGACCTCTCGCGCCAACTCGGTGAGGCGCTCTCAGAGCCGCGCCGCGCAAATAATTCGGATGTCGCGTAACACACGACGCCTCGACAGGTGGGTTCGCGGTCGAATGCTCGGCATGATGGATTGATGACGCGTGACGGTCGTGAAGCGGAAGGTGTCGTGATTCTGCGTATGAACTTCGTGTGCACGACGTTCTTCATTGCGACGGCCCTCTACGCCGCGATCGTGTTTGATACGGCAGCGCAGTGGGTTGGTGCTGTTACTGCGATGACGCTGTTCGCAGTTGGTGTCGCAACGTTTCTGTGGGGATTTTGGAATGCGGTTCAGCGCAGTCGACACGAGGACATCGCGGTGAGTGAGGTGTATTTTCTCGTCCGCGATGCCGCACCGCAGCGTGTGCGCCGCTCCATGAACGCGATGCTTCTCATGCAGATCGTTACCGCCTTTGCGACGACCTTTGCGCGCACGAACGGGCCTGACGGACGCCCCGGCTCGTCGCTTGCGGTCGGCATTCTTGTGCCGGTGCTTGGTATTGGGCTCAATGGGCTGTGGTCGTCTCGATACGGGAAGTTCCCGCGTCGAGCTATTGCCGAGTAGCGAGCGTCACCACGAACAGCGCCGAGATAGTGCAGAATAGGGACATGGCGGATAGCGCGTCTGAGACGATCACCATTCAGGCTCCTGCAGATCGAGTGTGGGCGGTCGCCGCCAATATTGACGCTTACCCTTCGTGGGTGCATGACGTGAAAGATGTCAATGTTCGATCTGTTGATGACCAGGGTCGCCCGACGGAGGTTGAATTTCGTGCATCAGCTCTCGGTCGGAGCACCCATTACGTGCTTCGTTACGACTACACAAATGCTCCGAACCAACTCAGCTGGACGATGGTGTCTGGTGACATCCAACGATCGATCGATGGTTCCTACACGCTCAACTCGCTTGGCGAATCGGTCACGGAGGTTCGCTATGACCTCGAAATTGACCTTGCCGTCCCGCTTCCAGGGTTTGTGAAACGGCGCGCCGAACGTCGCATCCTCAACGCCGTGCATGACATGAAGGCTGTCGCTGAGGCGTGAGCGACTCCGCCCCGAGCGCGGGGCTTCGACTCGGAATTGACGTCGGTGGGACGAAGTGTCTCGGCGTCGTGCTGTCCCCGGATGGTGAAGTTGCGACTGAACTTAGACGCCCCACGCCGCGCGGTGGCGGAAGTCTGCCCGTCCTGATTGAAACGCTCACCGAGATGGTGACGACGCTCGAAGCGGAGTGCGGCACGATCGGAACCGTTGGAGTTGGCGTTCCCGGTCTCGTCACCTACGAAGGTGTCTTGCGTGCTGCGCCAAACCTTGATGGTGTCGCAGACTTCGACGTTGCCGGTCTCCTCGGCGCCGCAATTCGTCAGCCGGTCCGGGTTGATAATGACGCAACCTGCGGTGCGCTCGCAGAGTGGAGGCTCGGTGCCGCCGCCGGCACACGCGACATGATGCTCGTCACGCTAGGTACCGGCATCGGCGGTGGAGTTGTCGCCGGCGGTCGCCTTCAACGTGGCGCGCATGGGTTTGCCGGAGAGTACGGACACATGGTCGTTGACCCCGACGGACCGCCGTGTCCCTGCGGACGACGCGGATGCTGGGAACGCTACGCGTCGGGTAGCGGACTTGCTCGGCTCGCCCGCGAGTACGCAATCGGGCGTCGCGTGAGTCGCGTCATTGAACTCGCCGGTGGGGACGCCGAGTCGGTTCGCGGAGAACACGTTCAACAGGCCGCGCGTGAAGGCGACGCTGATTCGATGAAAGTCATCGATGCGTTCGGTCGCTGGGTTGCGCTCGGACTCGTGAACTTGACGAATGTTCTTGACCCACAGTGCTTCGTGCTCGGTGGCGGACTTGCGGCTGGAGCCGATCTCTATCTCGAGCCAATTAAGCGCTGGTTCGAAGAACTGCTCTATCAGCCGCATTTGCGTACCATTCCCGATGTCGTCTTTGCGCGTTGGAACGAACGGGCCGGTGCCGTGGGCGCGTCGCTGCTACACGAGATTGATTAGCGACGCCCCGCACAGGTTGGCGTACCGGTAGCGTCGCTTCCAGTATGGAATTTCGCCGCATCAACAATTTGCCGCCGTATGTGTTCACAATCATCAACGGGTTGAAGATCGAGGCGCGACAGGGAGGAGCCGATGTCATTGACCTGGGCTTCGGCAACCCCGATCTGCCATCACCACCGATCGCGGTC
>JALRBS010000154.1 GCA_023262325.1 Ilumatobacteraceae bacterium | reverse complement strand
CAGAAAACCGCGAACACGAGCATCGGCCGCCTGCCAAATAAGGTCGCCGACACGTTGAAATCCGAACATCGAGTAGAACGTGTAAAACGGAATCATCGGGACGCCGCGAGTCGCGTAACTCGAACCAGCCGCAATAAAACTCGCAAGCGAGCCTGCCTCGGTGATGCCCTCTTCAAGAATCTGTCCGTCAGAATCCTCTGAATAGGAGAGCAGGAGGTCGTGGTCGACCGGCTCATATTTCTGACCCTGCGAGGCGTAAATTTCGAGTTCACGGAAGAGCGAATCCATGCCGAACGTGCGCGCTTCGTCCGGAATGATCGGCACGACGCGACGACCGATGTGTTCGTCGCGACACAGGCTGCGAAGGAGCCGTGTGAACCCCATTGTCGTACTCACTGGAAGATCTCCAGAGCCCGCCTTCATTTCGGCGAATGCATCGTCGGATGGCAGTGAGAGTGGGCGACGCTGCGCAACCCGTCGAGTTGGCATGACACCGCCGAGCGACCGACGGCGTTCCATCATGTACTGGTATTCGACAGAGTCTTCCTTCGGTCGGAAATATGGCGGGTCATCAGCCTCGATTGATTCCGAGGGAATCTCGTCGTGTAGGTGCAATCGATCGCGCAATTCGAGCAACTGCTCTTTCGTCATCTTCTTAATCTGGTGCGTTGAGTTACGACCTTCGAATCCTGGTCCGAGAGTCCACCCCTTGACGGTCTTGCAGAGAATGACCGTCGGTCGACCGCTTCCGAGGTTTTCCGAAGCCGCTTTATATGCGGCGTACAACTTCTGGTAGTCGTGCCCACCTCGGGGCAGGTTGCGCAGATCATCGTCACTGAGATGCGAGACCATCTGTCGCAGACGAGGATCAGGCCCAAAAAAATTTTCTCGAATGTACGCGCCACTCTCCACTGCGTACCGCTGGAACTCGCCGTCAACGGTCGTGTTCATTTGGTTGAGCAACACACCGTCTTTGTCCTGCGCAAGCAGCTCGTCCCACTTTGATCCCCAGATGACCTTGATGACATTCCATCCGGCGCCGCGGAAGACCGCCTCAAGCTCCTGAATGATCTTGCCATTGCCGCGGACTGGACCATCGAGACGTTGCAGGTTGCAGTTCACAACGAAAATGAGGTTGTCGAGCTGTTCGCGTGCAGCAAGTGAGATTGCGCCAAGCGTTTCCGGCTCGTCGGTTTCACCATCTCCGAGGAATGCCCACACTCTGCTCTGTGACGTGTCGTCAAGCTGTCGATTCATGAGGTAGCGGTTGAATCGAGCGTGGTACAGCGCAGTAATCGGGCCGAGCCCCATCGACACGGTCGGGAATTCCCAGAATTCTGGCATGAGCCTCGGATGTGGGTAACTCGAAAGTCCGGCTCCGCCACGGCCTATCTCGCGACGGAAATGGTCGAGGTCGTCAGCGGTAAGTCGACCCTCAAGAAACGCCCGCGCATAGACGCCGGGTGCGGCATGACCTTGGAAGTACACGTGATCACCAAGACCGTCTGCCTCTTTGCCGCGGAAGAAGTGATTGAACCCGATCTCGTACAGCGATGCCGATGACGCAAAGGTCGAAAGGTGTCCGCCGATGCCGTCCGCTTGTTTGTTCGCTTTGACGACCATGACGGCCGCGTTCCAGCGAATGAACGCTCGAATGCGGCGCTCAATGTGTTCGTCACCAGGAAACCACGGCTGTTGTTCGCGTGGAATCGTGTTGACGTACGGGGTGCTTACCGTTGCGGGGAAACTCACCTGCCGTGCATTCGCATGAGCGAGCAGTTTCGAAAGAAGGAATCGAGCCCGGGTCTTGCCCTTTGTCTCGACGATGGCCTCGAGACTGTCGAGCCACTCTTCAGTCTCACTGGGGTCAGTATCGGGGAGTTGATGGACATGACCGTCGAACATCATGAAACCATTCTCGCAGGCATTTGGTCTGTTGTGGTGGCGTTTCGTGAAATGTCAGTTAGCCACTCATCGCATCCGCAGTAATCCACCAACCTGTGAGGTCGAACAGGGTGTGTGTCATGACGCTTGACGTGATGCAGAGGGATCCATCGGTGGCAGCAATGGTCATCATGTTGGCGCGGGTGCGCTGCGCCGCTGCGTTGACGCTCGAGGTGCTCGGGAAGGTGCCGCAGGGATGGGCGGTGAGATACCCATGACGAGTCGGATTGACGATCGTGATCGATCCAGAGATTGCTTCGGCGCCTTCGGGCGCCACTGGCAGTTCGATCGTCGCTTCACCTTGATGAAGAGGTCCCCAGCCACCGACGCCCGACCGGGTGTCCAAGAGACGCGTTGGCATCACCGGTTGAAAGACAAGATGACCGTTCGCACCGAAGACTCCCGTGAGATCGACGATGACATCGACCGAGGTTGAGGTGACGATGCAAAGCGACCCGTCGGCGGACGCGACATACGCGGACCCTGCAACCGATTCACGAGGGCCGTAGTTCAGGTTCGATACGTTGGGCGTCTCCGTCGAGCACGGTGCAGCGCTCAGATATCCAGATTGCTCTGCACCGGTAACGGTGAGCGTGACCGCAACCGCTTCGGCTTCGACAGGAATATCCACGACAAGGGGCGCAAACGGGTCAACTCTTCCTCGTTGGCGCGTATCAGCGATGCGTTGCGGTTCGACTGAATCGAATCCAAGAACGGCGTTCGAGCCAAACCACCCCTGAATGTCGACGATGACGTGTCCACCTGCTCGACTGTAAATGCAGAGTTCGCGTGTCGAATCGAGTTGCACGATCGCGAACCCACCACGATTGCGCCCTTGTTCATGGTTCACGTTGGACGTGTTCGGCCGACCACTCGCGCATGCATATGCGGTAAGAAAGCCTGCCGCCGATGTCTGGGTCGATGTGAGATTGATCGCAATCGCCGTCGCAGTAGCGGGAACGGCGTCGGGCACCACGAGTTGTGCAATGCCGTGTTCGGGCAGAGGTTCTCGCGAACGTGTGTCAAGAATTCGACTCGCCTCGATGGGTGAATAGCGCCCGGGCTCGCCGACCGGTGCGGGGAGTGCAGCGGACTGCCCGGATTTCACAGTTCTCACAAGATCTTCAGTGGCAGCCGTCGCCATCCTGCGGTTGCGTTCTCGATAGCCATCAGGCGAGAGGTGGATGCGGTCACCAGATGGAAAGCCGCCCCCCATGTACAGCGTCTCCCAGTCCCACACGATGAGTTCGCTGCGTCGCGCTGCGACGGCATCGAGCGCCGCATTCCACGTTGACTGGTAGTCGCGAGCGCCCACGGCGGACCGAGTGATATTCGGCCACCACACGGTATGCCCGGGTCCAATGGAGTCGAGGAGGAAGTCGATCGACGCAATCGAACACTCGACGTTGGCGCCGCACAGCCCGGCGTCATTTACGCCAATGTTCACGATGATGTTCGGCGCATCCCAACCTTCGGCGCGCCACTTTTCGAGCCGGACACTCGTCTTACCCCAATCCGGGACCCCGAGGTAGCCGCTGCTGTAGCCCATTCCTGCGCGTGCTCGAATGGGACCCCACCCCTCGTTCGCCAACGTGTCGACAAGGGTGGGCCCGTAGCTGAGCGATCCGAGCATGACGGAATCACCGATGATCGTGATCGGCCCGAGCGGTCGTGCGGTGTCGTCAGAAATCTCGCGGGTAGACGAAGCGCCGAGTGCGGACGATGCTGGCACGATGCTTGCGAGCGC
>JALRBS010000086.1 GCA_023262325.1 Ilumatobacteraceae bacterium | reverse complement strand
GACGTCGTCATCGCCACGCGTGACTCGAATATTGGTATGGGCGGTCCGGCAATGATCGAAGGTGGCGGCCTTGGTGTGTATGCGCCCACCGATGTCGGACCGACCTCGGTGCAAGTTGCGAACGGGGTGATCGACATACTCGTCGAGGATGAGGCTGAAGCGGTCGCGGTTGCAAAGAAATACCTGTCGTATTTCCAAGGATCGACGAGCGACTGGGATTGTGTCGACCAGACGTTGTTGCGGGATGTCATTCCGGTCGATCGGTTGCGCGCCTACGACGTTCGCAAAGTGATCGATGGCATGTTTGACAGCGACAGCGTGCTTGAGATTCGTCGAGATTTTGGCGTGGGCATGATCACCGCCCTCGCACGTCTTGAGGGCCGTCCCGTCGGTGTCATTGCGAATAATCCTTCGCACCTTGCAGGTGCGATCGATAGCGACGGCGCCGATAAAGCAGCGCGATTCATGCAACTCTGCGATGCGCACGCACTCCCAATTGTCACGCTTGTCGACACGCCCGGAATGATGGTCGGGCCTGACGTTGAGCAGACTGCGCTCGTTCGGCACTGCAGTCGGCTCTTCGTCACCGGGGCGAATCTTTCGGTTCCGGTGATCTCAATTGTCTTGCGAAAGTCGTACGGATTGGGCGCTCAGGCGATGATGGGTGGCTCCACGAAGGCGCCGCTTGCGTGTCTCGCGTGGCCGACTGGTGAGTTTGGTGGCATGGGACTTGAGGGTTATGTCCGACTTGGATATCGAAAAGAACTTGAGGCCGCTGGCTCACCCGAGGAGGAAGAGAAACTCTTTCGTCAACTTGTCGACCGGCTCTACGAGCATGGGAAGGCGCTCAGCATCGCAACGTGGTTCGAAATTGACGATGTCATCGATCCCGCAGAAAGCCGCCGATGGTTGTCGACGTTATTGCGATCGGTGCCGGCGAGTGATCGTGCAGGTCGGACACGACCCCACGTCGATACGTGGTGAGCGTCGACGCAGTGTTGGTCGCCGGCTAATGCTGGAACACAAAGTTGGTCTGTTTGACGAGACCCATCGGCGCGCATGGGGCGGGCGAGTATTGGTGCCCTGGGAACAGCACGATGTTGTCATCGATCGTCGACAGCATTCGAAGGCTCTCCATCATTGCCTGCGGGTCTGAGCCGGGCAGGTCGGTTCGCCCGCATCCATCAAGGAAGAGTGTGTCGCCGGCAACGAGGCGGTCGTGCACGAGAAAGCACTGACTTCCTGGCGTATGCCCCGGGGTGTGTACGAGCGTGATGTCGATCGCTCCGACCGACACGACGTCACCGGGTTGATGGGAAACGAGTTGAGATTGTGTGACTCCAGCGGTGCGTTCAAGCCACGGCACCTCCGCTTCCTGCACGTGTATTGGGCAATCGACGTGTTCGAGCAGCGCTGCCACCCCTTCAATGTGGTGCCCCATGATCGATCCGCCAACGTGATCGGCGTGGTAGTGCGTGGCAAGAACGCCGACGAGTGACATTCCATCGGCCTCAACAACGCCGATGAGATCGCGCACGGCCCACGCGGGATCGACAAGGACGCATTCGCCGGTCGAGCGATCGCCGATCGCGTATGAAAAATTCACCATCTGCGTCGCGAAGTTGTCGCCAACGGCGAAGTCGCGTCCTGAGAGCAGCTGACGAAAGTAGAAACGGTCATCTTCCATAAATCGAGCGTACGCTTCGTGCGGTGGTCATAGTGGATTCGCAGAGGTCCTCGAGCGATGTTGTTCGATATGGCGTGATCGGTACCGGGATGATGGGCGTTGAGCACATCGAGAACATTCTTCACCTCGATGGGGCTGTGGTGACCGCCATCGCCGACACCGACGAAGGCCGTCGAGGAGTCGGCGTGCATGCGGCGTCAGTGAACGGGGTCGCTCCGCTCGCGTTCGATAATCATGTTGATCTGCTGAACTCTGGAACGGTTGACGCGGTCGTCATCGCAACACCAAACATGACTCATGTCGATGTGCTTGGGGATGCGCTTGACGCAGATGTGCACGTACTCGTGGAGAAGCCCTTGTGCACCACGGTCGCCGACTGTCAGCGTGTTGTTGACGCGCAACGGAGCACGTCTCGGGTCGTCTGGATGGGTCTCGAATATCGGTATATGCCGCCGACCATGGCGCTGTTGCGATCGCTCAAAGCGGGCACGGTTGGATCGGTGAAGATGATCGCCATTCGCGAGCATCGGTTTCCCTTTCTCGTCAAAGTGAAAAACTGGAATCGGTTCAACCGAAACACGGGAGGCACCCTCGTTGAGAAGTGCT
>JALRBS010000066.1 GCA_023262325.1 Ilumatobacteraceae bacterium | reverse complement strand
GCGGGCGTCGGATTTGCGCTCGGACTCGACCGGACCCTGATCGCATGCGACGACGAGGGAGTCTTCCCCGCCCCGCCCACGAGTGTCGATGTATTCGTGGTTGATACGACTGGCGGACGCGAGGCACTCGCCGTGTGCAATAGCTTGCGATCTGCGGGAGTGTCGAGTGAACAGGCTTGGGACGCACGAAGCATGAAGGCCCAAATGAAATCTGCGAACCGTAGCGGCGCGAAAATCGCGGTCATTATCGGCGCAGACGAAGCATCGAATGGCACGGCGATGATCAAGCCGTTGCGAGACGATTCTGAACAAATGATTATTCAACGCGAAGCATTAACACAGTCCGTTATCGGGCTGTTGAACGACTGAGGTCATCGGACATGACGAACAACGAATATGGTCGCCACGCGACGTCTATGAGAACCCACCTATGCGGTGATCTTCGCACTGGCGACATCGGAACGACCGTTTCTGTCTGCGGGTGGGTCGCCCGACGCCGTGAGCACGGCGAGCACCTTGCATTCGTTGACCTACGAGATCACTCCGGAATCATTCAGTGCGTCATCGACAATTCGGTGGATGTTCGTAGCGAGTACGTCATCCGCATTACCGGCGTTGTTCGAGCACGCCCAGAGGGCACGACGAACCTCAACGTCGCTACTGGTGAAGTCGAAGTTGGCGAGTGCATCGTTGAAGTGCTGCGTTCCGCTGACCCGCCTCCATTCGCCGTTGACGAGCGTGCAGATGGAGTTGACGAGAACGTTCGATTGCAACATCGCTATCTCGATCTTCGCCGTCAACGAATGCAACGAAACTTGCGTGTTCGCGCCTCAGTAAACAGTGCCGTACGTGAGGCAATGGAGCGGCAGGGGTTTGTCGAGGTCGAGACACCGATGCTCGTGCCGTCCACTCCCGAAGGTGCACGAGAATTTCTCGTTCCGAGTCGAAAATCTCCTGGATCGTTCTACGCATTACCGCAATCACCGCAGTTGTTTAAGCAACTCCTCATGGTCGGCGGCACCGATCGTTACTACCAGATCGCTCGTTGCCTCCGAGACGAGGACCTGAGGGCCGACCGGCAATACGAATTCATGCAACTCGACATGGAAATGAGTTTTGTCACGCAAGATGACGTGCTTGCAGCCGTCGGCGAGGCGGTGCTCTCGGCGGCCGAAGCGGTACTCGGTGAACGACCGCCCGAAATTGAACGCATCACTTGGCACGAGGCGATGAATCGCTTCGGCGTCGACAAGCCGGACCTGCGTTTCGGTATGGAACTCGTTGACGTCACCGATGTGTTCTCGCAGACGGAGTTCAAAGCGTTTGCTGGCGCAGAGGCGATCAAGGCGATCGTTGTCCCCAATGCGGCATCTGAGTACGGTCGAAACCAACTCGACCGACTCACCGATCGCGCAAAGTCGATTGGAGCAAAGGGACTCGTGTGGCTCAAGGTGATCGACGGCGGCTTTGACTCGCCCGTTGCAAAGTTCATCAGCGAGTCCGAGGGCACCGAACTCCGTGCCGCCACCAGTGCGAGTGCGGGCGATCTCGTCCTCATCGTGGCCGACAATTGGATGACGACATGTGAGGTGCTCGGAACCCTCCGAAACGACATCGGTCGTCCGCCCGTCCATCAAGGTCCGTATCGGTATGTCTGGGTAGTCGAATTTCCGCTGTTTGTCGGAGTCGATCAGGCAACTGGCCGTCCAAAACCAGGGCACCACCCATTCACTCGACCGCATGCCGACGATGTTGACCTCATTGAGTCCGATCCGCTTTCGGTTCGATCTATTGCGTACGACCTTGTGCTGAACGGCTGGGAGTTGGGGTCGGGATCGATTCGTATTCACGAGCCCGAACTCCAACGACGAGTATTCGCCGCCCTTGGCATCTCTCAAGAAGAGGCCGATCGAAAGTTCGGATTTTTCCTGCGCCCGTTCGACTACGGCGCGCCACCTCACGGAGGGTTCGCCTTCGGTCTCGATCGGCTCACCGCAATTCTTGCGGGAGAAGAGAACATCCGAGAGGTCATTGCCTATCCAAAGACGCAAAGCGGTGCCGACCTCATGACAAACTCTCCGCTAGAGGTCGACATAGCAATACTCTCGGAATTAGGCATCCGAACCTTGCCGAAAGTCGATTGATTGAGCACAGTTAGTGAAGGAAACGGCATGAATCGCGAGCAACTGCAGAGAGCACGAACTGGAGCCGGTTTTCTTGCGGCCCTCGATCAGAGTGGAGGGAGCACGCCAAAAGCGCTCTCGCTCTACGGAGTCTCTTCGGACGCGTGGTCGTCGGAGGCAGAAATGTTCGACATCATGCACGCAATGCGTTCTCGAATGATGACGTCCCCCGTATTCGACGGATCACGAATACTTGGTGCGATTCTGTTCGAAATGACGATGGACCGCGAGGTTGACGGTGTGCCGTCCGCACAATTCTTGTGGGAGCGAAAGAGCATCATCCCGTTTCTCAAGGTCGACAAAGGGCTCGAAGACGAGGTGGACGGCGTTCAGGTCATGAAGCCCATGCCAGACCTCAACGCTCTGCTGGATCGAGCGATTGATGCTGGGATTTTTGGGACAAAAATGCGGTCGGTTATTAAACACGCCGATACTGGCGGAATTCAGCGTGTTGTCGAACAGCAGGTACGCGTGGGTCTAGACATTTGTGCACGTGGTCTTGTACCGATCATCGAGCCCGAGGTGGACATTCATGCGACCGATAAGGCCGACGCTGAAGACATCCTTCACCGCGCCTTACTCGACGCACTTGCAGAGGTGAATCCCGACGCACCCGTCATGCTGAAATTGACCATTCCAAACGTCGACAACCTGTATTCAGATCTTGTTGCACATCCCGCAGTCGTTCGTGTCGTTGCGTTGTCCGGCGGTTATGAGCGTGCAGATGCCAACGAACGACTCAGTCGCAACATGGGCATGATTGCGAGTTTCTCACGAGCGCTCACCGAGGGACTTTCCGTCGCTCAAAGCGACGAAGAGTTCAATTCCGTACTCGATGCCTCCATCGAGGGGATCTTTCAGGCCTCAATCACCTGAAATTCACTCGTCGAGCGGTCGTAACACCGGACCGGTGAGGAGCTTCGGGGTAAAGAACGTCGATTTTGGCGGCATGAGTTCCCGCTCGCGGGCCGTGCGCACAATTTCATTAAGGCCAACGGGCCGTATAAGAACTGCGCAAGCGACGTCGCCCTCGGCGAGCAACCGAGAGATCTCCGTCATGCTGTGTTCGTAGCTCACGTGATGTTCTACCTGTCGTAGCGCGTATTCAAGGCGTAACCCGTCGAGGTCGCGGAGGCCATCGAAGACGCCGACGCGCGCACCCATGAGTTCGCAGGTCCCTTCCGAATCGAGATAGGCGATGGCATTGTTGTCACCCATCGCAGTGACGATGTCGCCCGTGCGATCGATGAAGCCAACCGATTCATAACATTCATTCAGCGCAGCGCGTAGCACCTCGGCATCGACGCCCCTGTACACGCGATGAATCGCAGCGATCGCAAGTTGCTCATCAACGAGCTCGTTGACGAACATCATCGTCGACCCCGCACCTCTGGAGCTCGCTCTAAGTACTGGAGCGAGCTCTTTCGATATTGAAAAGCGATGGTGCCCGTCAGCGATGAGCACCGACGAACCGGTGACAATAGATGCGATTTGCGCGCAGCGATGCTCTTCAGTCACTCGCTCAAAACGATGATGCACGCCGTCAATCTCTACTTCTCCGACGAGTTCACCTGGCGCCGCAAGCGCATCGCTCAGGCCTACTCCGAGTGACAAACCCCAAATCGACGAGAGGTTCGTCTCTGTAGACATCAACAGGTCGCGTCGATCCGTCGTCGCCTTTGGAGTTGTGCGTTCATGAGCGAGTACTGGCAACTCTGCATCATCAACCTCGATCGCACCGATGACTCCAGAAATAGTCCGGTACGAACCAGATGCGTCAACGAAGATCATCCGATAAATGGTGAACGATCGGTCGTCATCACGAATGAAGGTGCCATCAACGATCCATTCCTCGAGTCGGTCACGAGCGACGCGGTAACGATCATCGCCATCCTCCTCTAGGGGAACGTCAACCCATGTGATGTTCCGAACGTCCAGATTCCGCAGGTGACGAACATCGGCCAGCGTCAGAACGTCATACGGAGGCGCTACAACCTTTCCGAGTTCGGACGTCGCGTAGCGCAGGGCACGAAAGGGCTCAAACTTCGCCATAGGACAACTCTGCCACGAAAAACGCCCAAACGTCCGAAGAACCTGATACACAACGATCTGTGACGGACCTTCACGTGCTCTGTGACCTCGACGGGGTTGTGTGGCGAGGAGAACAGTTTCTTGCCGGGGCAGTCGACACCATCGCGTCGTTGCAACGGCGACGCGTCAGCTTCTGGTTCATTACGAATAATTCAAATCTTCCGCCAAAGATCTACGCCGAACGACTCGCAACGGCAGGGGTGGAGAACCCACAGGTCCTCACCTCGGCATCGGCTGCCGCAACGCTTGTCAGGCCCGGTGACAGATGCCTCATCGCTGGTGGTCTCGGAGTGTGGCGGGCAGTAGCCGAAGCCGGTGCCATCCCGATTTCGAATGAAGGCCCCGTCGAAGCAAAACCACCCGAGGTGGATTCGGTGATCGTCGGTCTCCATCGCAACTTCGACTATGCACGTCTTCACAGAGCCTCGAGCGCCGTTCGGAATGGAGCCGCCCTCATCGGCACGAATAGCGATCTGACGTTTCCGACCCCGGACGGAGAGCGCCCCGGTGGTGGCGCTCTGTTGCGTGCCATCGAGGCAGCATCGGGTGTAACTGCAGTGCTTGCAGGCAAGCCACATACGCCGATGGCGAACCTCATTCGTGATCGCATTGGTGAGTCATTCGATGCCGATCGGTGCGTCATGATCGGCGATCGACTCTCCACCGATGGAAGATTTGCAGAGCGGCTCGCATGCCGATTTCTTTGGGTTTCCAGCGGCGTGGCCGCCGATGAAGATGAACATCCCGCAATTTGGCGATCGAGTGCCTCGCTCGGCACATCACTCGATGATCTCTTGGAGATTGTGTAGCCGTGGCATCCCGTCGGCGACTCGACACCGAACTCGTTCGTCGTGGCAACGCCACCAGCCGAAGCCAAGCACAAAGTTTGATCGACGAAGGTCGCGTTCGAGTATCTGGGTCGATCGCCGACAAGCCCTCGCGCCTCGTTGCCCCCGACGAGCCACTAGAGATCATTGGTCCACCAAGTCAATACGTCGGTCGAGGAGCAGAAAAGCTCCTCGCTGCATTCGATCGTTGGCCAGAACTCGTTGAAATAACAAATGGATCGCAGGCTGTTGATTGCGGCGCGTCAACAGGAGGATTCACCGACTGCCTGTTGCAGCATGGTGCTCGACATGTCGTCGCTATCGACGTCGGTCGTAATCAACTTCACGAACGATTGCGGCGCGATCCTCGAGTGACGAGCCGTGAACAAACCGACATACGAGGGGTGGTGACCGACGAGGTTGGAGGACCGTTTGACCTTCTTGTCGCCGATTTGTCATTCATTTCCCTTCGGTCGGTAGTGACCGCACTCGTTGGACTGTGCAAACCTTCTGTTCCGATGGTCTTGCTCGTGAAACCGCAGTTTGAAGCGGGTCGCCGCGCCGCTTCTGTCGGTCGTGGCGTCATCCGCGATGACGGTGTGCGAGCCGAGGCACTCTCCTCGGTCGTCGACGCATACACCGCAGTTGGCTGCACGATAAGCGATTCGATTGATAGCCCGGTGCACGGTGCCCAAGGGAATCGCGAATATCTCCTCTTGTTGCGCTCGCCTGAAAGAATGGGGGAGCGATGCTGAACTGTGCGTTGGTCATTCATCACCATCATGAGCGTGCTGCAGTGCTTGCGCTTGAAATTGCCCGTTGGAGTACGGCGAATGGCATGCAGTGCTGGATTACCGAAGAAGATGCGAAGCGTGTGAGTTCCCAATCCGCTGAGTTGTTATCGCTGCGCAGCGATCGTCCTGTGGCCGAGGCCGATTGCGTCATCAGCCTTGGAGGCGACGGCACGGTGCTGCGGGCAGTCCGCCTACTCGATGGCGCTCCCACCCCAATTCTTGGGGTCAATCTTGGAAACCTGGGATACCTGAGTGAAGTCGATTCGGATCGCCTCCTCGACACATTGCATCACGTGGCCATTGGACCTGAGAAGGGCGGATGGACATCCGACGATCGAATGATGATCGACATCTCGTTGCGTACACCGAAAGGAACGACTACCTCGTGGCGTGTGCTGAACGAGGTTGTCGTCGAAAAACGCCAATCCGGCAATACCGTGCGTCTCGACGTTCGCATCGATGGCTCGACCTTCACCTCGTACGCAGGCGACGGACTCATTGTCTCAACGCCGACCGGATCCACCGCCTACGCCTTCTCAGCGCGCGGGCCGATCATTTCACCGAGACATCGGGCACTCCTGCTCACACCCGTCGCTCCGCACATGCTGTTCGACCGGAGCATGGTTCTCGATCCCTCCGAAGTTTGTGAAATCGAGGTCTCAGGCGATCGGCCTGCAGGACTCGTCGCCGATGGCGTGACGGTGAGCGACCTCGCTCGTGGAGATGTTGTCCGTTGTGTCCCCTCCGAATATTTCGCTCGATTCATACGGTTTGGCGATCGTCGCTATCACGAGATTTTGAAGGCAAAATTCGGCCTGCGGGACCGATGACATGCTCCTCGAACTTCACATAGAAAACCTCGCCATCATCGAGCGAGAGACATTGCTGTTCACGGAAGGTCTTACGGCGATAACGGGAGCGAGTGGTGCGGGCAAGAGCCTCGTTGTCAATGCCCTCTCGCTCGCTTGTGGTGCTCGAGGTGAGCCTTCGCTTGTCCGTCAGGGCGCCGACGAAGCTCGGATCGACGTCCGCCTGCTGGTAACCGGTGACGACGGCGAGCGTGTCGAGCGGGTGTTGTCACGGGTCATCCCTGCAGAGGGCCGTTCCCGCGCCTATATCGATGGCCGACCGACCACGCTCACAGCGCTCGCCGAACTGTCGTCACAGGTCGTCGAGATCCATGGTCAACACGAGCAGCACCAACTCAATACCTCCCGAGTTCGATGCGGGCTTCTCGATGTCTACGGAGGTATCGACCGTACCGATGCAGACGAAACGCTCGCGTCCGTTGTGACACTGAGGGCTGAACTCGAATCCATGGGTGGCTCTCCAACGGAACGACTACGAGAGCTCGACCTCGTCGACTACCAACTTGCAGAAATTGATGCAGTGAACCCAAAGGCCGACGAACTCGATTCGTTGCTCGCCGAGGAACGAGTACTCAGTGATCTCGATCAATTGCGCACATCTGCTGAGATCGTCTACGAGCGCTTGAGTGCCTCCGACGACCTGCGAAAATCCCTAAAGGACCTCTCATCGATTAGCCATTTTGATGATCTGTCGGATCGATTGAGATCGGTCATTGCAGAGGTTGACGATATTGCCGCCACCGTGAGAGGTCGTGTTGAGGCGCTGTCGGACGACCCAGATCGACTTGAGGCCATTCGGGAACGGGTGACAAGCATTCGAGCGCTCTGCCGTCGCTACGGAAACGACCTGCTCGATGTACTGGTCTTCGCCTCATCCTTGCGTGAACGTGCCGAGGTATTACGGGGCTTCGACGCCCGAAGTGCCGAAATCCAGCAACAACTTACCCAGGCGCAGGACCGATATTCTGCCGCGGCTTCCAAACTTCGTAGTGAGCGCCTTGCATCTGGACCAACACTTGCCCGCGATGTCACCGCCCAATTACAACTCCTCGATATGCCGCACGCTCAGTTCGATGTGGCCATAGCCGGTGATGCGGGAGAACATGTGGAGTTCTTGTTCTCCTCTGGACCTTCCGAACAGATGGTTCCGCTCTCAAAGGTCGCGTCGGGAGGGGAGCTCGCACGATGCATGCTTGCGATCGATATTGCCCTTGGCCCGGCGCGATCGGTCGAATCGACGGTCTTCGACGAGGTTGACGCAGGTGTCGATGCCGCTGCCGGTGGCGCGATTGCGAGCGCTCTGGCGGCTTCATCCCTTCACCGACAGGTTCTTGTCGTGACCCATTTGCCGACGGTCGCAGCACGAGCGGACCGACACCTATGCATCACCAAGTCGCTTGTGAATGGCCGCCAAGTGAGCGTTGCATCAGCGCTCCACGAGAATGCTCGTCCACTCGAAATTGCAAGGATGCTCTCTGGGGGTGTCGAATCTGATGCGCTCAACCTCGCCGAACGCCTGCTAGGTCGATGATGGCGCGTGTCGCCAGCGAGAGACGGTAAGGTGAGATCCCGTCATGGTGTCAGCAGGTATTGACGAAAGAGGACGGAGCGCGAAGTGCCAAAACACATCTTCGTGACAGGCGGCGTTGTCAGTTCGCTTGGCAAAGGACTCACCGCAAGTTCGCTCGGTCGACTGCTCAAGATGCGTGGGCTTCGCGTCACAATGCAGAAGCTAGATCCGTACATCAACGTCGACCCTGGCACTATGAACCCTTACGAACACGGGGAAGTTTTTGTCACCGACGACGGTGGTGAAACCGACCTTGACCTTGGCCATTACGAGCGTTTTATCGACGAGAGTTTGACGCGAAGTTCAAATGCGACGACCGGTTCGATTTATCAGGCGGTGCTCGCTGCCGAGCGCAAAGGTGACTACCTCGGTAAGACGGTTCAAGTTATTCCTCACATCACCGATGAGATCAAGCGTCGTATCGAGCGTGTGTCGACCGATGATGTCGACGTCGTCATCACTGAGGTCGGCGGAACTGTCGGTGACATCGAAATTTTGCCGTTCCTTGAGGCGATCCGCCAGTTCAAGAAAGACGCCGGGCGTGACAACGTCTGCTACATCCACGTCACGCTTGTTCCATTCATTGGTCCAGCAGGGGAGCAAAAGACGAAGCCGACACAGCACTCGGTCACCGAACTTCGTAGCCGTGGAATCCAGCCTGATGTGATCGTGTGTCGAAGCGAACAGCCGTTGAGCGCAGATCTCAAGCGAAAAATATCGAACCTCTGTGACGTCGATGACAACGCCGTCGTCAATGCAGCCGATGCACGAAACATTTACGAACTTCCGCTCATCCTTCACGACGAGGGGCTCGACACGGTTGCACTCGACGTCCTGCGGCTCGAGACACCCGACATTGACCTTGCAGAGTGGCAATCTCTCGTGGACACCGTCGAGGCGGCGACTCGGCCGGTTCGTATCGGACTCATCGGTAAATACATTCAGTTGCCGGACGCATATCTCTCAGTCGTTGAAAGTTTGAAACATGCCGGTTTCCATCATGGTGCCCGTGTGGAGATTGACTGGATACAAGCGGAAGAAGTTGAGGGACTCCTTGCCCAGGGAAGACTCACCGACATTGACGGGCTTGTCATTCCGGGGGGATTCGGTTCACGCGGCTTTGAAGGCAAAATTGCTGCGGCCGGACACGCTCGTGAGAACAAGATTCCGTGCCTCGGATTGTGCCTCGGTCTCCATGCAATGACGGTCGAATTTGCCCGACATGTCGCCGGCCTTGAGGGCGCCAACTCAACCGAGTTTGAAACGACATCGCGACACCCAGTGATCGACCTGATGAATGACCAGCGTGAGATCACGGACCTCGGGGGAACGATGCGGCTCGGAGCGTATTACGCCGTACTCACACCAGGTACCAAAGTTCACCACACCTACGGTGAGCCGGTGGTGAGTGAGCGGCACCGCCATCGGTACGAGTTCAACCCTGCATATCGGTCACGACTTGAAGAGGCCGGATTGGTCTGCAGCGGTGTGTCGCCCGATCGTCGGCTCGTCGAATTCATCGAACTCGCCGATCACCCGTACTGGGTCGCAACTCAGGCGCACCCCGAGTTCAAGAGCCGTCCAGACCGAGCCCATCCGCTGTTCAGGGATCTTGTCGGTGCAGCGCTCGAACGCCGAGCGTCGCTCGAAAAGGAATCGCTCTCGGTTCGACAATGAACACATTTCGGCACATCGCAGACCAAGGTGTGCACGAGGGTCACATCTGGGATCTCGTTGTAGGCGAATTTGAATCGCCTACCGGGGAACGGTTCACAAGGGACATCGTTCGGTCGCCCGGTTCGGTCGGCATCGTGCCGTTGTTCTTCGATGCGGAAGGCGTGCCTTCGGTTGTTCTCGTTGAGCAGTATCGGGCGTCGTTCGACGAGCACATCATCGAAATACCGGCTGGCATGCGCGACATCCCGGGAGAGGATGTGCGTGCTACTGCGCATCGCGAGTTACGGGAAGAGGTTGGTCTCGTGGCTACCGACCTCATCGAACTCTTCGTACTTCGACCGTCACCGGGTATGTCGGACGCGACCACGCACATATTTCTGGCGCGAAACTGTGAACACACTGACAAGGACCTCCAAGGGGTTGAGGAGCAATCGATGCAACAGTTGCATCTGCGTCTCGACACAGCACTCGACTATGTGCACGGCGGGAGAATCACCGATGCAAAAACGGTTGTTGGTCTTCTTCTCACAGATCGGCTCGTTGCGAGTGGAGACGTTGGTCTGTCACAGCGATCACCATGATCGAATCAGAGGACGAGGGGTTCATCAGTTCCGAGGTGGACTCGTTTCTCATCTGGCTCGAAACCGAGCGAGGACGTCGGCCAAATACGATTGCCGCGTATCGACGCGATCTCGCCCAATACGAACGATCCCTCAAGTTGAGTGGGCTCTCGGTTCTTGCCGCGCCTGAAGAGGAAGTACAGAAGTATCTCGTCGGGCTCCAGATCGAGGCTGCGCCCGCAACCGTTGCCCGCAAGTTGACCGCCGTTCGCATGCTGCATCGATATTTGGTGACTGAGAACCTGCGCGCGGACGACCCAACCGATCAACTCGAAGGGACTCGTGTGCCCGCTGGCATTCCGAAACCCTTGGACGAAGCGCAAGTTGTCGCGCTGTTGGAAGTTTTTTCCGCAAACGATGCGATCAGTCGTCGCAACCGAGCACTGCTCGAATTGATGTATGCAACAGGAGCGCGGGTAGGCGAAATGGTCGCCCTTTCATTGTCGGACGTCGACCTCCAGAAAGGCCTCGTTCGGCTTTTTGGAAAGGGAGCCAAGGAGCGAATCGTCCCCTTCGGCGTTCACGCGCTGCGCGCACTCGAACACTGGTATGACGAAGGAGGGAGACCGGCATTGTTTCCGCGGCAGTGGCGTCGTCGTGGCGACGCGGAGGCCGTCTTTCTCAGTGCACGCGGCACGCGCCTCACACGGCAGTCCATGTGGAATATCTTTAATGAAGCAGCGTCCAGTGCGGGTCTTGACGCTGAGGTATCACCGCATGTGCTGCGTCACTCATGCGCCACCCATCTGCTCGACCACGGCGCAGATCTCCGCGTCGTGCAAGAAATGCTCGGGCACGCAACAATCTCGACGACCCAGGTGTATACCCGAGTCAGCCAAGAGCGGCTGTGGGACACCTACCAATCGGCGCACCCACGAGCGAAACGTTCATGACCAGTAGCCGGCGAATCATCCACCTCGTGCGACGAGCAATGTCGTCGACTGTTGCCCGCCGGCTGACAGAAGTTGAGCTCACGAAGGTACAAGACGTCCTATCGGAGTCAGAGTGGGCGCTATGGCTGAAGCTCAGCCGCGCCGACCAGCGACACAGTTTCATGATCGGAATGCGATTTGACCGCCTGTGCCCAGATGCACCTCGCACTGCGCTGGCAGGAGCATTTCTTCACGACATTGGCAAATCCGAATCAAAGATCGGCACCGCGTCTCGCGTGGCAACGACGCTGATCGGACCCTATTCACCTCGCACGAAGCGTTATCACGACCACGAGCACATCGGTGAACAGTTGCTCGTGGCGGCAAACTCGGATTCTGTAACGATCGACACCGCGTGCGGACGCGGGCGCTGGGGTGCGAGCCTGCGACAGGCAGACGACGTCTAGCAATCTCTATTGAGCAGATATTTCGTCCGCCAGATCACCGTGATCGCGCGAATAATCATCCATCCGAGGAGCAGCGCCCACACCGTGCCAAGTCCTGGTCCTGATCGCACGTGATCACTCAAAAGTGCGAATGAAAGGATCGCGGTGTGGATAAACGCGGAGTATCCGAGAAACTCGTGGTCTCCAAGACCAATCAGGACACCGTCTCCACCAAAGGCGATCGCGCCCGGCACGAGCACTGCAGCGAGCATCAACAGCCCCGAGGATGTTGTGGACTGAACGGACCCGTCCGAAGTGAACAGGCCTGGGATAAGGCCCGAGGTGGCTGCAACGCCAACCGCAAGACCGACTCCGGCAACCAAACTCCAGAAGTACACTCGCTGTGACATCAGCCTCGTCGTGACATCGCTATCCGCCCCAGAAGATTCCGCGAGAAGCGTGTGTGCGGGTACGGCAAGAGCATCAAGCGAGAGTGCTAAGAGCAGAAATACGCCGTTGACAATTTGGTGGGCTGCGAGCACGACATCACCACCTTTTGCGGCCAGCGCCGTCGCGCCCGTGAACACTGCAAGCATTGACGCAACTCGAAGTCCGAGCTGTCGACCGATCTTCATGAGGTCCCACAGCAACGTCGATTGCAACTCCACCGGAGACCATCCACCAAGAGCCTGAATCGTTGATCGAAGAAGCAATGCCGCTGCGACGTATTGCGCAATCACCGTCGACAATGCTGAACCCGTCACCGACCAGCCAAACCCGATGACCATCGGCACCTCAAGCACAACATTGAGGATGTTCGATGCGAACAGAACACGTAACGGTCGTCGGTATTGCGAGAGACCGCGCAAGACACCCTGTGACGCAATCACCGTGACAATTGCAGGAAGTCCGACTGCGGCAACCTGCAAGTACCTGACAGCATGCGCTGTTGTCTCGGGGCTGAGATCAAAAAGTGAAATGAGCGGTCGTGCAAGCGAGATGATGACGACGAAACACAGAATTCCAAGCGCCATCCCGATACCGAGTGCATGCGCGGCTAGTGCTCGCACGCGAGCATTGTCGCCAGCGCCATGAGCGCGAGCCACACGCTCTGTTGTGCCGTATTCAAGGAAATTCGAACCGGCAACGATGAGCGAGAGCACGGCACCAGCAGCGGCGAGCCCGGCTAGTTCGCTCGACCCGACCCGCCCAATAATCGCGGTGTCAGCGGCAACGTACAACGGCTCGACGGCGAGCGTGCCGAGTGCAGGAATTGCTAACGCGAAAAGCCGACGGTCGATCTCGCGACGTGAGTAGGTCACCGACATTTAGTTCGAAAGGAGTCCGATGGCGCGATAGGCGCGACTCAGCGTCGCGGATGCCTGCTCTCGTGCTCGATCAGCCCCGACTGCAAGCAATCGGGCGAGTTCAGCTTGATCGTCCATCAATTCGTGATAGCGAGCCTGAATTGGCTCAAGCATCGAAATGACTGCGCTCGCTGCGTCGCTTTTCAGCGGACCGTACTGTGAGTACTGGTCAGCCAACGTCGCCACAGGCGTACCGCTCGCGGCTGAAAGTATGTCGAGGAGATTCGAGACGCCCGGCTTCTCTTTAAGGTCGTACGCCACCACTGCCTCAGAATCGGTAACCGCTCGCTTGAACTTCTTCTCTATTGCCTTCGGGTCGTCGAGCATGTACACGCAACCTGAATCAGTGTCGGATGATTTCGACATCTTCGACGTTGGAGCCTGGAGGTCCATCACTCTCGCCCCGGCGGTAGGTGTGACGGCGGCGGGCACGACGAAGGTGTCTCCAAAACGGCTATTGAAACGAATGGCGATATCTCGTGTGATTTCGATGTGTTGACGTTGGTCATCACCGACCGGAACCTCGTCGGCGTCATAAAGGACAATGTCGGCTGCCTGCAGCGCCGGGTAGGTAAAAAGACCCGCCGAAACGAAGTCGGCCTCGCGGCGCGCGGACTTCTCCTTGAATTGCGTCATCCGCGACAGCTCACCGAACGAAACGGTGCACTCCATCACCCAACCGAGCTGGCTGTGTTCTGGAACGTGGCTTTGCACAAAGATCGTTGCCACATTGGGGTCGAGTCCAATGGCGAAGAGCATCGCTGCGAGACTCAACGTCGCTTCGCCGACAACATTCGGCTGTGTCGTTACGGTTAGCGCGTGCAGGTCGACAATGCCGTGGTACACATCTTTCTCATGCTGGCCAGCCACCCAATTTCGGAGGGCTCCCAGGTAGTTACCAAGGTGAACGTCGCCGGTTGGTTGAATACATGAGAGAACCCGAGTCACCAACTTGAGGATACAGGCGTGGTGTCATCTCCCGAGGGGTATCGGAGCACTAGCGTGGTGACGTGGCGTTTGCGGTCGAAATTCCTGTGTATGAGGGGCCACTAGACCTTCTTTTGCAGCTCATTCTCAAGGAGCAAGTCGATATCTACGAGGTTGATCTTGCTCGTATTGTCGACGCCTATCTCGCTGAGGTTGAACGTTTGCAGGCGCTCGACCTTGAGGTTGCAACCGAGTTTCTGTTGATTGCGGCGACACTTGTTGAATTAAAGACCCGGCGACTGCTGCCTGGTCAAGATGATGGTGACCTCGACGAAGAACTCGCGCTCTGGTCGGAGCGAGACCTGCTTCTCGCACGACTGCTCGAATGCAAGACCTTCAAAGACGTTGCTCAGGTGCTCAATGCACTTGCTGAACAGGCTGACCTGTCGTTTCCTCGACGTGTTGGCGCTGATGAACGATTCGCAGACCTCATGCCAGACCTCCTCGAAGGGACGAGCGTCAAGAGGTTGCAAAGCGCAGCGATTCGCGCGCTGACTCCTCGACCGGTGCCGGTTGTCGATCTCTTTCACGTATCTCCGGTTCGGTTCACTGTGGCTGACGCCATTGAAGAGCTCGCGAGTGAACTTCCACGTCTCGGACGAGTGAGTTTTCGGCGACTCACCGCAGACCTCGTGGAACGAATCGAGATCATCGTGCGCTTCCTTGCGGTGCTCGAATTGTTCAAACAGGGCCTCATCGAAATCGACCAACTCGGCCAATTTGGTGAGATCACCGTGTGGTGGACCGGTGGGGATGGTTTGGACATGTCGGCACTCGAAATCGATGACTACGAGGGATAACACATGAGCAACGATGCGACATCAATTTCCCCGTCAACACTCGACGACACGGCGCGCGCCATCGAGGCAATCATCCTCGTGGCAGTAGAACCGGTTCCAGTTGAGTTACTCGCTCAGTTGCTTGAGCAGCCAATTCCGACAATCGAGTCGTATTGCGATGCGCTCGCAACCGAGTACGCCATGAGAAAGTCGGGATTCGAACTCGTGGAGGTAGCCGGGGGATACCGGTATCAGACTGTGTCCGACCTCGCGCCATACGTCGAGCGTTTTCTGCTCGATGAACAACGAGCACGTCTGTCAGGCGCAGCCCTCGAAACGCTTGCGATTGTTGCGTACAAACAACCGATCAGCCGTATGCAGATCGCTTCGATTCGTGGTGTTGATCCCGACGGGGTATTGAGAACCTTGTCGGCACGTGGGTATATCGAAGCTGTGGGTCATGACGACGGCCCCGGGCAAGCAATCTTGTATGGAACAACTTCGATGTTCTGCGAGAAACTCGGCATTCCGAGTCTCGACAGCCTGCCGTCCATTGCGGAATTCATTCCTGACGCCTCCGTCGTTGAAGCACTTGAACTGGGACTTCGAATCGATCCGCTCTCAGACACTCCGACGAACTGATCGTGACGGACTCCGAACGACCGTGGTATCTCGACGACGGAGAGGCACCCGAAGGAGAGCGACTGCAGAAGGTGCTTGCGCAACGCGGGTGGGGTAGTAGGCGAGCGTGCGAACTGCTCATCTCTGAAGGTCGAGTGGCGGTCAATGGAGAAATCGCGGTGCTCGGTCGACGCGTCAATCCAGACAGCGATCGAGTCGAGATTGACGGTGTTGCAATCGGCGTTCGCCCGGACCTTGTGCATTACCTCCTCAACAAGCCAAGAGGTGTCGTGTCGACAGTGCACGACCCACATGGGCGACAGACGGTTGTTTCACTCCTGCCACCAGAACCCGCGGTTCATCCGGTTGGGCGCCTCGACGCTGACACTGAAGGGCTCCTTATTCTGACGAACGACGGCGAACTCACCTTCGCCGTCACGCACCCTTCCCGAGGTGTCGAGAAGGAATACCTCGTTCACGTGAGCGGGCGGGTCTCCTCGGGCAACATACGAAGGTTGCGTGAAGGTGTGGAGCTTGAAGATGGACGCACGGCACCAGCGGTTGTTTCGCAACCACAGCCAGGTGTGTTGCGCATCACCATTCACGAGGGTCGGAACCGGCAGGTTCGTCGAATGTGTGCTGCGATAGGTCATGAGGTAGTTCGCCTCGTGAGATTGCGTATCGGTCCGATACGTGACAGCTCGTTGTCGCCCGGGCAATGGCGCCATTTGACGAGTGACGAGGTTATTGCGCTCAGTAGTGCAAGCGGGGTTGACCGCTACGCTCCCAAGGCGTGAGTGAGCACCATTTGCAGGAGCGCTGCGCAAACGTCATCGGGCTTGGCCTCATCGGAGGTTCAATCGCTCTTGCGCTGCGTCAACGCGGCTGGACAGTGCACGGGACCGATATCGCTGCTGCGACCGCTGATCGTGCAGTCCGTGAGGGCGTTGTTGACGAGGTTGGTCTCAATTCTCTGGCAAAGATCACCTTCGTTGCCGTTCCCGTGATGGCAGGTGTCGATGCGGTGCGATGTGCGCTCGAGCAGACCGAGGGCATCGTGACCGATGTCGGCTCGGTAAAGGCGCCAATTTGTGACGCAATAAACGATCGACGTTTCATCGGCGGTCACCCAATGGCAGGTAGTGAACTTGATGGCCTCGATGGTGCTGACGCCGAAATGTTCGAAGGCGCTGTATGGGTTCTCACCCCTCAACCGGACACCGACGATCAAGTGCTAGCTGCCGTAGACCATGTCGTGAGGGAAATCGGGGGAGAAGTCGTCGGCATCAGTCCACACGATCATGATCGCCTTGTGGCCGTTGTGAGCCACATTCCCCATCTCACGGCAGCGACCCTTATGGGACTCGCCAGTTCACGTGCCGAGGAACATGCGTCGCTCTTGCGACTCGCTGCCGGCGGGTTTCGAGATATGACACGTATTGCAAGCGGTTCGCCAGATATTTGGGTCGATATTTGTGAGCAAAACAAACACGCAATCATCGAAGCCCTCGACGAGCTTGGTGAATCGCTGACCGTCATTCGCAATCTTGTTGCTTCAGGCGATGGCGCGCGTCTGCATTCACGCCTGATGAGCGCACGAGATGCTCGAACAAATTTGCCTGGCCGCATCACCGATCCAAGTTTGCTTGCAGAGGTTCGTATTCGAATTCCCGACCGCACAGGTGCGGCAGCCGAAGTGTTCACCCTTGCCGCGGAACTCGGCGTCAATATCGCGAACTTTGAGGTTGTCCACCTTGCGGAAGGCAACCGCGGACTGGCGGTCGTTCTTGTCGACCGCGATGCCGTAGAAGTTTTTCGAGGCGGACTCATCGCTCGTGGGTTCCGACCGACTGTGAGTCAATTGTCGTGAGCCGAGTGGTCGAGCCGTTACAGCAAAGGTTCGATGGTCAGATCTCTGTTCCCGGATCGAAGAGCGTCGCAAACCGAGCACTCATTTGTGCGGCACTCGCCATAGGAGAGTCGTCTATCTCAAACCTTCCAACGGGCGACGACACCGAAGCACTGCTGACCGCCCTTCCAGCACTAGGGGTGGGAGTGGTACGCGAGGGCACCTCGGCGGTCATCACTGGCTGCAACCGTCCGCAAGCGGCGACGGTACACGCTCGCCTCGCAGGCACATCATCGAGATTTCTCGTCGGATTCGCCGCCCTCGGAGAGCACCCAATCAGCGTTGACGGTGATGAACCTCTTCGTCGGCGACCGCTGCAACCGCTGCTTGATGCGCTCAGACAGCTCCAGGTGGCCGTAGAGGCCGCTGAGGAGCGATTGCCGGTCACGTTGACTGGGCCTGCACAAGGAAACCGCGTGCAGGTGAGCGGGGATATCTCAAGCCAGTTCATCTCCGCCCTCATGATGATCGGACCGAGGCTCGAATCGGGACTTACCATCGAGCTCACGAGCAATGTGGTGTCCCAGCCGTATGTCGAGTTGACCGCATCGGTCATGAACCAATTTGGTGCGGCTGTGACGCTCACACCTTCCGCCATCAGCATTCCTGCAGACACGTATGTGCCGAGCGCGGTACACGTTGAAGCGGATGCCTCCAGTGCTTCGTACCCGCTTGCGCTTGCAGCAGTATCCGGTTCACGATGCACCATCGAGTCGCTTGGAAGCAGTTCCCGACAAGGTGATGTTGCGATTCTTGACATCTTGGAGCGAATGGGATGCATGGTTGTCGTTGAATCCAATCGATGCGAGGTCATCGGTCCAGCGATGGGCACCCTCAACGGCATTGATATCAACATGGCGAACTGTTCTGACCTCGTACCAACTGTTGCGACAATTGCGTGTTTGGCACGAACGCCGAGCACCATCAGCGGCGTTGGTTTCATTCGCGCCAAGGAAAGCGATCGACTCAGTGATCTCGCTTCCGAGTTACGTAAAGCTGGGGCGATCGTCGACGTCACGAACGACGGACTACACATCACTCCTGCCGTGCTGCATGGTGCCGAGTTCGACACACATCATGATCATCGTCTCGCGATGTCATTTGGAGTCCTCGGACACGTCATCCCGGGTGTGGTCGTGCAGGACCCTGATGTAGTGACAAAGAGCTGGCCCACATTCTGGAGTGACATTCACCGGCTTGTGCGAGCAGATGCATGACAAGGTTGGCGTGTTTCGACCTTGACGGAACCCTGACCGACCGCGATTGTTTCGTTCGCTTTCTTCGTGCCGAATTCGGGCTGCGTCGTGTCACGGCACGGTTTTCCCGAATGCTCGTGTCGCCCAGAACGTGGCGAAATCGAGATCACGCGAAAGCCTTCATGTGTGAACTTTTTCGTGGACGAGACTCTGCGACCGTTGAGGCACATGCGCGCGAATTCGGGGCCTATGTGGTCCAACACTGGCTACGTGACGCCACGATGAAGTCGCTCGAACATCATCGTCAACAAGGTGACCACATTCTCATCGTCTCGGCATCTCTCGCCCCGTACGTCGCAGCGATTGCCGAGCTTCTCGGAGTGCAATACGTGGCAACTGAACTCAGCGTCATGAGCGGGTGTTACACGGGAGGCATCGAGGGGGGCAACTGTCGGGGGATAGAGAAGGTCCACCGTGCGTCGGCATTTCTGAAAACTCTCAATATTCATCGCTCAGATATTGAGTTGCACGCGTACGGCGATTCTGCCGGCGATTCAGCCTTACTCGAGTGGGCCGATTACTCACACTGGGTCGGCAAGCGTTAGAGCGAGGAGCCGCGTACTGCGGATCGCTGCTGGAAGAAGTCGCCTACCTGGTTGAGTGAGAGCACAGTGACTGAGAGCGCCAGTGATGGCCACAGCACCTGTGCGACATTGATCTTGATGTCGCGTCGAGCCTGATTGATCATGTTGCCCCAAGTTGCGGTCGGTAGTTGGACGCTCAGACCAAGGAACGACAACGAACCCTCAACGACGACAACAAACGCCGCTGCAACCATTGCGTATGACAGCAGCGTTGGCATCACATTGGGAATGACCTCACGCATGAGAATTCTCGAAGGTTTCGTGCCTATAGCCCGCGCGGCAGTCACAAATTCACGACTCGAAATTGCGAGCGAATTTGCACGTGCCACCCTGGTGTAGGCCGGAATCGACAGCACACCGATGACTGCGCTGATGACGAAGAGGTTACGTACCTCAAAGATTGAGACGAGCGCGAGCAGCAGCACGAGGGCAGGGAAGGCAAGAATGACGTCGACCGATGCCATGATGACGGTTTCAACACGCCCACGAACGAAGCCAACGAGCGAACCCAACAGGCCTCCGACAATGACACCGCAGGCGGCCGACACGACGACGACGATCAGGCTCACCCACCCGCCGTGCACGATTCGCGCAAAGGTGTCACGAGCGATGGCATCGGTACCAAGCCAATGCGCACCCGACATCGACTCAATCGGCGTACCCGTGCCAAATGTTCCTGTTGTGACGTCAAAGCCGTTGGTTTGGTAGTTCGGATTCTGCAACGGGAGTTTGCCGTCGAAGAGACCGGTGTCGAGTTTGGCGTAAATCGCGCCAAAGACGATGAGAAACAACCACAGTGAGGCGAACTTCACTCTTAGCGGCATCGACCGAAGGACATCCAGAATCGAGTCCTTTCTGGGAGCGGTGCTTGCGCCACTGCCAGCCTGGACCGAAGACGACACGTTGCTGAGTCGGTCGCGCGGAAAATCTGGCTCCGTTACGGGAAGGTTCGACAAGAGTTACCGCCTTCGGATTCGAGGGTCAACTACGGCGTACAGGAGATCGACGATGGTGTTAATCACTACGTAGACGGTTGCGATGAACACGGTGATGCCTTGGATCACAATGATGTCCCGTTGACTTATTGCGTTGATCAACCGAAACCCTACGCCTGGAATAGCAAACAAGGTTTCGATAATGACCGTTCCCCCGAGAAGGGCACCAAAATTGATGCCAACGATGGTCATCACGCTGAGGGAACTTGGTCGTAGAGCGTGTCGAAAGAGAATGAATCGATCAGAAAGACCCTTTGAGCGGGCTGCGAGGATGTAGTTCTCCTGCAGCGTGGACACCATGTCCGATCGAATGAGACGCGAGAAGATTGCCATCTGGGTCATGGCGAGTGCTGAGGCCGGCATGATGGCGGTCTTCAAATTCGCCCAAATTCCATCGGTTGACGGCCGACTCCAGTTCGACGCTGGAAGCCATCCGAGTTTGACCGCAAATAACCAGATCAGAAAAATTCCGACAATAAAGTTCGGCACCGAAAGCGCGACCTGAACTCCAGCGGAACTCGCGTTGTCCTGCCACTTGCCTTGCTTGTAGGCGCCCAATACTCCAATTGGTATTGCGAAGATCAATGCGAGGATGATCGAGAGAAACGCAAGCTCTGCCGTCACTGGGAGACGCTGCGTGATCGTCTCCATCACTTGCTGGTCAGTGATCCAACTCTTTCCAAGATCACCAGTGAAGGCGTCCCCCAGCCACGAGAAGTAGCGAACGATGAAGGGATTATCGAGACCAAGGTCAGCACGAATCTCCGCGATGACGGCGGGGTCTCGAACTGTTTCAACTCCGAGAATTGCATTTACAGGATCACCCGGGAGGAGCGCCGTCATGCCGAAGGTCAGGAACGTCACGGCGAATAGTGTTCCCACTAGTCGCACGAGACGTGCCACAACGACCTTCAACATCGACGCTCCTCCCGGTGTCCTTACCTAGTTCAGCCCGAAATAAACACTTCGGACCAACGACCTTCAGCGCTCGGGAATCCGATGCCGAGGTCGCCTGACGGCACATGCCAGCCGTTCAAACCATGAACAGCGGGGCTGGTTCCGATGGCCGTCGCAGTATGGCCCGAGTACCAAATCGGCAATTGATCGACGATGATCATCATGATTTCCTCAAAGAGGGCTTTACGAGTCGCAAAGTCGTCAGTTGCACCGGATTCCGCAGCGAGAGCCTTTGCCTCATCTGCATATTCGCCGGTCCAGTTCGGGAAGTTCGTTGGCTCCGACAGGAACGCCAGAATGCCCGCCGTGGGGTCATCCTCACTGCTCCAGCGCCAGCAATGCATGCTGTGAACGCCCTGGAATCCGTTATCCATGCCGAGGGCGTTGTTGATGTGCGTTTGCTGGTCGTAGTTCGTCATCGTGACGTTGACGAGTTCGGTCGCCTCTAGCGTCTGCTGAAGCACCTGCATCGCCGCGATGAGTGTCGGGTCAGGCGGGCATGAGAGTTCGACGTCGATCGATTCACCAACCGCTTTGCCGTCAGAACGGGCTGCATCGTTGATGTACTCGTTAAGTTTTTCAACACCGGCGTCAAAATTGAACTTCGGCCATGCTTCAGCAACCTTCTGACTCCACCATGGTGAATCTGCGCTGAACCACTGGGTACCCGGAAGCGAAATTCCGGTGCCGCCGAGCGCCTCGATGACCTGCTCCTGGCTGTTCAAGGAAATCAGACCCTGACGAACGCGGAGGTCATCAAACGGTGCGATCGCCATGTTGAACATTCCACCACCGACGTTGTTGCCCTGGGATTCCAGCAGCTCAATCGCGGCGCCGCCGTCACGAGCATCACGGGCATCACGGATGGTGCCCTGTCGCAGTGTCTGCATGGCGTCAACCGTGCCAGAGAGCAGTGCGTCAAGTCGTGTGCCTTCGTCAGGAATTGGCAAGAACGAGATGGAATCAAGGTACGGAAGTTGGTTGCCGTCCGGGTCGGAGCCCCAGTAATCGGCATTCCGCACGAAGACCGTCTTGTTGTCGAGGTCGCGTGATTCGATAACGAATGGACCTGTTCCGACCGGCGCCATCGAGAAGCCATCAGGGTCCGCAGCAGCGGCCCCCGCCTCGAAGACCATGCCAAGCGGAGCGCGTGCGAGGTACGACGGGAAAATCGCCTTTGGCGCGCTCAAGGTGTACGTCACTTCGAGATCACCGGTGGCTTCGACGGACGTGAGACCTGAACTCGCGACAACGCCCGCTGATGCTGCTCCCGCCTGTTGAATCGGGAACATGTCAACGATTGACTGTGCGGTGAGCGCCACCCCATTGTGGAACGTGACTCCCGACCGCAATGTGACGGTCCACACGGTGTAGTCATCATTTGACGAGAAGCTCTCGGCCAGATACGGCGCATAGGCACCGGTGACGTCCTGTTCAACAAGCTTGTCGTACACCGCAACCATCATGTTGTAACACGGTGATGAACAGTTGTCCTCCCATGGCCTCAAGCCGGTTACTTCAGCCTCAAGACCGACAGAAATAGAGCCTCCGTACGAAACTTGAACAGTGTCGTCTTCAACAACTTCGGTGTCGACGTCACCTTCCGCCTCGTCGCCCGCCTCAACGGCTGGTTCCTCGGCTGCCGGTTCCTCCGCTGGCTCTGATGTTGTTTCTTCTGCCGGACTATCGGCAGGCTCGCTCGTGCTGTCACCGCCGCCTCCGCAGGCGCTGGCAATCAAGCCGGCCGCCGCGAGGAAGGCAATGGCGCGATGAAGACCTTTACGTCTCATTGCAGATACCCCCATGTGGTTTCCCCCTATGTGTTGGTGTTGCGGCTCGATGTGGGCATCGAGCCGATCTTCACGATCTTAGATCGCGTCGAAGGTTGTGTCGGACATGAACGCAGGACGTCTTCTCTCCTAATGGGATTGCGCCAGGCGAAGCGGGTGATGGCATGCGACGAAATGAGCCGGACCCACTTCGCGCATTTGAGGCTCATCGGTTGAACAGGTCGCATCGGCGAATTCGCACCGAGTGCGGAACCGACAGCCGCTCGGCGGATCGAGGGGAGACGGGATGTCTCCACCAACCACCACCGATTCATCAACTTCTGCGTGCGGGTCAGGCTCAGGATGCGACTCGATGAGGAGCTTCGTGTACGGGTGGGCGGGCGATGCGTACAACTCGTCAGATTCGCCAATCTCACAGATTTTCCCGAGATACATGACAGCGACACGGTCGCTGATGTTCTTCACGACGGCAAGGTCGTGCGCGATGAACACAAGAGTCAGTCCGTACTTGGCTTTGAGATCTTCAAGCATGTTGAGGATCTGCGCCTGCACCGAGACATCAAGAGCCGAGACGGGTTCGTCGCAGATGATGACTTTTGGTTCCATGACAAGTGCCCGAGCAATGGATATGCGTTGACATTGACCACCCGAGTATTCGTGCGGTCGCTTGTATGCAGCGCTCTCCGGATCGATGCCAACGGCATCAAGAATGTCCGATATGAGTCGCTGCTGCTCGGCTTCGTCCTTCGGTCCCCAGACATCGAGCGGCTCTGCAACGATCTTCGAGATTGTTCGACGCGGATTCAGTGACGAGATCGGATCTTGAAAGATCATTTGGATGTCCGTACGGCGACGCATCATCGCTTTACCCTCGAGCGAGGTGAGCTCATCCCCATCGAGAGTGACCGTGCCGCTCGTCGGCGGAGGCAACTGAAGCAGCGCTCGTCCAGTCGTCGACTTGCCGCATCCTGACTCACCAACGAGACCGAGCGTTTCGCCACGCGCAACGTCAAACGAGATGCCGCTCACCGCGTGAACAACTTGTCCCTTGCGTGCAGGAAACTCAACGACGAGATCCTCAACTCGCAAGATGACATCCTCTGAGGACCGCAAGTGGGCTTTGCCAGATCCAGCCATCAACGACCTCCGCCTGCGACCGTCGCCCTCAGCGCAGCCGATTTGGCCTGCGGGAGACCTAACTGAACGTTGACCTCAAGCGCCCGACGACCCTCATCGGAGCCGACCGGTAGGTGACACGCGAACAGGTGCGACGGATCCTCAGTTGGTTGCAACTCTGGAGCCTGCTCACGACACACATCCTGCGCATACGGGCAACGAGCAGCGAAGGAACAACCTGGCGGCAAGGCTGCGAGATTCGGTGGCCTACCCACGATCGCACTCAGGCGAGTGTGCTTCGGCTCCGAGGTCTTTGGGATCGACCAGAAAAGCGACTGCGTGTATGGGTGACGCATGTCATCAAAGAGCGTCGAGGTCGAAGCCTGCTCAACGACGCGACCCGCATACATGACTGCGATCTCATCGGTGCGAGTCGCTACGACACCCAAGTCATGCGTCACAAGCACCATCGCCATGTCCCGTTCGCGTTGCTGCTGGGAAAGCAGGTTGAGAATTTGATGCTGAACGGTGACGTCGAGAGCGGTGGTTGGTTCGTCAGCAAAGAGCAGCTTTGGTCCGCAGGCCAGCGCGATCGCAATGCACACTCGCTGCCTCATACCACCCGACATCTGGTGGGGGTAATTCTCTAGACGTTTCTCAGGCTCGGGGATGCGTACCCATTTCAGCAACTCAATTGCAGCCTGACGAGCCTCAGATTTTGACACGCCTTGATGCGAGCGGAGGTGCTCGGTGACCTGGCGGCCGACCTTGACAACGGGGTTCAACGAAGTCATCGGATCTTGAAAGACCATCGACATCTCGGCGCCCCATAACTTGCGCATCGTGGATCGACTGGAGCCGACGAGCTCCGTTCCGTTATACGTAACCGACCCCGATGTTTCGATATTCGGAGCGGTGTTGATGCCCATGATCGAACGGCTCAGCACCGTCTTACCCGAGCCGGACTCTCCAACAATGCCGAGCGTTTTGCCCTTGTGCACCGTCAGCGACACTCCATCGACAGCCTTGACCACATGCTCTCCTACGTGAAAGTGGGTGCGCAGGTCGGTGACCGTCAACAGCGCGTCGCTCGCGCCAGACATTGCGTCGGTTGATAACACTTCCACCCCCATCAGATCGCTCAGCCAGCATCAGACTCCACTGCAAGCTCCCCGACTTGTGTGGTGAGCAAAGCGTAGTGAGTGTGGACTGGTAAAGGCAAATAGCGAAGTAAACGTCATGACGTCGCCCCAGAGATCAGCATCGCGACACCAGTGACGACCAAGAGAACGCGCACAACGACAGCAAATTGCTGCTCGTTGATCGCATTCGCGAGGCGTCGTCCGGCAATTGTTCCGAGAAACCACGTGGGGAGTGAAACGGCCACATAGACCAGAGTGGAGTTCTCATAGCGGTGGTCAAGCGCGAGCAACGCGCAGGTTGCAAGGCCACTCACCGCGAAGACCGCAGCGAGAGTTCCTCGAAAGCCATCGGGGCGAAGGCGTCGACCTTCAAGCGCGAACACAAGAGGGGGGCCATTCGTCCCGATTGACGTGTTGAGCACGCCGGACACCCACGCGAAGAAGCCATCTCGCCATACGTTGTTCGTGACTGATCCACGGCGAACGAACATGACGAGTACTGCAAGGAGGGTGCTCGTTCCGAGTGCTATTCGAAGCGCTGCGTCAGATGCAACCGCCGAGAGATAGAGCCCAAACGGCATCCCAATCACTGCCCATAGCGAAAGTGGAGTTGCAACGGCTCGGTCGATATGTGGACGCAGCACAATCACTTGCCGAACTGTTGTCAATAATCCAAGGACGGAGATCAGGGCCACCGCGTGGGTTACACCAAGCAGAAAGCTTGTTGCGGGTACTGCAAAAAGTGCAAAACCGAAGCCAGCGACCATATAAATCGCGGCCGCAACACCGACGATCAGCGCGATCGAAACCGCATCAATTACGGAATGAGACAACGTGGATGCCGTCGATCGCTTCGAGTCAGCCGTGCAGCCGAACCGGAATGTTGCGCGGTCCTCGCACCTGACCATTCGCCCAAGTCGTCACCTGTTCGGTCTCGAGCGTGTAGTCAGGGAAGGCACGGATCCATTCCTGCAGCGCAACGGTGAGTTCAAGTCGAGCAAGATTTGACCCAAGGCATCGATGGATGCCAAGACCAAACGCCACATGCCGATTCTGTTCTCGGTCAAGGTCAAATGTCTCAGGTCGATCAAACGCAGCAGGGTCATGATTCGCCGCAGGAAATGTGACGAGAGTCTGATCGCCCGGGTGAACTGGGCAGCCAGCAATCTCCGTCGACTTCACCACCTGGCGAGCCATTGTGACCGGGGCGTAGAAGCGAAGCACCTCTTCGATCGCTTGAGACCACACCGCATCGTCATTGTTCGCACCCACCAGCCTCGCCCGTTGATCACCGTGCTGCGCGAAGTGCCACAGACCGGATCCGATGGCGCTCCAGGTCGTGTCAATTCCGGCGAGGACCATGAGATTGAAATAGCCAACCTTGAGATCGAATTCGACTGCCTCGCCATCGATTTCGGCATGTGCGATGAGCGACGAGAGGTCATCGGTCGGATGGTCGATTCGGTTCTGAAGGGTTTGGGTTGCGTATGCGTTCATCTCGGCGATGACTTGCGCTCGAACAGTCAGGTCCCGTGGGGCAAGTTGGAAGTTGCGGTAGATCCAATCCCGAAACATGTCGGCGTCACTTTCGGGAATACCAAGCATCGAACAAATTCCGTGAACGGGAATGTGCTGGCTGTACTGCTCTGCGGCATCAGCGCGATCAGCGTCTCCGATGTTCGCAATCAGTTGGCGGCAGAAACGACGAAGGTCCTCCTCCATGAGAGCGACCTTCTTCGGGTTGAACGAAGGGAGCAGCAACCGGCGGTGACCAAGGTGGTCGGGCGGATCAGAAGTAATCGGGGGAGCCGCACGGGGTGGAGCCTCAGGACGCGCCACCGAGACCCGCCACGAAGAGAAATGTTCCGTATCAGCTGCAATCTGATGAATCGCTTCCATCGTCACCGGCATGACAGCACGCCCATAACGTTCGGTCGTCGCCACCGGGCACTGAGACCGAATGTCGTTCCAAAGCGAAATTGCGTTCGCGCCCCACTGGGGATCGAGCCAGTCCCAGTCGTGTAGCCAATCAGTGACGGGAGAAACCTCGTCATCTACTTCGCCATACGCCATGGATTCCCCCGACTCAACGTGCCCAACACAAAAACTGTAACAAAGCGGTCGCTGAAGAAAGCATCCGTCACCGGTCTCTTCGCGCAGTCTTGTAACGTCTCAGGTTGTGCCGGTATATCTCCCTGACACAACTGAAGAAGTCCTGAGTCTTCTCGCAGCACACCCCAACGCAATGCTCCTTGCTGGTGGAACCGACGTGATGGTCGGCATCAATCACCAACATGGGTTGCGCCAAGAGACGTCAATCATTGCGTTGAGGAACGTGTCCGAGCTCTCTCGCTACACGATCGACGACACTGCGAGCACGATCTCACTTGGTGCTTCAGTCACGTGGACAGCACTCGAGGAGGCTCCCTTCGTTGAACGAGTTCGCTGCCTCGCCGAGGCGGCACGCACCGTCGGTAGCCGGCAGATCCGAAATGCAGGCACCATCGGCGGCAACATCGCAACTGCGAGCCCTGCCGGTGATGGCGTCTGTGCGTTAGTGGCGCTCGACGCGCAACTCATGTTGTCGTCGGCGACTGGTTCGCGCCAGATAGCGCTGACGGATTTTGTTACGGGGCCAAAGCGAACGAGTCGAGCAGACAATGAAGTCATCACGAGTGTCGAAGTTCCGATCGTGAAGGGGTGGCAGTCGTACGCAAAAATCGGCGTTCGAAATGCGATGGTCATCTCAATCGCGGGTGTCGCGGTCGTCCTCAACACCGAACATCGATCAGTGTCGATTGCGCTCGGTTCGGTGGGGCCGGTGATTATTCGAGCGACCGAAGCCGAAACAGCACTCGCACAGCAGATCGACTGGGAGCGGTGCAGCATCTCCGCAGACGATCTTGATGATGGTGCACGTCTTGCCGCGACCGCCGCGAGTCCAATCACCGATCATCGTTCAACAGCCGCGTACCGCAAACATGCGGTGCAGGTCTTGACAAAACGCCTTGTTCAACGCGGGCTTCGTGACCTTGCTGAGAGGGGGCCGTCATGAACGATGACCGCGATTTCATGTTGACGGTGAATGGGACCACCGTCGAAATTCGAGGGGCGGCGCCCGGCGCAAGCCTTCTCAGCGTGCTTCGGGAGCACCTCGGGCTCACCGGGGCGAAGGGTGCGTGCGAAGAGGGCGAATGTGGCTCGTGCTCGGTGCTCGTCGACGACTCGCTCGTCTGCTCGTGCCTTGTCCTCGCTGCATCGGCCGTGCATGCGCACGTCACAACGATCGAAGGGCTAACCCAATCGCGCGATGTCCAAGCAGCCTTCGTTGAATGTGGTGCCGTGCAATGCGGGTTCTGCACCCCAGGATTGATCGTCGCCGCAACAGATTTTCTCGCGCAGACCAGCGATCCCGACCCGGACGACATACGCGAGGCACTTGCTGGAAACCTGTGTCGATGCACAGGGTATGGCCGCATCATCGAAGCGGTTGTCTCAGTTGCACGTGAGCGACGAGGGGCCGCAACGTGAGCCAGACGATCACGCGAAGCGAGATAAGGCACGGCATCGGGTCTTCCCCAACACGACCAGATGGTGCGGCGAAAGCGGCAGGCGAGTACGCGTTTTCAAGCGATCTCTTTCCTGATGAGGCTCTATTTGGAGTCACGTTGCGTTCGCCCCATCAACATGCACGGATCATCTCAATTGACACGTCAAAAGCACTAGCGATCGCCGGCGTGTTCGCCGTTGTTACTGCCGACGACGTCCCAGGCAAGGCGACCTACGGTCTCATTGCATCGGATCAACCCGTGTTCGCTAGCGATGTCGTGCGGTACATCGGTGAACCTGTCGCAGCGGTCGCTGCGATCGACGAAGAGACCAGTCGACGTGCCTGCGCGGCGATCGTCGTCGTATATGAACCGCTCGAGCCACTCGTGGACGCTGAACTTGCGTGCCAGGAAGGCGCCGCATCCATTCATCCCGATGGCAACATCATCCGACATCAGCATGTCCTGCATGGAGACCCCACAGTCAAAGGTGATGTCGTCGTTGAACACGAATACGTCATTGGCATGCAGGATCAGGCGTTTCTCGGTCTCGAAGCAGCAGTCGCGTTTCCCGACGAGGATGGCGGCGGCGTCGACTGTCACGTGGCAACACAATGGCTTCACGAAGATCGCGCACAAGTGGCGGCGTGCCTCGGCCTTGCTGAGGAATCGGTACGTCTCACGCTCGGCGGGGTAGGAGGTGCCTTCGGTGGTCGTGAAGACATTTCGCTTCAAGTTCATGTCTGTTTGCTCGCCTTAACCTGCGGCAAACCGGTTCGCATGCACTACGACCGGGTCGAAAGCTTTCTGGGTCATGTACACCGACATCCAGCAAAAATCTGGATGCGCCACCACGCGACCTCCGACGGAAGGCTCGTCAACATCGAAGCTCGTTTTCTCTTCGATGGGGGCGCCTACGCCTCCACCTCCTCAGCGGTGCTTGTCAATGCCGTGACCCATACACAGGGTCCCTACCAATGCCCCAATGCCGTTGTTGAAGGAATCGTCGTACGCACAAACAATTTGCCCTGCGGTGCGATGCGCGGTTTTGGTGTCGTGCAGGCGTGCTTCGCCCACGAACAGCAGATGGACCGACTCGCCGAGAAGTGTGGGCTCTCACCGTTAGAACTTCGGCGACGAAATGCAATGCACACCGGCGACACCCTCGTCACCGGGCAGGTCGTTGAAAGTGTTGCGCCTGTCACAGAATGCATCGATAACCTCGCCGCGCTTCCTATGCCTGGCTCGACAGTCGGTACACACTCGTATCTTTTGCCCGGCGGAGCAGGCAACACCACGCGCTCTGACAATGTTCACCGTGGTGTCGGCTGGGCGTTCGCCATTAAGAACCTCATGTATTCAGAAGGTTTTGACGATTTCAGCTCTGCACGATGCCGACTTGAGGACGGCCGGATCACACTGAAGTTTGCGACCGCAGAAGTCGGACAAGGTTTCATCACAATCGCTGCGCAGATTGCCCGAACCGTACTCGGCATTGAAGCCGTCGATCTCGACACGATTGACACGAATGTTGGATCAGCGGGTTCGACATCCGCATCCCGTCAAACGTGGATGAGCGGGGGAGCAGTTGACGCGGTCTGCCGAGTTGTGCGCGAACGCATCTTTGAGCATCACGCCGCAGCGTCGGGGTGCAATCCGCTCGCATTGGCGGTCGAAGGAACCGACCTTGTCGACACCACGACATCCGAACGAACCCCAATCGAAGAGGTCGTCAGAGGGCTCACCATCGACGAGGAAGTCGTCTACCGCCATCGCGCAACCGTGCACCTTGACGAACGGGGCCAAGGAAACTGTCACACGGCATTCGCCTTCGTCGGCCACCGTGCTGTCGTCGACGTTGACGTCGAGCTCGGACTCGTTCGCGTCGTGGAGATTGCGACCGCACAAGATGTTGGACGAGCGCTGAACCCGCTATCGGTGACTGGACAAATCGAAGGCGGCATCGCTCAAGGTCTCGGGCTTGCGTTAATGGAAGAAATCATCCAGGAAGACGGACGCATCAAGAATCCGTCATTCACCGACTACCTCATTCCAACGATTGCCGATATGCCTCCCGTCGTTGCCCACCTCATTGAAATTCCAGATCCTCAGGCCCCACTCGGGGCGAAGGGCGTTGGCGAGCCACCGACGATTTCGTCGACACCGGCGATCATTGCGGCAATAAATGACGCCATCGTGAACGCCACCGGATCGACGCAGAAGATTCACCGTGTGCCCGTCCGTCCGCTCGACATTGTCGAAGCGGCGTACGGAGGTACCGCCGACTAGCGTGACGAATATGTCGGATGAACGTGAAATCCTCAGCTGGGAATTGTTCGGAGTTGCCTCACGAGAACTAGCGACAATGGTCGCTGAAGATGGTTACGAACCCGACATGATCCTGTCGATCGCCCGAGGAGGCTTGCTCATCGGTGGAGCGCTCGGGTACGCACTTGCGGTAAAGAACACTTACACAATGAACGTCGAGTTTTATACGGGCGTCGATGAGCGTCTCGAAGTGCCAAGGATTCTTCCTCCGGCACCTGATTTCGTCGACCTCGGCGATGCTCGACTTCTCATTGTCGATGATGTTGCAGACACTGGTCACACATTGAAGAGTGTTCAGGATTTCTGCGCTGGCAAGGTTGGAGAGGTTCGAACGGCGGTGATCTACGAAAAGTCGCATTCAGTGGTGCAATGCGACTACGTCTGGCGTCGAACAGACCTATGGATCAACTTTCCATGGAGCGATAAGCCACCCGTCGTCACACGTGACGGAATCGTTGCTGACGCCTAACTAAGCATCTCTCAGGCGTGCCGTGAGTCGAGACAGTGGAACCGACCCGGTGATGTCGGTGCCATCGGTCACAAGCAATACGGGCAAATCCTGGCGCATCTGACCCAGTGTTGAAATCAGATCATCGTCAAGCGACACCTTGACAAACTCACCGATGTCGTGTGCCAAATCGACGAGCAAGGTCTCCTCCTGTTCGGCCTCGGGAACTCGGAGCAACTCATCCTCAACAACGGCACCTGTCGCCACGCCATTTGATACGACGAGCAGCACTCCAGCGCCTCCCAGCCGCTCACGGCTATCGAGAGCCGATTTCACCGAGCAGTATTCATCGGCCTCGGCAAGATGAAGCCATGCAACGTCGCGCACTGTCACGGATGAGAAACGTTCCCGTTGATTGGCGACCGCGACCTCGCCCCGCGCGTTTGCGAGGATGAAAAGCCCGACAAGGATGAGCGAGTACGTGCCGTGCCCGGCGAGCAGCCACATCACTCCGGCCCCAGTCACCACGGCACCAACGCCGATACCGGCCCGCCCTGCTTCACGCATTGCTCGAAGGCGGTCGCCATGTCGAGACCATCGCACGGCACGCAGAACCCGACCCCCGTCGAGGGGTGAACCGGGCAACAGGTTGAACCCGCAGATCATGATGTTGAGCACCCCGAGCCACACCGCTACCCGCCCAAGATCACCGAGAAGACCTGCTGTTGGCAGAAGTGCCCAGCACAACATCCATGTGGCACCGAGCACGGCACTTGCTGCCGGTCCGGCAATCGCGATTGATCCTTCAGCGAGCGGCGAATTGGCCTCACGATCGAGCCGTGCCACTCCACCAAGCGCCCACAAGTTGATCTCGGAGGTGCGCACCCCAAACTTTCGCGCGATGAGGGCGTGTCCGAGTTCGTGCCCAAGGATCGAAACTCCAAACCCTAAGACACCCAGCACGGCGACGAGCCACGAGGTCGCACCGCCGAGGTTGTACGCAAGGTAGAACGCAACGATTGCTGCGCTCCAGTGCACCCGAATCGGAACACCGGCGACACGACCGATGAGAAGACTTCCTCCCATCACACGACCCTACGTCAGATCACGTCATCTTGCGCTGATGTATTCATCTTCGTTGAGATCGCTACTCGCATGGTCCAAAGATTGGCTCGTTTCCCGTAAGAGCCGCCCAGCGACGAGTTCCATACTCAAAGTGCCACCATTCGCAGTTCAGCACGACGAAGCCTTCCGATCGCATCGACCAGTACAGCAACCGCCGCAACTCGCAGATCGCACCGCCAATGGCTTCGAACTCGTCGGTGTGAGCATCGCTCGTAAATCCGTCGAACGGTGTACCAAGAGAGAGCGGTACCCCATCAAAACTCAATGTGAGGTCGACTGTGCCGCCCGTGAGGTGGGGCGGAGGAAATCGTGGGTCCGAAACTGGTTCAGCGACAAAGCCCGGAGGCAAATGAGGATCCGAATAGGCGGCGTCAAACAGTTCTGACTGGAGCGCTAAAGGGCGCCAGGCATCGAACACGTGCAACCCGAATCGATCTGGCAACAGCTGCGCCACTCTTTGGACTTTGAACACAACCGACTGTCGTGCGCGCGTACCAGCAAGCGCCTTCGACCAACCCGCGTCTCGGTAGGCCTCGGTCGAGGTAATTCGAGCCCCGGCGAGTCGCTCGAGCGGCTCGACCACAGGCGATAGCACGGCCGGTAGCTGCTCCGGCTCGGTAAGCCTTGGCAGCGGTTGCTGTCGTGGCAGGAGTTGATCCCATGCGACATCAATGTCGATCGGGCTAACGCTCAAGTGGCGTTGGTCGAAACTCGGCACGTCCGAACGCTACCTTGGCGTCGTGGGCGGCGATGAGGATCAATGCGACGCTGATGTCGTCGTCGTTGGCGGAGGTCACAACGGGTTGATCGCTGCCTCGTATCTCGCGCGGGCTGGTGTTTCAACCGTGCTCGTCGAGGCACGCGACACCGTTGGTGGCTGCGCCTCGACGGTTACCGATCTCGGTGCACGATTCAACATCTGCAATTGCGACCACACGACCATTCGAGCAATGCCAATCCTTGACGAACTCGATCTCGCAAACTTTGGTCTGAAATATCTCGAACTCGAAGCCTCAAGCGTTCATATCACGCATGATCAACGTGATCCGTGGGTCTTCTATCACGACGTCGATCAACATCTCGAGGCACTCAGCCGCACACATCCGCACTGGGTGCAGAGCTACCGTCGATACCTCAACGACGCACTTCCTGTGGCGCGTCTCGTGCTTGAGATGGCACGAACGGTTCCTTCGACCCAGAGCTTTCTTCGACGGGTCGCCCTCATGAAGGGCAGGGGAGCGCGTCGCGTCCTGCAATGGAGTCGGATGAGCGCAAACGAGGTGTACGCAACGTACTTCGACGACTGGCGAACCTATATGCCCGCCATCGTGACCGGCCCAACGGTGTGGGGAGTGCATCCAAATCTTCCCGGTACTGGTCTTGCAGGGGCCCTATTCGCAACGAAACACGTTGCTCGAACTGGCCGACCAGAAGGCGGTAGTGGCGCGCTGACCGAGGCTCTCCACCGTGCGTTCACCGCTGCCGATGGTGATGTCATTCTTGGTGACGCGGTTACCCGTATTCACCTCAACGACGGAGCGGTCAGCCATGTGGAACTCGCCTCGGGACGGCGCATACGTGCCAATCGTGTCCTTGCGGCGTGCGATCCTCAACGGGTGTTCGCCGACTGGCTCGCCGATGTCGATTCGATACGTTCCTCATCAACGGCAGTTCGCTGGCGCGAACGCCCTGTGGACGACGGATACGAGTCAAAGTTGGACGTAATCGTCTCGCATCCTCCGACCTACCGGCACGCTCATGAACTCGAATCACGCCTTGGGTATCTGCCCGACATTCTGTCGCCGACCACCATCGTCTGTCCGACGCCCGAACAACTTGAGAGTGCACACACCCTGAGATCGACCGGAGGAGTCGCAACTTCGCCAAGCATGCTCGTCAACATGCCGACTGTGCTTGACCAGTCGATGCAGTTGAACCCAGACGAGCACGTCCTCAGCCTTGAAGTTCTCTTTACGCCGTATTCACACCCTTGGTCGACCTCTACGGAACCCGAACGTTGGCTCGGACTTCTTGAGAAGCTCTGCGAACCTGACACGCTCAATGTGCTTCGTTGGAGATCGATGACGCCCGATCGATACGAGCGCGAATTTTTTATGCATCGAGGGCATACTCCCGCGTACGCAGGATCGCCACTGGCAACACTGCGGGGCACACCCCGTGATGTCACACGCCATGTGTCAGACATTCCTGGGCTGTACCTCAGTGGCGCGGCGGCATTTCCAGGAGCAGGCATATTTGGGGGTTCTGGGAGGAATGCCGCACATCGCGTACTCGACGACCTTGGCAAGCCGCTCGTAGCGGGCTGAAAACGAAAACGAGGGCCGGCGCCGAAGCGCCGACCCTCGAATGTCGTTCGGATCAGAAACCGATTGAGGTATCGATGTATTCGTTCGTGAACAAGTCGCTCGCGGTGAGACCCTCTGGAACGTCCAGATTGCCGGTTGCGGCCATGTCATCGATGACCTTCTGAATGCGATCAGCATCCATGTTGCCAACAGTTGAGTCAGGACCGTTGCCGACGAGTCCGAGGGCAACCTGCTGCTCAACTGACCACGCCGTGATCTCTGGGCTCTGCTGCCAGAAGTCTGCGAACTGCGTCACCGCGTCGACGATGATTGCATTTCCATGATCTGGAGCAGCGACGTAGTCAACAACTGACTGCTGGAAGACCGGAACGATCTTCTTCAAGCAGGCATCGAGTGCATCCTTGTCGCTCGGTCGAATTCCGAGTGTCGCTGCATACGCCTCGAATCCGGCGTCGTGGAGCGTCTGGAACTTCACTTCCTTGCCCCAGTCGGCGAAGGTGTTGAGGTAGTCATATGGCTCCGCTGATGCGAATCCCTGCTGAGCAATTGCTCCACCTGCGGCGATGAATGCCGATGGTGATCCGTCGTATGACGGGTCAACTTGGTCGGCCGACCAGATTCCCTCAGCGAGGAACACCTCGGAGAAGACGCCGCCACCAAACACGTTGATTGTGATGCCCTGTTCGCCGAGGTCAGCGATCGATTCGACATCTGGGTAGGTGTTTGGATCCCACATGATCATCTGCGGGTTGATCTCGAGTGGCGCAACAACTGAGAGCAGTGGCGCATCGGTGTAGGCGAGCACCTGTGCCTCAGTATTGGCGTAGGCAAGGACGATTGAATCGTCGGTGTACACATACGAGGAAACTGGTGCCCAACCAATGGCTGGACCGCCGGTGCGGACCTCAATGTCAATGCCAAGGTTCTGGCCGTTCTGCACCATCGGCCCACGGACGGCCTTAATGTTGGTGTCGACGGTGTAACCGTCGCCAATGAGGTTGTACAGCGCGCCGTGCTCGGCCTCTGGGAACCAGTCAGTCTGGATCACCATCGGACTCGGGCAATCCGCCGAAAGGTCAAGCGACGCCTCTTCCTCGGCTGCTGGCTCAGCTGCGGGCTCCTCAGCCGGTTCTTCTGCTGGCTCTGCAACTGGATCACTGCCACCACAGGCTGCGGCGAACAGCGTGAAGGCGATGAGTCCGGCAGCAAGGCCGGTTGTTCGTGTTCGGGTCATTGTGTTGTGCTCCCCCTGGAGGTGTGAATTAGTGGGTGGGTGTATTCCTGAGACGAGGTGATCACGACACCCCGCCCGAGGTCTGGTGCCACTTTCCGATGGCGACATTTTGTAGCCACCCGAAGGTGAGAAAGACGGTGACGCCGAGTGCCGAGGACAACAGCACGGCAGCAAAGAGTTCTTCGCCCATGAGTTGGTTCGCATAGCGGCGAAGCAACTGCCCGATGCCCACGTCGCCACGACCAAAGAAGAAATCCCCGACGATTGCGCCAATCACGGACAGCCCAGCCGAAATTCGTAAACCTGCGAATACCGCGGGCAGGGCCGCCGGGAACATGAGCTTTCGAAGACGAGTGACACGCGACGCGTGGTGGAGCGTAAACAAATCGTGCATACCTTGCTCGGCCGACTGAAGCCCGAACAGAGTGTTCACGATGATAGGGAAGAGGGCGATAATGACGCACACAATCACCCGTGAGCGCTGGCCCGTGCCCCACCAAAACGAGATGAGCGGCACGATCGCAAGAATCGGAATCGCCTGCAGCGTCACCATGAACGGAAAGATCGCCCGCTCAATCTTTCGTGCCTGACTCATGACGATCGCGAGCGTGAAACCGAGCGTGATCGCGATCGCGAGACCAATCATCGCCACTCTCGTCGAACTCCACAAGCCTGAGAGCATCTCGGAGAAGGTCCCCCAGTCGAGAAAGCCTTTCTGGACGACTGCATGTGGCGGTTTCAACAAGAAGCGGCGCTTCTCATCGAGCAACTGATACGAGACGAAATACCAACCGGCGATGATGATCGCACCGAGCACCATTGGCGGCAAAATATTCCCCGACAATCTCGAAATAAAACTGCCTCGACTCGACGGCCGAGGAACGTCGTCAAGCGATAGTTCAACTTTCACGTGGTCGTCGACGGTTGTCATGAGTGTGATCCTCGAAGTGCAAGGGAGATATCTCCGCAAAGGCGGGCGAATTCGGGGTCAAACCGAAGTTCAGGGTTCCGCGGATAGTCAAATGGCACGTCGAACTCGGCAACGATTGTGCCGGGTCGTGCCGACATCACGAGCACACGGGTTGACATGAACACCGCCTCGGAAATCGAGTGTGTAATGAACAACCCGGCGAATCCTTCCTGTTGAAACAGGCGCTGGGTCTCCTCGTTGAGGTGTTCTCTTGTGATCTCGTCGACCGCTCCAAATGGTTCGTCGAAGAGGAATACCGGTGGTTTCAGCGTCAACGTGCGGGCGAGCGACGCGCGCATCTTCATTCCACCGGACAGCGATCGGGGGTAATGATTTGCAAAACCGGTGAGGCCGACTGTTTCAATCGCTTCCAAGGCGAGCCGGCGACGCTCCGTTTTTTCGATGCCGTGCAATTCCGCGATGAGTTCGACGTTGCTCAGCACGTTTCGCCACGGCAGCAACGTTGCGTCCTGGAACACGTACCCAAGTCGATCACGATCAACGGCCACTCGTCCGCCGGTCGCCTCAAGAAGCCCCGATGCAATTTTCAGCAGCGTTGACTTTCCGCAACCCGACGGACCAACGATGGTGACGAATTCGCCGCGTCGAATCTCAAACGAGACGTCACGTACCGCCTCGGTGCCGTCAGGAAACACCATTTTTGTGTGGTCGAAGGCAAGCGCGGGCCCAGTGGTTTCGTGCGCGCCGACGGGCGCTTCAGTTGTCGTCATATTTGCACAACCGTACGACACGTCACGTCTGTGAACCTAGTCGCTCCGGTTACCCCGCACGCGCAAAAATGCTTCAGCACGTCAAGTTTGAACAGAAAGTAAGGAACTCCGGGCTTTCATTTAGCGAGCGCCCAACTTGGGGACCACGCGTCGAGGGGTTCGATCGTCCTGAAGTGGGTGACAAATGACCCTGCATCCCAACGATGTACGGCGAACATCCCGGGCTCATTCGTGTATGCGGTGACACCGCCATTGAGATCGGGCGAAACCTGTGCGGCAGTGGATGGCGCAGTTACGGCGATGGTCCCACCGAAGGCAGCGATTGAAGGACGATGCAAGTGCCCACAGACCACACCGACGATGTTGGTGAACAGTTGGAGAACCTCGGCCTCAGCGGAAGCGCCTTTAAGGCAATAATCATCCATGAAGTCGATTCCAGAGAGATACGGCGGATGATGTTGTGCGATCAACACCTGCCGATCTCGACGTAGGTCTAGCGCGTCGTACAACCAGCGAAGGTCTCCCTCGTCAAGCTCACCCCCATGGAGACCGGGCACCGTCGTGTCGAGCACAACGATCGACCGGTCAACATCATCTCCAATCGACGGTAAATCGACGGCGTAGTGAAGCGGTTCATAAGCAGAACCGATGCCCTGCAATTGCGGAAATGTCGACCGCAGCTCGGATCGATCATCATGGTTGCCCGCGACGACAACAACACGATTGATGTTCGAACCCATTACGGCGCTGAGGTTGGCGTACTCCTGCGGAGTGCCGTTATTCACCAGGTCGCCGGTGAGCAACACGCAGTTCACCGCCGGCTGCATGCGGTCCACTTCACGAAACGCTTGACGCAGATGCTCAGCCGTATCGACGCGTCCTTCCATGAGTTGACCTGCACTAAAAATGTGCGGGTCACTCAATTGGGCGATGACGAGCGCTGGAGACGCAGGATTACTCATCTCACCGGCCAAAGTTAAAGGCGCGAATTTCGTTCATTTGCTCACCGATCGTCGTAACTGCGTGTCGGAAGAGCTCGGCGCCGCGTTCCGCCGTGGCGCCGGTCGGATCTCCGATGTAGCCGACGTCATCGAAGTCGTTCGAGAGCCAACCAAACGAAACCGAGCCACCGAACTTGACGTGTGCGTTTGAAGCGATCTTCTCTGGGACCTTTCGTTCAGCACGCGACAGATCGACAAGGTCGGGGCGAAGGTGCATGAAGACAGAGGTCTCGTTAAGGCCACCGTGAATTCCCATCCCGAGTTCGACTTCGGTCGATGTTCCACCGTACGCCGGCGGCAGAGATGGATGAACGAGGAAGGTTTTTAGCCCGAATTCGAGCCGCAACTCTCGCAGCGCAGTGACGAGCAGCGTTGTGTTACCACCGTGACCGTTGAGAAGCACGAGGCGTTCAGCACGAGTCGTTGCAATCGAGCGACCGATGTCACGTAACACTGACATCATCGTCTCCGGTGAAAGCCACAATGTTCCCGGGCACCAGGCGTGCTCGTTCGACTTCGAAATCGACAGCGTTGGCAGTTGCCACAGGTCGTGTTCGTCGCCAAACGTGCTCACAACAGCGGTGGCTGTTTCGGTCGCAATGACATCGTCAACGGACATTGGCAGGTGAGGCCCGTGCTGTTCGACCGCACCAACCGGCAGGATGAGGACTGACTGTTCATTGACGACGTCACCGACATCAGGCCCCACGATGTCTGCGTACATCCGATTGTGCGAAGAACTCATTCCATGAATCTACGTCGACTCCTAAGATGCTCACATGTCCAACGGCCAGTCGATCGTCATTTCGAATGCACTATGTGCCGATGGCAAGGTGCGCTCGCTGCGTATTGAAGGCGGCGTCGTACGGGCGATGAGTGAGCGTCCGGCAGATGTGCGCGGGACCGACGAACACCATCTCACCAAGGTTGACGTCGAGGGCCGACTGCTACTGCCGTCACTCGTCGAGGCGCACGCCCACCTCGATAAGTCGCTCACGGCTGACCTGGTTCCCAACCCTGCAGGCGACCTCATGGGAGCAATTCACGGATGGCGCGACGCCGAATCGAGCGGAGTCATCAACCACGAAGGCATGGTTGAACGCGTCGCCCAATCACTCGAGATGTTGCTCGCTGCCGGCGTCACCGCGGTGCGTAGCCACATCAACGTTGGCGGACCCGTCGGTACCCGCTACCTCATTGCGTCACAAGAAGCCGCAGAACGATTTCGTCGCACGATGCACATTGAATTCGTCGCACTGACGTATATGCCGATGAGTGGCGAGGGGAGTGCCGAGAATCTTCGTGCGCTTCGAGAGGCAATCGACCTCGGCGTTGACGCCATCGGCGGATGCCCACACCTTGAACCGGACGCAGCCGCGTGTATCGACGTTGCACTTGAACTCGCAGCACATCACAGTCGAAAAGTTGACCTGCACGTTGACGAAACTCTCGATCCAACCTCGCTCACCCTTGACGAACTCGTCACGAAGGTCGAAAAGTACGACCTCAGCGTCACTGCGAGCCATTGCGTCAGCTTGGGAATGGTTCCTCAAGCAACCGCCGATCGAATCGCGCAAAAGGTTTCCAAACAACAGGTGTCAATTGTCGCTCTGCCTCAGACGAACCTCTTCCTTCAGGGCCGAAGCCAACCTGTCGCCACGCCGCGTGGACTCACGGCTATTTCGGCACTTCGAGCGGCGGGGGCGAACCTCGTCGCCGGAGCAGATAATGCACAAGATCCCTTCAACCTTGTTGGACGCAACGACCCGCTTGAAACTGCGGCCCTCATGGTGATGGCAGGCCACCTTCTTCCTGAAGACGCCTATGCGACTGTTTCGTCGAATGCACGACGAGCTCTCGGCATCGCTGAGGTTGCTGTGGCCGTGGGCTCGCCGGCCGATTTCATTGCGGTACGAACTCACTCGGTACGCCAAACAATCGCAGAGGCACCAGCGGATCGAATTGTCTTCAAAGATGGCGAGATCGTGGCCCGTTCGACGGTCACAAGAGACTTTCCGACCCTCAACGCATAATCTCCATGGCTATGGCTCAGCGAATGGCCCTGTACTTGCAGGACAAGCATCCGATTTCCTATGAAATCGAACTTGCCAAATACGCCGAGTCGAAGGGATTCAGTGAGATTTGGCAGGCCGATACACGACTTGCCCGCGACTGTGTGGTGCTGATGAGCGCGCTGCTCACCGAGACCAAACGACTCAAGATTGGCTCCGGGGTGCTTCCGATTTGGACCCGAAATCCCGCTGTCATTGCCGCAACCTGGAGCACAATGTGGGAGCTTGGCGGCACCATCGATGGCGAGAGCCGTGTGATGTGCGGAATCGGCGCCTGGTGGGAGCCGATTGCCACACGGGTTGGCGCAAGCCGCGAAAAGCCACTCACGGCGATGCGCGAGCACGTCGAGGCCATCAGGGCACTGTTCACGATGGAAGAGGTGTCCTACGAAGGAGAGTTCGTTCATCTCGACCGCGTGCGACTGGACGTCGCCTACGGCGACACGTCACCGCGCGATATCCCGATGTACATCGGGGCGACGGGTCCGAAAATGCTCGAGCTCACCGGCGAAATCTGCGACGGCGCAGTGCTGAATTACGTGGTGTCGACCGACTACATCCGCAACGCTGTTGAGCATGTTCATGCCGGGGCGTCCAAGGTCGGTCGCGACACCGCAGAAGTCGACCTTCCTGAACTGCTTGTGTGCTCCCTTTCAGATGATGACCCTGACGAGGCGTTACTCACCGGCAAGTCGCTCGTTGCCTACTACCTCGGTACTGAGCCGCACATCATGGAGGCGAGCGGAGCAGACCCAGATCTCGTTCAGCGAGTGCAGGAGGTGGTCGGGTGGCCCGCCACCGAAGCCGACTACCGAAAAGCCGCCCATCTCATCCCAGACGAGCTCGTTCGATCGCTCATGGCGGTCGGTACGAGCGATCAATGCCGTGAGACGGTTGCTCGTTACATCGACGCTGGCGTGACCTGTCCGATTCTTTACCCGATGATGGACGACATCAAGCCCGTTGTTGATGCGTTCGCGAATTGGACGCCATGAGTTCCGATCTACTCATCACTGGTGGCGCGGTCGTCACGCTCGACAACAACGGCACCGTTCACGACCCAGGTTGGGTTCGAATTGACGATGGGCGAATTAGCGCGATCGGGGCAGGAGTCGCCCCGTCGGCGATGCACGACAACGTCGAAGTGATCGACGCATCTGACTGCGCAGTCATGCCAGGCATGACGAATGCCCACACACACCTCTTCCAAACGTTCTTTCGCGGTTTGGCGGACGATCGAATGTTGCTCGACTGGTTGCGAGACTGCATTTGGCCGGCTGCGGAGCACATCGATGCAGAGACTGCCTACCTTGCAGCGAAAGTTGGACTGCTCGAAAATCTCTTAAGTGGAGCGACGGCGGTGATCGACCACCAGTACGTCCATCCCGGTAGCACTGCCGACGCAATCGACGACGCGGTGTGCCGAGCCGCTGACGAACTCGGCGTCCGCCTGCTTCTTGCACATGGATGGGCTGACCGTAACTACCACGAACCACTTATTGAGTCGAGCGCTGATGCAATCCGTCGAACCCGTGCTGTATTTGACCGCTGGGACGGTCACGACGAAGGGCGTATCCGAATTGAACTCGGTCCGCTCATACCGTGGGGATGCTCAGACGACGCGATGATCGAAACCATCGCGGCCGCGAGATCGTGGGGTCGTGGAACGCACGTGCATTGCGCCGAGACGAAGGTCGAAGTCGACATGAGTCTCGATGAACGGGGTATGCGCCATGTGCCATGGCTGAGTTCAGTAGGGGCATTAGGACCAGACGTGCAACTCGCCCATTCGGTGTGGCTCGACGATGACGAAATCGCGTTGGTGGCCGAATCTGGAGCAACCGTCGTTCATTGTCCCGTCTCCAATATGTATCTCGCGTCCGGGGTCGCACGAATCCTTGACATGCGCCGCCTCGGCGTGCCGATTGCGCTCGCAAGTGACGGCTCAGGGTCGAATAACCGACAGGACATGTTCGAAGCCCTCAAGGTGGCGGTGCTGCTCCAGAAGGTTCACCATCTCGACCCGATGGCGCTTCAACCTGAAGACGTGCTCAACATGGCGTGTCGCGGTGGTGCTCGAGCCTTCGGCACACCAGATGAGTTTGGGCAGTTACAAATTGGAATGGCTGCCGATTGCCTCGTCGTCGACCTCAACACACCGTCGGTGGTACCGGTTCATCGAATTGCGAGTGCGCTTGTGTTCAACTGTTCGCCCGCAAATGTCCGAGACGTCATCGTTGCCGGCAAGCCGATCGTTCGTGACCACCAACACGTTTCAGTGAACGCGTCCGACCTTATTGACGAGGCGATCGCAAGCGCCCGAGCGCTGTTCCGGCGAGCGGGTATTTCAACCCGTCTCGGCTAAGTTCATATCCGTGCCACTCATCGCTGGTTATCACCGACCGACAGACCTCACAGAGGCCTTGGATCTGCTGTCGACACCCGGGAGAATTGCCCTTGCGGGGGGAACCGTGATCAATGCCGACAGGGAACCAAGCGATCTCGAAGTCGTTGACCTTCAGAGTCTCAACCTCGACGACATCACAGTGGAGAACGGCGTTGCGCAGGTTGGCGCAATGGTGCGACTCGACAACCTCGCCCACACATTTTCTGGCGATCTCATTGGCGAGGCATCGCAACGAGAGTTGCCTTCGACCCTTCGAACGCTGGCGACGGTTGGTGGCACAGTCGGAGCCGCGATGCGCGACAGCCTCTTGCTCACCGCCATGCTGGCGAGCGCATGCAATGTGCACTATGCCGACGGCGAATCGGCTCCGCTGACATCGGCGATTCCTTCAGCGAACAGGCTCATCACACGCGTTGACTTCGTCGCTCATGGTGAGTGGTCAATTCATTCAACGGCCCGGACACCGAAAGACACGCCAATCGTTGCTGCGGTAGGTCGTCGAATCGGTGACCGACTCCACCTTGCGATCTCCGGTGTGGCTGACACACCGGTTTTCCTGAGCGATACGACAGACCTCACATCGCTCGAGCCGCGGGGCGACTTCAGAGGGAGTGCCGAGTACCGACTTGATGTCGCTCAGACCCTCGTTCGCCGCATCGAGAAGGAGTTGGCATGATTCCGATTCGTTTTACCCTAAACGGCAAGCCTCTCAGCACGAGTTGCCTCGCTCATGATTCGCTCCGAACCATCCTGAGACGTGAAGGCATGTTCAGCGTCCACTTCGGTTCACATAGCGGCGAGACCGGAGCCGGTGCAATTCTGCTCGACGGCAAATTGGTGAGCAGCGACGTCGTGCTCGCCGCACAGGCCGATGGCCACGACATCGTCACCGTCGAGTCGCTCAACACATCACCCGAACTGCACCCGATACAAGCCGCCTTTACCGCAGTCGGTGCATTCCAATCTGGTTATTCCGCGGGAGCGATGATTCTGGGAACGTTGTCGCTCTTGAAGCGCAACCCAGATCCGACCGAGTCGGAAATCCGTGACATGCTCTCGGGAATTCTCGACCGCGAGACGGCGTACGTGAAACCGGTTGAGGCTGTGATGCGGGCAGCGGCGCTGATGCGAGGTGACGTCGCCGAGCCGTTTGCCCCAGCGATCCTGCCGCCACTTACGCAGCACGGAAATGCCGCACGTTACGACGAGAACGATGCCCCTCCGGTCGTCTCAGCTGCAGTTCCGCGACTCATTCCGTCTCGTGATGTGCCAGACATGGCGGTCGTCGGAAAACCCGAAATCAAGGTTGATGCCGTCCGCCTCGCAAAGGGAAACCCAGCGTTTACCGATGACATTGACCTGCGCAACATGCTCTACGCGAGGGTGCTTCGAAGCCCACACGCGCATGCACGCATCGTTGAGATCGACGACAGCGAAGCACGCTCGTTCCCAGGTGTCCACGCCGTGTTGCATTATTGGAACACGGCGCGAGTGAAATACGCCTCGGGTGGACAATCGTGGCCAAACCCGCACCCGCACGACCAGGTGAGCTTTGATAACAAGGTTCGTCACGTGGGCGACCGTGTCGCAGTTGTCGCTGCCGAAACACCTGAAATCGCAGAGGCAGCGTGTCGATTGATCAAGGTCACCTACGAGGTGTTACCAGCGGTGCTTGATGAGCGCGAGACAATGCTCGAAGGTGCTCCGGTGATTCACGACGAAGCGGACACTACGGAAATCCATGACCGTGACCGAAACATCGTGCATCACATCGCTGCTAAGCGGGGCGATCCCGATGCTGCGGTGGCGAACGCTGACGCGAACGGCCACAAGGTGTTCACACAAACATTCCGAGTACATCAGGTACAGCAGTGTCCTATTGAGCCACACATATCAATTGCATGGCTCGACGAGGACGAACGCCTTGTTATTCGAACCGCTACCCAGGTTCCGTTCCACGCACGACGAATGGTGGCTCCGCTGCTGGATCGCGACATTAAGGACATTCGGGTTGTGAAGCCGCGCATCGGTGGAGGGTTCGGCGCGAAGCAGGAGATGCTCATCGAAGACATCGTCGGCCATCTCGCGCAGGTAACTCGGCGTCCGGTACGACTCGAACTCGACCGTTCCGAGGAGTTCATTGGATCGCGAACGCGCCACCCGCAGACGCTCACTTTCACGTCCGTCGTCGATGGCGATGGAAAACTCGTCTCGCAGGATCTCTACATCATTGGCAACACCGGTCCATACGGCACGCACGGCTACACCGTGCAGACAGTCGCAGGCCTTCGTGGGCTCACCCAGTACAACGCACCAAATAAGCGTTTTCGATGCGACGTGGTCTACACCAACATTCCGGTTCCAGGCGCATACCGCGGCTACGGCGCTCCGCAAGCAGAATTCGCTCTCGAAGCGCACATGGAGGACATCGCCAGGTCCTTGGGCGAGGATGTCATTGAGTTCAAGCGACGCAACTGGCTCCGTCTCGGGGACGAGCTCAACATTGCGCCGCACCTCGGAGAGCGCGCCGCCAGCGATGAAGAACTCGATGAGTACCCCAAAGTGCTGTCAACGGGCCTCGAGGAGTGTGTCGCTCAAGCGCTACGAGAGATCGGCTGGCATCGACGGAACGACCCTGCATGGAAAGCCCCTGCGGACCGCCCAAACATTCGTCGAGGTCTCGGTTTCGCATATTGCATGCACGGCACCGCAATTCCGTTTCTCGATATGGGTGGCTGCTCTATCAAGTTGAACGATGACGGGTCATTCAACATGTTGGTCGGGGCAACCGACCTCGGTACTGGCGCCGACACAGTGCTCGGCCAAATTGCTGCAGAAGTTCTTGGTGTGCCACTCGAGGACATCAAGGTGTACTCGAGCGACACCGACATGACACCGTTTGACACTGGCGCGTACGCATCGTCGACGACGTACATCTCGGGTACCGCAGCGATGCGCGCCGCAGAAGCCGCTCGAGCCCGCATCAAGGAACGCGCTGCGATGCTGCTCGGAATTGAACAACCCTGCTCAATCGAGTTGCGCGATCGGCGCGCCTACGCGCCCGACGGTCGATCGGTGTCGATGGAGGAGATCGCCCTTGACTCGCTGCACATGCAAGAGCAGGAGCAGATCATGGGTACTGCCTCATACGTCTCGCCTGAGTGCCCGCCACCCTTTGCTGCGCAGGTCGTCGAAGTCGAGGTCGACATCGACACTGGACAGGTCACCGTGGTCAAGATGGCAATGGCGGTGGACTGCGGTGTCGCGATTAATCCCGTCACCGCTTCGGGCCAAGTTGAGGGAGGCATGCTCCAAGCACTTGGATATGCCCACTGCGAGGAGTACGCGTTCGATAGTGACGGCCGAATGGTGAACGACTCATTCGGCCCGTATCACATTTACCGGGCCGATGAAGTTCCCGAGACCGTCGTCTACCTCGTTCAAACGATGGAGGACAGCGGACCGTTCGGCGCAAAGGCAGTTGCTGAGATTCCAAAAGATGGCGTTGCCCCGGCGATGCGAAATGCGATTCTTGACGCAGTTGGCGTCGCAATGAATGAAATTCCATTCACTCCCGAACGTGTCTGGAGCGCTATGCGTGCTGCGGGCACTGCATAGGAACGTTCATGATCATCGCGGCGGACTGGTTGGTGACCGGTGGTCAGCGTCTGCCGTTTCGTCGAGGAGCCGTTCGCGTTGTCAACGGGCTCATCGAGGAGGTGGGAAGCGCACGTGACCTCATCGAACGCTTCCCTGACGATGATGTAGAGGACGTTGGAGCGTGCGCCGTACTTCCTGGGTTTGTCAATTCACATGTACACCTGTACGGCACGCTTGCACACGGAATCGTGCTTGCGTCGCCACCGACCGGGTTTGGAAGTTTCCTCGATGACTATTGGTGGCCGCTCGTCGAGGACAGACTCGATCAGCGAATGATTGCGGCGGCGTCGGAGTGGGTGAGTGCCGAAATGGCGCTGAGTGGAACGACCACATTCTTCGATATCTGCGAGGCTCCACACGCGTTGAGTGGCGTGCTTGATGTTGAAGCCGAAGCGTCCAAGCCGATTGGTTTGCGATCGATCTTTAGCTTTGAAGCAACCGAACGTGCAGGTGTCGAGATCGCCCAGATGTCCCTCGAGGAAAACGCACGCTTCATCGACGAGCACCACAACGACCCGCTCGTGTCGGGAATGATGTCCTGGCACACGGTCTTCACCTGTTCACCGCAGTTCATCTCGCAGGCCTGGGGTCTCGCGCAAGAGCGAGGAGTGATGAGCCATGCGCACTGCAATGAGGGCGTCACCGAAGGTCAGTGGTCACAAAAGACGTACGGCATGGGCACGATCGAGTTCTACGAGTCACTCGGTGTCGCCTCTTCGCATTTCCTTGCTAGCCAATGCGTACAACTGACGGAGCGAGATATTGCAGGAATTTCGCAGCATGACATCCATGTCAGCCATATGCCGTTGTCGAACTGCGAAGTTGGTGGTGGCATTGCACCAATTCCAGAGTTGCTGGCGAGAGGCGCAACGGTCGGCCTTGGATCAGACGGCTACGTCAACGACATGTTTCACGTCATGCGGGGCGCATTCTGGATGAACAAAGCGCGCCTACTCGATCCTTCTGTCCTGCCAGCCCACGATGTACTCGCGATGGCTAGCGAAGGGGGAGCGAAGGCACTCGGGCTCACCAACGTTGGGCGGCTTGAACCAGGTTTTGTTGCCGACCTACAAGTAGTCGAACTCGACCTTCCAACACCGATCGAGTCCGAAACTCTCGCCGATCAACTCGTGCTGTGGCGTGACGGTCGACATGTTCGACACGTCATGGTGAATGGAGAGTGGCGAGTGCGAGACCACCAGATTCCTGGAGTCGATGTTGAACGCGCCAGGATTCGCGTCATCGAAGAGGCGCGCCGACTATGGGCCAACTAGAGCACCTCGAGTTCATCGTTGACGAGGGTCGTGCAGGTCGACGTGCAGCCCTTGCGACTGTCGTGCGCACGGATAGATCGGTTCCACGTCGAACCGGAGCGTCGATGGTAATTCGTGCAGATGGGTCAACGAACGGGTCGGTCGGAGGGGGAGAGATGGAGGCACGAGTCGTTCGTGCGGCCCTTGAGTGCATGCGCGATGGTGTGCCACGTCTCGTCAATTACCGGCTCATTGACCCAGCGTCCGGCGACCCCGGTGTGTGCGGAGGCGAAGTTGACGTCTACGTTGAGCCGTATATGGCGTCACCAACACTGTTCATCATTGGCGCAGGCCACGTGGGTCGGGCGGTCGCTGAACTTGCCACATGGTCAGGATGGGCCGCTCACGTGTGGGATGACCGAGATGGACTCACCACAGATCTTCCTGACGGTGCGACAGGACATTCCGCTGATCTGAACGAAGCACTTGCGTCAACGATTGATGAGCGCAGCGCGATCGTCATCGTGACTCGCAACGTCAGTGTTGATGTCGAACTTCTTCCAACGGTGCTCGCGACGTCCGCAAGATACATCGGCGTGATGGGTAGCGGCCGCCGGTGGTCGACGACACGCGACCTGCTGATTGCGAAGGGCGTAACCGAGGCGGCACTCGAACGGATTTCAACGCCAATTGGGCTTGAGATTGGTGCCGAAACTCCCGAAGAAATTGCGATCAGCATTCTCGCGGAGGTCGTGCGTGAGCAACAGCGCTAACGACACACTTTGTGTCGTTCGAGGTGGCGGTGATCTTGCCACTGGTGTCGTCTGGCGGCTGCAGGCATGCGGATACCGGGTGCTCGTGACCGAACTCTCGCATCCGCTCACGATTCGACGAACGGTTGCAGTTTCATCAGCAATCGCTGACGGTTCGATCACCATCGAAGGATTACGCGCAGTTCGAGCCGAAAGCGACGACGACGTGGTGGCCGCGTTCACATCGGGTCACATTCCGGTGGTCGTGGCTCCCAGTCTGAACGACATTCCGATTCCTAATACGGCAGATGTTGTCGTCGACGCTCGAATGGCGAAGCGACCTCTCGACTGCCGCATTGACGATGCGGCGGTCGTCATTGGTCTTGGACCTGGCTATGTCGTTGGAGAGCACTGTCACGCGGTTATCGAGACTCAGCGCGGACATCGACTTGGACGTGCGATCTTCACCGGCGCCGCTGCCCCGAATACCGGGGTGCCGGGTGCCATTCATGGACAGTCGTCGGAGCGTGTGATCCGTGCCTCAACGGACGGCATCATCGCATGGCACGCCAACATTGCCGACCACGTGCGCGCCGGAGACATCATTGGAAACATCACAGGTGTATCTGAGGTATCGGTGAACGCACCGTTTGACGGCGTCATTCGTGGCCTCGTGGCGCCTGGTACGCCGGTGCATGATGGACTCAAGATCGCCGACGTAGACCCACGCGATGACACTGACGCATGTTTTGAGATCTCCGACAAGGCACTCGCAATCGGCGGCGGAGTCGTCGAGGCAGTGCAACGGCTGCTGGCGGCATCTTGATTTCGATTCCAAGTCGTCACCTCGTGCGCCACCTCCATCTCGACGGTCGACAGCACATCGCGCTGGTGGGTGGGGGAGGCAAGTCGACGACGCTGTTCTCGCTTTCCTCGCAACTCACCGGTCGAATCATTGCCACGACAACAACAAAAATGGGCGGACGGCAAACAGGGAACCTCGAGGTACTGACGAACCCGACTGATGACGAGGTTCGCGAAGCCACCCGTCGTCAGTCAATCTTCGTCAGGTCGGCGGTACGAGACGGCAAGTCGATTGGAGTGGCATCCGAACGCTGCGACCGCTGGTTCACCGATGCTGAACTCTGCGACTCAATTGTTGTCGAAGCAGACGGCGCCCGTCATCGGCCGTTTAAGGCTCCCGGACCCCTTGAGCCGGTCATCCCGGCGACCACCACCGTGCTGATGTCGCTCATCGGAGCCGACGCGATCGGGCGTGTAATTGCCGATCAATGCCAACGACCGCTTCGCGTTGCGGCGCTCGCGAAATGTTCTCCGTACGAGCGGCTCACACCTGAGCGAGCGGCAACCGTGCTGCTTGATTCGAGAGGGTCAGCAAAGTCGCTCCCTGAAGGTGCACGTCACATCGTCGTCATCACCAAGGTCCCGACAGTCGATCGCGACCCGGTCACGCACGATCTCGCAGCATCGCTCTACGACCTGCTCGCACACAATGTTGAGGTTGCGGCGATCGACTTCGAGTTACCTGACTACCCTCGCGTGTGATGGCAACCTTTGCGATCAACCTCATCCCAGATGGGACGCTTTCAGACGTCGTTGCGCTCGCTGTCGCAGCTGAAAGCGCTGGTGTCGACTGCATCAGGTTGTACGACGAAGGTCTCATCACCCACGATGTACACGTTGTCGCATCAGCGATCGCCACCCGCACCGCAACGGTTCGCATCGGACCTGGTATCACCAACCCGTATACGCGACATCCTGCCCAAACCGCATCCGCGCTTGCGTCGCTCCATGACCTCAGTGACGGTCGAGCCGTCGCCGGCTATGGAGCCGGCGGTTCGCTCACTCTGGACGCAATGGGCTTGCAGAGGCATCGGCCGCTTGCTGCCATCGCTGATCTCATCAACGTTTCGCGCGGTCTTTGGTCTGGTAACACGGTCTCCTATGCCGGTGAAACGGTCTCACTTCGCGACGCGCATCTTCCCGGCGGGCGTCGCACAATCCCAATTTGGGTCGCCGGGAGAGGACCAAATGTGCTGGCGCTCGGCGCCCGCGAGGCTGATGGCGTGATTCTCGACTTTTTACACGAGCAAACGCTGCACACAAGCGTTGACACCGTTCGACATGCTGCGCAACATCGAAGCACGCCGGTGCTGCTGTCATATTCGACATCAATCGTGATGAACGAAGCCGACTTTGCGGCGGTTCGTCCCCATATGACCTACCGGCTTGTCGATTCTCCGCCCGCCGTGCAACATGCGCTCGGCATGACCGCTCGCAACATTGCCGACATCAGAGAAGCGATGGCGGATGGTCTGCAAGCGGCAGCGACATTGTTACGCGATGAGTGGATCTACCCATTCATCCTTCATGGCGATGCTGACCAGTGTCGCCTACAGCTGAAGAAGCTCATTGACCGGCACAATTTTGACGAATTCATGCTTCCTATTTTCGAGATGGACGAACCGCACGAGTACGTCAATCGAGTAGGCGAGCTCTTTTCCTAGTCCGGGTGCTTCGACGGCCTACGCCGGCGGGGTTGCTAAACCCAGAGACCTCTGGCGACGAGCACTGATTTCAAGACTTCTGGTTGATCGGTCATGATGCCATCTACCTCGAGGTCGATGAGTCGCTCCATTTCGGCGGCATCGTCAATCGTCCACACGTGCACCTGAAGCCCACGACGGTGTGCGCGCTCGACAAATTTCTCGCTCACAATGGTCAAGGGACCAGCGGTGGTAGGAACTTGCGCTGCGTGCGCGGCGGCTGGGGTTCGAGCGCCAGTGCGCAGCCGCGTGGTCTCCACTGGACCCAGGCTCGTGCATACTGCGTCACCAAGTCGCCGGCGAACCCGCCGAAGCCGTCGGTCACTGAAACTGCCGACGCAGATTCGAGGGAGCACATTCATCGATTTCAAAAGATCCATGAGTGGGTCTACCGTCTCGTCGGCCTTGCAGTCGACGTTGATCTTCGCGTGCGGAAAGGACTCGAGTAACTCGTCGAATCGCGGAATCGGTTCCTTCCCGTCAACACGGGCCTCGGAAACTTCAGCCCAAGTGAGATCCGCAATTTTTCCTGGACGACCACAGGTCCGTTCGAGGTCCTCGTCATGGAACGCAACCAAGACTCCATCGGATGTGAGGTGGACGTCAGTCTCGAGATACGTATACCCGAGGTCGACCGCATGAGCGAACGCTGGCAACGTATTTTCCGGGGCTTCACTGAGCCCGCCGCGATGCGCGAACGCAAGCAGACCATCCCACTCCATGAACGGGTGACGCGCTTCGGGTCGCATGGCCACTAAATGTTTCGACCAGCAGCCGCCCAGTATTCGTCTTTCAACAACCGCTTGTACAGCTTGCCGGTCGGGTGCCGCGGCAGTTCCTCTCTGAAGTCGACCGAACGAGGGCACTTCACATCGGCAAGATGTTCCCGACAGAACCGAATGAGTTCGCGTTCGAGTTCTCCGGCTTCTTCGACGGTTGCTGGCATGGCAACCGGCTGCACGACCGCTTTCACCTCTTCACCAAAATCATCATTGGGCACGCCGAATACTGCAACGTCGATGACCGATGGGTGCGTCACCAGTAGATTTTCACTTTCTTGCGGATACACGTTCACGCCACCGGTGATAATCATGTACGCCTTACGGTCAGTGAGGTACAAGAAGCCGTCGGCGTCGAGATAACCGACGTCGCCGAGCGTGCTCCAGCCTTTCGGGTGCCGTGAGCTCTTCGTCTTCTCGGGGTCGTTGTGATATTCGAAGGTGCCGCCGGCCTCGAAGTAGATCGTGCCCGATTCACCCTGAGGCACTTCCTCACCTTCCTCATCGACGATATGCACGATGCAGTTCAGGGGCGAACCCACGGTGCCCGGATGTGCAAGCCAACCTTCGCTGTTGCAGTAGACGAAACCGTTTCCTTCGGTTCCTGCGTAGTACTCGTGAATGACGGGTCCCCACCATTCGATCATCTGCTGCTTCACCGTCACCGGGCACGGTGCTGCCGCGTGAACGGCGGCTTTCAGCGAACTGACGTCGTATTTCGATCGGGTCTCCTCGGTGAGTTTCAGCATCCGAACAAACATCGTGGGAACGAGCTGGGTGTTCGTGATCTTGTACGCATCAACAAATCGCAGATAATCCTCAGCGTCAAAGTGTTCCATGAGCACGACGGTTGCGCCGATCGATTGTGCGGCGAGGCAGAACCTAAGTGGAGCTGCGTGGTACATGGGAGCGGGGGAGAGGTAGAGGCTGTGTTCATCCATGCCGAAAAGGAGCCGCTGAAGTCCTTCGACGCTGCCCGCCCATTCTGTGAGCGGAACTTCGGGCAGTGACGGGAACACACCCTTCGGACGACCGGTGGTCCCTGACGAGTAGAGCATGTCGCGACCGGCGATTCGATCGCTGAGCGGTTCGCTCGGCACGCCAGCGACGGCATCTTCGTATGACTCGTGCCCGTCGATGGTGCCGTCAATCATGAGGCGCAACGTGACGTTCGGTGTCTCGACCACAATCTCTGCGGCCTGGTCTGCCTTATAGGTCGAGGTGATGAACACCTTTGCACCACAGTCGTTGAGAATGTACGCAAGTTCTTCAGAGGTCAACCGGGATGAGGCGGCCGTGTAGATCGCTCCGGCATAGTGGCATCCCCACAGCACCTCGAGATAGCGCGGGTGATTTTCCATGCAGATTGCAACATGGTCGCCTGGCTGCACTCCGGCGTCTCGCAGCACTCGGCTCAGTCGGTTAGCTGCCGCATCAAGTTGGGCAAAGGTCTGTGTCTCACCTGAGCCGGCCATGATGAGCGCAGGTTTGTTGGGCTGTGTCGCGACGTGTGATCCCGGGAACATGTCTCGAAACGTAGTCGTCGGAACGATCGTCCGCCGAATGCAATCAGGGGGTGCTCTCGACGACGACGTCAGGTTCGGTGTCATACGGAACCTGTTCGGTCGCGACTCTCCGACAGTCGCTTTCAATACGGGCCGCGGTTCGTAGCCGTGGATCGTCCTCAGGAACGCGACCTTCGGCATCGATGGTGTCGGCCTCAACGTCCACCGTCGAACCCATGTCGCCGACGCTTGTCGATGAAGCGCCTGTGGTCGCAGTTGACGATGTCGAGGTCGCAAGGGCTTCACCGATCGTTGTCGGTGGCAGAGTTGGCTCAACGTAGGTGCCGTTCAACATGTCGACCACTGCCTGAAGATCGGTAGCGACAGATTCTGGAGCGACTGCGGCAGCCGCGGCATACGCGGTCGAAATAGCGGTGAGACTGGCATCCTCCGCGAGTTGCAACACGGGCACGCACCAGGCGGGCAATGGTGGGAGAGTGGTCGTGACCGATCGTGCCTCAGTCGGTACCGCGTCACCGGTGGCGGGTGACTCTGGAACATTTTCCAGTCGGGTTCGCACATAGGCAACGGCAACTGCACCGATCGCAATGACGAGCACAAGCATTCGCCACCGAAACGCCAACTCAACCCCCTGTACGGATGAGGATGCCAAGAACGAGCGCAACCATCGCTGCGAGCAACCCGACCGCTCCGCCAACCGCCTTCGCAAGGCGACTTGTTCCAACAGCGTGAACAGCGGCGGCAACCCCGCTCATCACTCCAACAATGATCTTGACGAACACCGCGACTTGCGTTCGGCCGTCCGTCGCCGAAATATCCATTGTCATGAGCGACCACATGCCGGTGAGCACGAGCACTGCGAACGCTGGCCATGCGATTCGCGCAAACTGCTTCGCAATTACAGGGAGAACAGCGCGGTTCTCACGGGCAACCGCTGGAACGATCGATGCGAGCACGAGTTGCCCACCGAGCCAGATCGAGGCCGCACCGATGTGTAGTGCGAGACGAATGGTGTCGCTTATCGAGGTCATCGGCTCATCCTGTGTATTTCCTACTGCTCCAGTGCTGCGAGTACGGCACTCGCCGATAGTGAACGGTCTTCCATCGCTGGGCTTGCAAGTAATGACCCACCGAGCAACGTAGTGACGGCAACTTCGATTCCTGTTTGAAGTTCTCGAATGTTGCGAGGTGGCGGGAAGTATTCATCTTCTTCGGTCACGGTCACGACCTCGACGCCGTGTGCCGGCGCGAGTTGGGCAACGACCGCTGCAACAAGTTGCTCGGGTGCTGATGCACCTGCGGTGACCCCAACGGTTCCGCTGAGATCAGCTGGAAGTTCTTCAGCGGCGTTTATTCGCAGCACTCGTTTGCATCCGGCCTGGACCGCAAGTCGCTCGAGCGCTGTTGTATTCGAGGAATTCGATGACCCGATCACAACGATTGCATCACACCGTTGCGCAATCGCCAGAAGCGATGTCTGTCTGTTGGTCGTTGCAAAGCACAGGTCACTGCGACCAGGTGTCCATACTTGCGGAAAACGCTCGCGAACGCGCACGGCGACACCTTCCCAATCACGGTGCGACAGCGTCGTCTGTGCAAGCAGGGCGACCGCGTTGTCGTGTGCTGGCAGCGCATCGACTTCTGCGACGTTCTCGACTCGGTCGATCGCATCGGGTGCAACCGCCATTGTGCCGACCGCTTCTTCGTGGCCCTCATGACCGACGTAGATAATTCGGTAGCCCTTGGAGGCACGCACTTTCACCTCGTGGTGCACCTTCGTGACGAGGGGGCAGACCGAATCGACAACAAAGGAACCTTTTGACCGCGCCGCGGCCACGACCTCTGGCGCAGAGCCATGCGCTGAGAGCATGATCGGTCGACCCTCTGGAACGAGCGCAATGTCGTCAACGAATACAACTCCAAGGTCACGGAAATGGTCAACAACGATCTGGTTGTGAACGATCTCGTGGTAGCAGTACACCGGAGGTTCAAACGACCGAACCATCCACGCAAGCGCCTTGATTGCCATTTCGACGCCGGCGCAAAAGCCGCGAGGTTCAGCAAGCAGCACTCGTTCGACCGACATGACGACGTCAGGTTAGCCGGGGGATCACACCGCTAGCCTCGCTATGTCATGAGTTCTTCCGAGACCACCGTCGTTCGAGCCGAGCCTCCACGCATCGTCTCCGTCGCCGACGGGTCTCCGGCTGCGCAAGCGGGGCTTCAACCCGGCGATCGCGTCCTCTCGATTGATGGCTTACGCCCTCGTGACCTCATCGAATGGCATTGGGCAACCGATGTGGAGTCGCCGTCTCTCGAAATTGAACGTCACGCAGCAACATTTGAGGTCACGGTAAACAAACAGGCGGGCGAACCGATCGGTATTGAAGTAAACAGCGCGGTCTTCGATCGTGTTCGAACATGTGACAACCATTGCGAGTTCTGTTTCATACACCAACTTCCCAAAGGCATGCGCCGGAGCCTCTACCTCAAAGATGACGACTACCGGTTGAGTTTTCTTTACGGAAACTTCACAACGTTGACCCGGTTCACCGAGGCAGATCTTGAACGTGTGATCGATGAGCGACTGTCGCCGTTGCACGTGAGTATTCACGCGATCGATCCGCTCGACCGTTCGCGAATGTTGCGAAATCCGAGGGGCGCGATGAGCCTTCGTTGGCTTCGCGCAATGCTCGATGAGGGCATCAACGTGCGAGGGCAGATCGTGGTGTGCCCAGGAGTAAACGATGGGGATGTCTTCGAGCGCACGATGCTCGGAATCGCCGACGCATTTTCTGACCTTGACGCAGTGGCAGTCGTTCCGCTCGGTGTGTCAAAGTTCAACGGCGAGTCTGCGATGCGTACGCACACCACCGCCGAAGCGGAAGCGATCGTCGACTCCGTTGAAGAGTGGCAGCGGCTATTCACCCAACTCGTTGGGCACCCGATGGTCTACGCCGCTGACGAGTACTACCTCATGGCTGGACGGGAGTTTCCTGCGATTGAGAGTTACGGACAGTGCGAGATGCATGAGGATGGCATCGGAATGGCGGCAACCTTTCGTGCGGAGTTCAACAACGTCGTTGCCACAACGACATCACCCCAGCGGGGCTTCTTTGCAGCCGCTGACCAGTCTCTACCGTCAAACCCGGCTGCCTACACCGGGTTACGAGCAACACCTGTCGCCGTAACGTTGCAGCCAACGCATCTGACTCGTAACGGAATCACCATCCTGACGGGCGAATACGGGGCTCGTGTCATCGCGCCTCTGCTTGATGATCGTTTTCCTGACGTTGAGATCGCCCCAGTGACAAACGAGTATTTCGGAGGCAACACTGCGGTCACCGGACTGATGACTGGAGCCGACATTTCGCGCGTACTCATGACGATTGACGCCGACCGACGCATTCTCATTCCCGATGTCTGCCTTTCGGACGACGGCCGTTTTCTCGACGGTGTGCGTATCGAGGAACTGCCTCGTAGCGTCGATGTCATCCCGACCGACGGTCATTCGCTGCGTCGGGCCCTTGAACGGAGTCACCGATGAGCGAAGCACCCCAACTCGCGACAGTGGTGATCGTCGGGCGCCCAAACGTCGGAAAGTCGACACTGTTCAATCGCATCGCGGGAGAACAGGTCGCGATCACCGAAGACCGACCAGGCATCACTCGTGACCGCAAGGAGCATGAAGCCGAATGGCTCGGTGTTCCGTTCCGCATCGTCGATACCGGTGGCTGGATGCCCGGGGGAGATGCCCTTGACGAGAAGGTGAGCCGTCAGGTCGAATTGGCGGTTTCCACCGCTGATCTGGTGCTGATGGTCGTCGACGCGAGCGTTGGCAGCGTGAGTCAAGACGATGAGATTGCTGCATGGCTGAGGAGAAGCGGAATCGAAGTGCTCGTCGTTGCCAACAAGGCTGACAACGACCTTCGTGAGCGCGAGATGTGGGATTTCCTCTCATTTGGGCTCGGCGACCCTGTACCGGTGAGTGCGCTCCATGGCCGGCGAGCGGGTGACCTGCTCGATGTCGTGCTCGAGCGGCTGGGCGACAAGGTCTCGTTTCGAGAACCAGAAGTTGCTCCGTGGCTCGACGATGAGCCGGAACTCGCGCCCGACACGCCACGTGTGGCGATTGTCGGACGGCCAAATGTCGGAAAATCAACGTTGTTCAATCGGCTCGTCGGCGAGGACCGCTCTGTCGTTCATGACATGTCGGGAACAACACGCGACGCGATCGACACGCTGGTCGAAACCGAGGATGGACCGATCGTGTTCGTCGACACTGCCGGTATGCGTCGTCGCTCAAAGGTCGATGACAGTGCCGAGTATTACTCGGTGGTTCGGGCTCTGCGTGCAATTGACGAGGCCGACATTGCATTGCTCGTCATCGATGCCACCGAAGGCGTCACCGCACAAGATCAGCGTCTTGCCGAGCGTGTAGATGCGGCAGGCTGTCCGATTGTCATTTTGCTCAATAAATGGGAACTCATCGACGACGCTGAGGTACGGGCACAACGCAAAGCAGAGGTGAGCCGCAAACTCGCGTTCGTTGGCGAGGCGCCAATTCTCACGATCTCGGCGCTCACTGGCAAAGGCGTGCACAAGTTGCGACCGTTGCTCACCGAAGCCGTCGAGCAATACCACCGACGTGTGCCGACAAAAGATGTGAACCGCGTGATCGCGGCAGCACAACAGGCCCAACCAGCGGGTGGCGGAGCGAAAGTGCTCTACGCTGTTCAAGGGGCAACCGACCCGCCCACATTCACCTTGTTCGTCAACCGCGAATTGCCGGGCCACCATGTTCGCTACCTCGAGCGGCGAATTCGAGAAGAATTCGGCTTCGGGTCGACACCGATCAAACTTCGGATACGAAAGAAGCAGGGCTAACGATGCCGTGGTGTGAGGAATGTTCGAAATATCTCACTCCATCGTCGATGTCGGCCGACGGGTCGTGTCCGAAGTGCGGCGCCGTCATCGAGGAGCCATCCGATGGCACGGAGAGCGAAACAACTCCATGGCATTTCAAATTGCTCGTCGTTGCGCTGATCGCCTATCTCTCGTGGAGGATCATCGCCATCTTCGTCTGAAGGGTGCCAGGTGCCGTTAGCATCGCACTGTTAGTTACGGGCTGTGGCGCAGCTTGGTTAGCGCGCTTGTCTGGGGGACAAGAGGTCGCGAGTTCGAATCTCGCCAGCCCGACTCGGGGAGTAGTTTCACGGTGGTCGTGAAACAATCCCTCGGTTGCGTCGAAGTCCAAGGAGTGGTTCGCGCTACGGCGAAGACGGAAGCGTGATCTTTCGAATTTTGTTGTTATTTCTGTCAGACACGTACAGGTCTCCGTTTGCAGCGACGGCGACCCCCGACGGAATAGAGAAGCGCGCGAGGGGCCCGACCCCGTCGTCGTCTCCTTGCATTCCAGCGAGACCTGCAACTGTGGTCACCTCACCGGCGGGTGTTACTCGTCGAATAATGGACCCATTGGACTCGGCAACATAGATGTTGCCATCGATACCAATAGCAACGGCGGACGGATATTCAAATTTCGCGGTCGCTCCTGTCCCGTCAGCAAAGCCGGCGATTCCTGAGCCGGCGAGCGTTGTGACGACACCATCAGCTGTCACCTTTCGAATAACGCAATTCTGAGTATCTGCAACGTATAGGTTTCCGGTCGCGTCAACGGCAAGGCCGGAAGGGTTGCGAAACCGAGCGTCCGTGCCAGTCCCATCGGTAAACCCTTCGCTACCGCCGGCGAGCGTCGTCGCAACCCCCTGTGCCGTCACCTTTACAACATTGGCACCCCCAAGCACGTAAAGATTTCCCGCTCCATCAACATCAATTCCGTAGGCGCCGGTTTCTATGGTCACGAAGGTTGTGACGACGCCATCGGGTGTCACCTTTCGAATCGAAGTCGAGTTGGCTACGTACACGTTTCCATCTGCGCCAACAACAACGTCCTTCGGGTAGTAAAACCGGGCATCTGTTCCGGTTCCATCATCCGACCCGCTGGTCCCTGCAGTTCCGGCGAGCGTCGTGACCACACCTTCGGATGTCACTTTTCGAATCGTGTGCCCATAGAGGTCAGCCACATAAAGGTTTCCATCGGCATCAAAGTCACCACCGACAGGAAAGTCAAACTGGGCTTGTTCGCCAGCCCCGTCCACCGTTCCCCGGGCACCAGAACCCGCAACGGTGGTCACCTCGCCGGCGTCCTCCGAAATGCAATAGGTCACGAACTCACCGCGCGCGTCATAATTAGCCCACACTGTTCCGGCATAGATCTCCGTGCTGCAGTCAGAACCATCAGCCGAGCCACCCGCACCGTCTTGTCCGTCGGCGCCCGAGGATGCTCTCGTGTAGTAGCCCTGTGCGTCAGCGAGCAGATGCGTGATGCCTTTCACGTAGAAACACACCTTGCCGGTCGACCCGATCTCGACGACTGTCGAGTTCGCAAGATCAACCCCAGGATTGAAGTTCAACGTCGACGTGTCTGGTCGATCATCCGTTGTTGCGGTGCATGGAAACACTGACACATAGCCTTTGGTTTCACTACCGGTCACCGTCACGTTTATCGCGACGGCGGTTGAATCCGCAGGGGCGACCTTGCCGTCACCAGCGAGCTGCAGCTCGATCGTTTCATTCGAAACTTTTGCCCCACCACGAGTGTCGAGCACCCGAGTTTGGCTGACCGAGGTAAACGAACTTGCGTCTCCTGACGCGGCGGACACTCCGATGAGTCCGCCACCACCAAGCGTGACTGCTACCGCTGCACCAATTGCTGCCCAACGTGAACGTGTAAGTGACATGGCCGCACCGTATACCTGCCCGATCCCGCGCGGACTCATCGGACGATCGTGCGCACATCGAGCGATGCAATACGGCGACATCGCCTGCTATCGACCACACTTGTTGTTGTGAGCCTTCAGTTTGCTGAACCACTTTTCGTCTTTCACGTCGGTGTGCAACCACCGATCTCAACCGGTGCATCGAATGCCGGCGAGATTCGGGTCATTCCATTCACTGGCGGAACCTTCGAAGGGCCGGTCTGTCACGGCACGATCGCCGACGGCGGAAGCGATTGGCAGCGGATACGCGCCAACGGCACACTCGAAATTGTTGCTCGCTACATGCTGCGCACCGACGACGGCGCATTACTCGAAGTGAGATCAGAAGGTTTGCGCTCGGCCCCACCTGAGGTACTTGAGCGACTCAGCAAAGGTGAACCAGTGCCCGTGAGCGAGTACTACTTCCGCACCTTCATCCACATCCGCACCGCGGACGAGCGCTACAGCTGGATGAACGACCGGATGTTCATCGGCTTCGGTGAACGACGCGCAAGCGAGGTGCAGATCACTGTGCGCGCGCTGCCGTAGCGTTTAACCATGCTGAAACAGTCCCATCGGAAGCCCCGTGTGCCGCAAATGGGAAGTTTCATTCAACGTGATGATCGAACGCACGCCCGATCGAGACGCAGCAACACGCGTGATTGATGTGTAGTTCGGATAGAAGAAGCCCGGACCGTCAACATCCAACCCGAGCACATCGCCGGCATACAGATTGATGACGCCGCCGTGACAGACCACGGCGACCCGTTGACCGGAATGGTTCGACACGATTCGCTGCATCGACGTCAGCACTCGGGCACGAAACTCGTCGCGGTCGTCGAATTCTTCCCCTTCACCCAACAGAAACTCCCGTAGGCGTGGATCGCCGGACGCTTTGAGTTCCTCAATCGGAATGTACTCCGAAGAGTGCTGATCGAACTCCGCCACATCGGGCTCAATCTGCATCGAAAGCCCAAGAACCTCGCATAGAGGCTGAGCGGTCTCACGTGCTCGTCTCATCGGGCTCGAATACACGACGTCAATCTGCTCGAGTGCAAGATATTCGGCAAGCAATACCGCCTGACGGACACCGTCCGCGGACAACTCGGGATCTGCAGCACCAGTCTCGAGTTCACGACGAACGGGAAGTGCATGGCGAATCAGCACGAGTTCCATTCGCACACACTAGGAATTCGAGAACGAAATCCTCCGCTTCACGAAACATGAGCACTGTCGTATTACCGTCGTCTCATGCAGGTCACTCCTCTGACAGGTCGTCTTGGCGCCGAGGTCTTCGACGTTGACCTTTCGAAACCACTCGATGTTGTCACCTTGCGCAACATCGAAATGGCATTCGCCGATCACAGCGTGTTGTGCTTCCGTGATCAGTCGCTCGATGTTGACCAATTCGAAGCCTTTGCGCTGCAATTCGGAACATTTGGCGACACGCCGTTCATCACGCCGATCGATGGTCACCCGAACGTCTTGCGGTTGTTGCGACGTGCCGATGAGCAAGGCCCACTCTTTGGTAGCGGCTGGCATAGCGATTGGAGTTTCCAAGCGAGTCCACCGAGCGCAACATTGCTGTACGGCGTTGACATCCCAGCATCGGGTGGCGACACCGCGTTCATTAGCCAAGAACTTGCGTATGAGGCGCTGTCTGCCCCAATGCAGCAACTCCTCGGCGGACTACAAGGTGTGCACTCGGCGCGAAGGTCGTACGGACCGAAGGGCACCTTTGGCCAAGCGAACCCGCAACGTTCGATGGAGATCATCGGCGACGAATCTGCCCTGCGCACGACCTGTCATCCGCTTATTCGGACGCATCCAATCACCGGTCGAAAGTCGCTCTTTGTCAATGAGGTCTACACGATTGGCATCGAGGGCATGCACGATGCCGAGGCCAAGGCGCTGCTTGATTTTCTGTTTAACCACAGCCGCCGCATCGACTTTTCCTGTCGCGTTCGCTGGCAGCAGGGGAGCCTCACCATGTGGGACAACCGATGCGTGCAGCATTATGCGATCGATGACTACTTTGGCCACCGCCGAGAGATGCTCAGAATTACCTTGGCCGGCGAACCGCCGGTGTGAACGACTTCGTCGCTACGGACGCCCAGCGCCAGGGAAGATCACAGAGCGTGCGTAAATTGCACCGCCACCGCGTCCGGCGACCTCATCGGGGTGGCTGCCGGGGGCACAGAGTGCGAACAGCGTCGTACCGTCAGCGCCACCAAGCGCACACGCATAGGTCGGTTGTGGCGTCGGCACCCGATCGGTCACCTCACCACCTTCCTTGACTCGAACAACCTGCGACCCAATGGCATCCGAGAACCAGATGCCTCCATCAGCATCAAGCGCACAGCCATCGGGCGCGGTGCCTGGAATTTCCGCCCATACACGTCGATCGGTGAGGGAACCATCAGGTTGGATCGTGAATGCGATGTAATCACCGCCGAACGACTCTCCGACAATCAGCGTTACACCATCGGGTGTGATAACTGAGCCGTTCGGGAATTTCATGTCATCAGCAGCGAGCGCGACGGTTCGATCAGCACGCACGATGATGAGATTCGCCGTCTCGAACGATGCGCGTCCTTCGAGGTCGAACCCGAAGTTGCCCACATAGGCGACGTCCCGTTCATCGATCACCATGTCGTTACAGTGCCACGCAGCGAATTTCGAGAGGTCGGCGTATTCTTCCCAGTCATCACCGCCGATATGTCGCATGAGCTTTCGCTGCGTCATAAACACGGCGATCAACGAGCCGTCGCTCAACCACCCCAAACCAGATGGGCGGTCATCGGTATTTCCCACTTCAACTCGCCGGTCACCGTCAAGCCCGACCGAGTACACGGCACGCTGAAAGAAGTCCGAATACCACAGACGCCCCTCGTGCCACCGCGGACCTTCACCAAAATCGACGCCATCAACAAGAAGTTCCCAATCGGCCATGCGGCAACACTACGTCGCCGCTCAATGCGTGGCGATGGCGGGGAATTAGCGAGCGTACGAACGGCGCTTCGCGCCACCTGATTTCGCTCGGGCGCCACCGTTGCTCGAGCGTCGAGGCCTCGAGCCCGCAGACCCGTCAGCAACTCGCCGTCCGTTCGCCGGGCGTGCCTTTCGGCCGTTCGACGGACCATGGCTACCACGGTCGGCAGAATCACGACCCCGAGCTTCAGCAGAACCACGACCACGGTCATCCGCAGAACCTCGACCACGAGCGTCAGCAGAACCACGACCCCGAGTATCGGCAGAACCCCGGCCACGAGCATCAGCGGAACCACGACCACGAGCATCAGCGGAACCACGACCACGGTCATCGGCAGAACCGCTGCCACGAGCATCAGTAGATCCACGTCGCCGGTCATCAGCAGAACCACGACCACGACCGTTCGGTTGACGATCGTTTCGGTTGTCCACCGAACCATGGTTGCGCTTCGACTGTGGCTTGCGAGCCCGGCGATCCTGAACTGGCACTTCCGGCTTGGGCACAGGGCGCGGACGATCACCATCAACGTGATCGCCGAGCACTGCCATATCGACCTCAGTGATCTGAACCTCAATTCCGACTTCACGTTGCATGCGACGTGCCGCTCGGTGACCGTTCGGCTCGATAAATGACACGACCACACCGCCCCGTCCGGCGCGGGCGGTACGTCCCGACCGGTGGATGTATGCCTTGTGGTCCTCGGGGGGATCAAAGTGAACAACCAGCGCGACATCGTCGATGTGAAGTCCACGTGCAGCAACGTCGGTAGCAATCAGGGCTTGTACACGTCCATTTGTAAAGTCATTGAGCGAACGGGTTCGCTGCTGTTGACTGCGACCACCGTGAATCGCGACGGTTGTGACCCCAGATCGTTCAAGCTGCGTTGCGAGTCGATCGGCGCCGTGGCGAGTTCGTGTGAACACCACGGCCGGCCACACCGAGTTGGTGAGCGCCGCAAGTTGCGTAACGCGATCCTCTCGTCGTAATGACCAAAACACGTGATCTGCGGTCACCGCATCAATCTCGTCCCGAACGACCTCATGGCGGACAGGATCGTTGAGGTACTCGTTGACAATTGCTGCGACGTCGCCATCAAGTGTTGCGGAGAACAACACGGTCTGACGACGCGACGTCGTGAGGTCGAGGAGTCGGCGAACAGCCGGGAGAAAACCCATGTCCGCCATACGGTCTGCCTCGTCGATAACAACTCGCTCTACCTCGTTGAGTCGAAGCGAATCGGTTGCGAGCAAATCTTCGAGTCGTCCCGGACATGCAACGAGAATGTCGACGCCCTGGCGAAGTGCGGCGATCTGCTTTCCATATCCGACACCGCCGTACACCGATGCAACGCGAGTTCGGTTTGAGAGCGTGCTCAACTCAGCGGTGATCTGGTCAGCGAGTTCACGGGTGGGGGAGAGCACCAGCGCACGCGGCCGTTGCGGACGGGCTTTTGGCGTCGCCGCTACCAACGGGATGCCAAATGCAAGCGTCTTACCCGAACCGGTCGGCGCAGCACCGCAGACGTCTCGCCCCGCGAGCACGTCGTCGATCGTTCGCGCTTGAATTTCGAACGGCTCCGTGATGCCGCGGCGCACCAGCGCTCGACAGATGTAATCCGGCACGCCAAGTTGGGCGAATGCAGGCGCGTCGTCAATAAGTTGTGACATGAAATCTCCAGTGTGTGGCGCAATTGCGCGTTGGGGGGGGGTTCAGCGCTTCGAAAGTCTGAAGCTGTCGTAGAGGGCGGTTCACGAAGATCGGAGGAACCAATTCCCGGTCAGCGAACCCACAACACATGGAATTCTGTGCGGCATGGAAACGCTATCGCCGCGAAACATGAATATGACGGATTGCGTCCACCAGGATCGGCGATCGCCGAATACTCGTCCGCACAATCGAGAACCGGAATGAACTGCGATACTTCCCTCATCGAACGTTGCGAATCAAGAAAGGACGAGTCGTGTGCGGGAGATTTGTACAGGCAACCGACCCATATGTGCTCGCCGAAATACTCGGCGCTGTTGCCGACTCCACGCACGACCGATTCTCGCCTCGATTCAACATTGCTCCGTCAACCAACGTGATCGTCATGCGCGACGACGATCATCGCCGCGCTCTGACAACAATGTCATGGGGCTTCGTGCCGAAGTGGACTCAGCAGAAATCCCTCTCGCAACGTCTTGCAAACGCCCGAAGCGAAACTGCCTGGGAGAAGCCCTCATTTCGACATGCAATGCGCAGCGGCCGATGCATACTGCCGATTGACGGTTTCTACGAGTGGGCACCAGCGACGCACGACGGACCTCGATCGGCGTCCGGCAAGCCAGCAAAGCGACCGCACTATTTCCGGCGCGCCGACGGTGCACCGTTGCTCGTAGCGGCGATGTGCGAACTCGAAAGGGGAGATGGTCGCCTGCCCCCGGGAGGTAGCGCCGTCTGCCTACTCACAACTGGACCGAACGACACCATGCGGCCCATTCACGATCGGATGCCAGTCATTCTTGAGCCAAGCGACGTTGACGCCTGGTTGACATGCGAACCTGACGATGCCCGCGAGCTTCTTGATGTGCTGTTGCGACCTGCCGGGCCGAGCGTGCTCAACGAGCACGAGGTTTCGATCGACGTGAACAATGCGAGAAACGAGGGCGCTCACCTCACTGAAGTAACCGTTGGACCGGAAGGAACCCTGTTCTAGGCAAGCGACGCCTCAGTCGATGAGCGACTGATAGACGAGTTGTTTCAACTTCGGACGTATTGGATGTGTGCTCGACGGCAACAATTGTGTGAGGAATACGACTGCGAGGTCCTCGTGCGCATCCACCCAAAACGCCGTACTCGCTGCTCCGCCCCAGGCGATTTCTCCGCGGGACGACGGCACCTTGTTTGCTGCCGGGTCGATGACCACAGAGAATCCGAGGCCGAATCCAACTCCGGTGTACGTGGACTCTGCGAACAGCGGCCGACCGATCACCTCAAGATCAACGTTGCCGGGAAGGTGATTGAGACTCATGTACTCGATCGTCTGCCTCCCAATTACCCGTTCACCATCGAGGAACCCACCGTTGAGCAACATTTGACAGAACCGCATGTAGTCACTCGCCGTTCCGTACAGTCCGCCGCCGCCTGACAGGTACATCGGTCGATCGGGTCGAAGCAGCGCCGCCGGTGCCTCAATTGCTGTTCCAGATTCGGGGTGCGGAATGTACAAACTCGCGAGTCGTGACTTTCGATTCTCGTCGTCAATGTAAAAACTTGTGTCCGACATACCGAGAGGCTGAAGAACAAAACGCTGCAGATAGGTCTCAAGATCAAGTCCCGACACGACCTCGACGACCCGACCAAGCACATCGGTTGAAACGCCATAGTTCCATTCGGTTCCCGGCTGAAATACGAGCGGAATCGATGCCCAGAGATCGCAAATCTCTGCAAGTGTCAGACCTTCTGGATGTGCCCACTCAAACCCTGCAGCGCGGTACATCGCATCAACCGGATGAACGTTGTGGAAGCCGTATGTCAACCCCGACATGTGCGTCATGAGGTGCCAGATCTGCATTGGCAACACCTGCGGCTCAGTCATCGGACGTTGAGCGGATCCTGAGCGATACACCCTCGTGCTTCCGAACGAAGGAATATATGCAGCAACCGGATCCTTAAGTTGGATCTTTCCCTGCTCCACGAGCTGCATCGCTGCAAGCGTCGTGAGCGGTTTCGTCATCGAATACAAACGAACCACGGTGTCTTCGCTGAAGGCCGCTCCCGAGGCGAGGTCGCGCACCCCGTATGTCGATGAATGGGCGATCTCGCCATGCCGGGCAACCATGACCTGCCATCCGGCGAGTCGTCCATCGTCCACGTATGAGGCGAAGTGCTCGTCAATACGAGCAAGTCGCTGGACGTCGCATCCGTGTGTCATGAATGCACCCCTGTTGTGTAGCCGGCTGATTCAAGTGCCTGAATAATTGCTGACGCAGCAGATTCGAGCGACTCGCGATCGACTGAGGACGCCGCGTTTGCGAACGCGAGGTCACCCATCTCATTCGTCGGTATCACATGAATGTGGGTGTGCGGCACCTCGTACCCAGCGACGATGACGCCAATTCGTTCCGGCGAAAAGCACTGCTGTTGTGCGATCCCGACTCGACGCGAGATCTCGAAGAGATGCGCCGCAACTTCGGGCGGGAGATCGATCCAGTGATCGACCTCGGCGATCGGGACAACAAGGGTATGACCGTGCGCCATTGGATTGATCGACATAAACGCCGCACACAGGTCATCTCTCCAGACGAAGGTGCCGGGAATCTCGCCATCAAGAATTCGGGTGAAGATGGTAGGCATGCACGGAGCGTAGCGACCGACGACGATTACGTAGAATCGCAACTGTGGCAACCGACACTCGCAGTGCAAGCCCGTCGATGTTCGACGGTCTGTGGACGATTCCTAATGCCATTACCTTGCTCCGATTGCTCTGTCTGCCCCTCTTTCTCTGGGTGCTCTTTGGGCGAGAGAACCGACATGTCGCAGCGTGGCTACTTGGCGCAATTGGGGCGACCGACTGGGTTGACGGGTTCCTTGCACGCCGCCTGAACCAGACGAGTGAGTTCGGCAAGGTGTTCGACCCAACCGTGGACCGGTTGCTATTTGTGGTGAGCATCGTCGCGCTCATTATCGACGGAACCGTTCCGCTGTGGTTTTCCGTCATCGTGCTCGCTCGAGAGGTTCTTGTCGGGCTGATGATGCTGATCGGAACCATTGTGTTTTCAATGCAGCGGTTTGATGTCACCTGGTGGGGCAAAACGGCGGCATTTCTTCTGATGTTCACCTTTCCTGGCTTCCTCATGGGGGAGAGCGGCATGCCGATCGCGGGCGCTTTTGCTCTCGCAGCATGGATACTCGGGATTCCCGGAATTGTCCTCAGCCTCTACACCGGCGTTGCCTACGTTCCGTTGGTTCGGCAGGCCGTCGCCCAGTCGCGATCATCGTCGTGAAATTGTCACTATCAACGGCGTGCTAGGCGTCAGTCGTACCCGCTACGGTTGCGTGGATGGAAGTGCCAGCGAATCTTCGCTACTCAAGTGATCATGAGTGGGTTCTCACCACAGCTCCCGGTCTCGTTCGGGTTGGTATTACGGACTACGCCCAAGACGCGCTCGGTGATGTCGTCTTTGTCGATCTGCCCGACGTAGGCGCTGCGTTCGCAGGAGGTGCAATGTGCGGCGAGGTTGAAAGCACCAAATCTGTTTCAGAGGTGTACAGCCCCATCGCCGGCACGGTAACTGCAGTGAACACTGCGCTCGTGGACAATCCAGGGCTACTGAACACAGACCCCTACGGAGATGGCTGGATACTCGAATTGCAGGTGGACGACCACGCAGTAGACGGCTTGCTGACGGCAGCCGAGTACGAAGCACTCACGGAGGGCTGACACATGTCATACGTGTTTTGCAACCAGTGCGGGCATCGCAATCCACCATCGAGCAACTTCTGTTCGAGTTGTGGCGCACCCCTCGATGTGCTGGACGATCGAACGATCACCTTGATGACCGTCGACCCACTGCAAGACGCACCCGGAACCGCCGATGATGTCAGCGTGCAATTCGGCGAACTCGCATCTGGAGTCGGCACATTAATTATTCGATCAGGTGGTCTCGCCGGCGCGCGATTCACACTGGATGCCGAGACGACCCGAATCGGTCGTCACCCTGATTCCGAAATTGTCCTCGACGACATCACCGTGTCGCGCCGTCACGCGGCAATCGTTCGACGCGACTCGTCGTACGAGGTGCTCGATTCCGGATCATTGAACGGCACCTATGTGAATCAGGAACGTATCGACGCTGCGTTGCTACACCATGGCGACGAGGTTCAGGTCGGTAAATTCCGCCTCGTATTCTTCGAGCGCGCGGATGGCTGAAACGAGCGCCGACTATCTCTCGATCGGGGAGGTACTTGGAATTCTTGTCGAAGAGTTCCCTGACGTCACCATTTCGAAAATTCGCTTTCTCGAGAGTCAAGGCCTCATCAATCCCGAACGGACGACATCGGGGTATCGGAAATTTCACCAACTCGACGTCGACCTTCTTCGAGTCATTCTCACCGAACAACGCGAGAACTACCTCCCGCTGAGAGTCATCAAAGACCGCATCGACTCGGGGGAGATCGACCCATCCTCTGAAATTTCGCGACCGGAAGGTATCGAGCGGATACCGATTCCCGATGACCCGCCGCCGGTGAGTCGGGCACACCCGACCTCGAGAACGGCGCGAACGTTGAGCGCCATCGAACCGACGCCGCGCCCGACCAGTAATGCATCTCGATTTATCTCTGGAGTCGTACTCGACCGAGCCGAGTACAAACGGATGACCGGACTCACCGAGCAAGAACTCACCGAACTTGAGTCATATGGCATCGTTGCGGTTCGTCGCCAGCACGGAAGTTCTACCTACGGCGATCATGAGGTCGCCGTTGGCAGCGCAGCGCGGATTCTCTTGCGCTACGGCATCGATGCCCGCCACCTGCGGGGATGGAAGACGGCCGCAGAGCGTGAAGCATCGCTCATCGAACAATTACTCGCACACCAACTTCGCCAACGCGACAGCGCCTCGCGCGTGCGTTCACGCACACAAGCACACGAACTCTCTGATGCCGGCGCAAAACTGCGTGCAGCGCTCATGCAGATCGCGCTCGACGACCTCGTCGACTAAGCCGTACAGACTTGGCGTCGGCGTTGAACTCGTCGCTGATTGCGCCTCATGAACATCGCTGCCGCTACTGTCTGACCATGCAGCGAATGGAACTCCTTGGTGTTCGTGTCGAACTTCCGGCAAACACGCCAATGATGCTCCTAAAGGAACTTGAGGGTTCGGGTCGGTTGCTGCCGATTCTCATCGGCAATCCGGAAGCAGCATCGATACATGCAGCGCTTCAAGGAATCCAACCCCCTCGACCACTCACTCACGACCTGCTCGTAACCGTTGTTGAGGCGCTTGACCATCGGCTGAGCGCTGTGACGATCACCGAAATGCGTGACCACATCTTCATCGCCGAGGTGAGCCTCGTCGATGGCGACGGCGTGACGACCACCTTGTCCTGCCGCCCTTCGGATGCATGTGCACTCGCAGTTCGAACCGGCGCCGAGATCTTTGCGTCGGACGAGGTACTCGATGTCGCAGGTCGGATCGAGCCCGACAATGACACGGTGGACGAGGACGAGATTCTCGACGAGTTCCAAGATTTCTTAAAGAATGTGAGCCCTGAGGACTTTCAGGCGTAACCGGTTTCGGCGCTCTTAGCAACTGACGGTTGACACCGCGCGAAAGCGTCCTTAGCATTGCAGAGTCACATTGTGGTAGTTACGCCATTGTGGTCTGGTCCTTGGGGAGAACGACGATGCCAACACACAACGAACAGATGATTGACGGTTTTAGCGGCAAGCACACCGCCGAAATTGTTGGTATCAGCTACCGACAGCTCGACTATTGGGCTCGCACCGACCTGATTCGTCCATCCCTCACCGACGCGGCGGGGAGCGGGTCACGTCGCCGATACAGCTACCAAGATCTGCTCGAGCTGCGAGTGATCAAGACGCTTCTTGACGCGGGAATCAAACTTGAATCGGTGCGTGCAGTCTTTGAATATCTCCGATCACACGTCACAACCGACATCTCATCAGCGCATCTCGTCATCAGCGGACAGACGGTCGTGCTTGCGCAGGGCGACGAACTTATCGACGTCGTTCGTAATGGCCAGGGCGTGTTAAACGTACTGTCACTCTCGAGCGTCAAAGACGATGTTGACGCACAGCTCATTCCGCTGTGGAGCACACAGGCGAAAGCGGCATCCCTCTGAGCGAGAAGCACTCGCCACTACACGCCGTTCACCTCGAGCTTGGCGCCAAATTTGCTTCATTTGGCGGTTGGTCGATGCCGCTTGAATACTCCGGCACGATCGCCGAACACCTCGCGTGCAGAACCTCCGCGGCAATTTTCGACGTATCGCACCTCGGCACCGTTCGGTTGAGCGACGCTCACGCGCCGGAAACCGTCAGGGCAACGCTGACCAACGACCTTCACAAGATCGAGCCCGGTCGGGCGCAGTACACCCACCTCCTCGATGACGACGGTTCGGTGCTCGATGACATCATCATCTGGTGGCACCCGAACGGAACCCTCGACGTCATGCCGAACGCGTCAAACACCGACGCCGTTCGACATGCGCTTGGCGGCACCGACATCACGACGACACGCGCGATCATCGCGCTGCAAGGACCCGATTGGTCATCGGTCGCATCGCAACTCAGCGATGAACTTGCCCATCTTGGGCGGTTCAGAGTGAACAATCTGGAGGTGCTCGGAGTTGCGTGTACGGCAGCGGGAACGGGATACACCGGTGAGCGGGGCATCGAACTCGCAGTACCGAGCGAACACGCCGCCGAGATCTGGAATGCACTGCGCGCTGCCGGGGCGACCCCGGCAGGGCTCGGCGCCCGCGACACCCTTCGCCTCGAAGCCGGCCTGCCTCTGCACGGACACGAATTAGGTCCGGGAATCACCCCATTTCAAGCTGGACTCGGCTGGGTCGTCTCACTCGACTCAGGCTGCCGAGGGGACAGGGCGCTGAAGGCCGAACTTGAACGAGGAATACACCGCAAACTTGTTGGTATCGCAACCGAGGGACGCCGCCCACCTCGAGCAGGTGCAGCCGTCGTCATGAGTGGTCAATCAATTGGCATCGTTACCTCGGGCAACTTTTCTCCAACGTTGCAGCACGGTATTGCCCTTGCATTTGTGACGCCTGATACCCAAGTTGGTGCATCAGTGCACATCGACGTGCGCGGTACGCTCCTCGACGGCAAAGTTGTCACTACGCCATTTGTTCGCAACTGAGCGTCGCTCGTCGCGGCGACCCGAACATCACGACTTCTTCGAGGTGGCCCGCTTTTTCACTGGTGTTGCTGAGGATGATGTTTTCGGTGGTGTGCGAGTCGACTTCTTCGCAGCCGAGGACGACTTTGCTGACGTGCCAGCTGGTGGTTTCGACGCCGTCCGAGCAGTAGCGCTCGTTGGCGCCGATGCTGGTCGTGCACTGCCACCAAACATTCCAGCCGCCCCCTGAGCAAGCAACATCAACGGACCCAGGCCATCTGCCAACTTTGTGAGCGACTCCGCTGAAGAACGCAACTTTGTCGGAAGGTCATCAGGGGCTTCGTCAAGAATCCGACCAAGCAAATCCGCAGCTCGCGTCAACTGGGGGAGCGCAGCGCGGAGTGGTTCCTCGATGTCGTCGAGCAGCCGTACGAGACGTTGACCAACAGCGATGGTGTGCTGCAATTCACCGACGAGATGTTCGACGTGTTCTTGAATCTCCATCCGCTTACGGTTTGCTTCACCTGCCTTCTTCACTCCAGCGGTGACAGGACCCGCAAGCAAGTTGATGAGTTCTGAGATGAATTCGGATCGATCCTGAGATGCCGCCATGTCAACGACGCTAGTTCGCAGATTGTGCGGCATACACCTCGAGCGGCTCACAAGTGCAGACAAGATTTCGATCACCTTGTGCGGCGTCTATGCGACTCACCGGCGGGAAGTACTTTTGACTGCGAGTGCGTGCCAACGGGTAGGCGCCGAGTTCACGTGGATACGCACGATCCCAGTCCCCAAGAAGGCCCTCGGCAGTGTGGGGAGCGTGTCGAAGTGGGCTCTCCTCGATCGTCCACTCACCATCGGCCACGCGGTCAATTTCACCGCGGATCGCGACCATTGCGTCACAGAATCGGTCGATTTCAGCGAGCGACTCACTCTCCGTCGGCTCGACCATCAATGTTCCAGCAACCGGAAACGACATCGTCGGGGCATGAAGCCCATGGTCCATTAATCGCTTTGCGATGTCGTCGACGGTCACCCCAGTCGACTTCGTGAGCGCCCGAACGTCAAGAATGCATTCGTGGGCGACCCGCCCAAACTCGTTGCGATACAAAATCGGGTAGTGGTCGCCAAGCCGCGCCGCCACATAGTTTGCAGCAACGATCGCCGTCTCTGTCGCCTGACGCAAACCATCGGGACCCATCAATCGGACGTACACCCACGGGATTGGCAGAATGCCTGCCGAACCGAACGGAGCCGCACTCACCGGACCTACCGGCCCGGTCACCTGCAGCGGGTGCGATGGCAAGAATTCGGCAAGATGGGCACGCACTGCGACAGGACCGACACCTGGTCCGCCGCCGCCGTGCGGAATGCAGAAGGTCTTGTGCAAGTTGAGGTGGCTGACGTCAGCGCCGAACGATCCCGGTCGAGCCAGACCTACGAGCGCGTTCAGATTGGCTCCATCGACATACACCTGCCCGCCTGCATCGTGGACCATTGCGCAGAGTTGCTCGACGCGAGGTTCAAATACGCCATGTGTCGACGGGTAGGTGATCATGATCGCCGCCACATGTCCGCTGTGCTCGGTGAGCAGGGTCGCAAGGTGCTCAAGGTCGACATTGCCCTCGTCATCGCAGGACACAACCACCACTCGCATTCCTGCCATCACTGCGCTCGCCGCATTCGTTCCGTGAGCGCTCGACGGAATGAGGCACACATCGCGTGCTGCGTCGCCACGACTCAAGTGATACGCACGAATCGCAAGTAGTCCGGCAAACTCGCCTTGACTTCCCGCGTTCGGTTGCAAACTCACTGCTGCATAGCCGGTGATATCGGCAAGCATTCGTTCGAGATCGTCAATCATCGCGAGGTAGCCCGCAGCCTGTTCGACAGGGGCGTAGGGGTGAATGTCAGAGAATTCTGGCCATGTGATCGGTTCCATCTCCGTTGTTGCATTGAGTTTCATCGTGCACGAACCCAACGGAATACTCGTCCGGTCGAGGGCAAGATCTCGGTCAGCAAGGCGGCGGAGATACCGCAACATTTCATGCTCAGTGCGATAGCGGTGGAACACTTCTTGTTGCATGCATGGGGTTGCGCGGAGCAGTGACTCAGGAATCGGCGAATCAGCCTCATCTACGTCATCGTCGGTGACGCCGAAGGCCGCAAGAACCCGAGTGACCGTCGATGCCGACGACGTTTCATCAAACGTGAAACTCACGGTTCGATCGTCAACCTGCCGCAGGTTGAGTTCGTAGTCAAGCGCCTGTCGCAAAATTGTCGGTGCATCGACCCCGTCAACGCAGACCGTGTCGAAAAAGGCGGCGTGTCGAATGTTGAACCCTGCTGCGTGAAGCTGGTGGGCTGCACGTTGGGCGTGTGCAGCGATGCCGAGCGCGATGTTGCGCAACCCGTCGGGTCCATGCCAACACGCGTACAACCCAGAGATGTTCGCCAGCAGCACCTGAGCGGTGCAGATATTCGATGTTGCTCGTTCACGGCGAATGTGTTGCTCTCGTGTCTGCAACGCCAGACGAAGCGCCGGACGACCCTCGGTGTCCGCGCTCACGCCGACAACACGACCAGGCAAAGAGCGCGCGAGATCATCTGACACCGCAATGAACGCCGCATGCGGTCCACCAAAACCGAGAGGGACGCCAAATCGCTGAGCACTGCCGATCGCAATGTCTGCCCCCTGATCGGCGACTGACCGGAGCAGCACTGCAGCGAGCACATCAACGCTGACGATAAATTTTGCCCCAACTTCGTGCACCTGCTGGCTAACCGCCGCGAGGTCGCGTAACCGACCGGTTGAGGTAGGAAACGACACGAGTACGCCGAAGACACCTTCATGGTCAGCGAGTCGATCTACGTCGTCAACAATCACCCTGATACCGATTGGTTCGGCGCGCGTCGCAATGACCGCGATCACCTGCGGGTGAACGTCTGCATCGATGAAGAACACGTCGCCATCCTTGGTGGCTCGGCGAGCGACGGTCATTGCCTCTGCAGCAGCGGTCGCTTCATCGAGGAGTGATGCGTTTGCCACAGGAAGACCGGTGAGTTCACTCACCATCGTCTGAAAGTTCAACAAGGCTTCAAGGCGACCCTGACTGATCTCAGGCTGGTAGGGGGTGTACGCCGTGTACCACGCAGGGTTTTCGAGGACATTGCGCTTGATAACACCTGGAAGGCGGGTATTTGCGTACCCCATCCCGATCAGTGACTCCACGGGTCGGTTTTGTTCGGCGTGCTTTCGAAGTGCCATCAGCACTTCGTGCTCATCGACGGCGGGCGGCACGTCGAGCGCCTCGTGAATCCGAATCGATGGGGGAATGGTCTCACTCATTAACGTTTCGGCGCTGTCGACGCCGATTCGAAGCAACATGCGCTCGATATCTGATGGTGTCGGGCCGATATGGCGGCGAGCAAACTGAGGGTCCGATGTAGTTGACGTCATGGCGATCTCGTTTCGTTGAGGTATCGCCCCCGCTGTCATCGGCACCTGAGAGTTTCACCGGCATGGCCAGCTTTCCCCGTGGGCGAGCACTGTGGCTGCTCTCCAGCGTTGCCTGCACAATCGGTCCGTTTGCCTGAGAGATTCCGGGGCGGTTGCTCCTTCGGCGCCACATCTGTGACTCTCCCAATTGCACGTATCGGCGTATCACTATGTCATGTCAAGAATAGCGAGCGCGCCAACTCCAACACGGTTCTACCGCGGAGGAACTCCGGCGTGCAACAGAATGAGCCTTGAGATACCGACCGCTTCCATCTCGTGACGGATCCTGCTCTCTGGATCCTCGAGTTCGGGCGACCATGGCAGATATGTGGTGAGTTCAAACCGACGGCTCCCGCACGCGGCAAGCGTCGCATCGATGAACTCCTGTCGTCTCGGGTGATTCCACGCAATGTTCACCCCGTCGGCCTGGTTACCGGCAATTGTTGCGAGCCGAACACTATTTACTCCGAGGATGACAACAGGACGATGTGGCGGCTGAAGAAAGGTGTCAAAGTCATCGACATTGCTGTTCCACATGCGATCGGCAAGGGAGAGCACCTCGATCACTCGATCGTGACGATCCTCGAGCCGTTCGGCAATAGGGGCTCCGACAACATTCTGTTCCCAGGCAAACGAACTGCTCGGCGATGTGCCCGCCCCGATGCCAAACCAGAAGCGCCGACCAGAAATCGCCGCCACGGTTGCTGCCCCGACCACCGACACGCCGACACTTCGATTCCACACGTTGAGCACGAGCGAGCCGAGTTCGATTCGACTCGTCGAAGCAGCGAGGGCACCGAGCCAACTGAACGCTTCGAAGGATGCCTCACCACCCATCGACTTTCCGGCGAGGTGGTCGACGATCCATAGCGCCCCGAAATCCTGCTCATCAGCCCATTGCGCAGTGTCCCTGAGATGCGACCAGTCAACGTGCCCAGAGGTGATCTGAAGGTCAACGATGAGAGACACGAGAGGTGAGGATACGCGAGAAGCACCCGGCAGGAATGCGAATCACTGCGCAACCACTGGAGGTTCGGTCATGGCGCAACCGTCAATCGCCTTCACGATCGGGTACGGGTTCACCGCAGCACCTCCATTCGGGTGCACCTCAAAGTGCAGGTGTGGTGTGCCAGCGTTGCCCGTCATGCCAACGGTTCCGATGATCTGTCCAGCCTTCACCGTTGCACCAACTTCGATGCCTTCGGCAATGGTGTCGAGGTGGGCGTAGAAGAAGTAGGTGCCGTCGGCCTGGCTCAGCGTGATCGCGTTACCCGAAAGCGAACCAGGCTTATCAACGTAGACCTTCGAAATTGTTCCGTCTGCAACGGCATAGAGGTACTTGCCGGTTGCGGCAATGATGTCAACTCCGACGTGAAGGCGTCCGCCAGAACGTGCAGCGTGCCAGGTGTCGCTGAACCCGCACATTCCCTGGACGGGGAACACAGCGAGGCTCACCGTTGCGACCGGCGAATCTGCCGGAGCGACCGAGGAATTGAGTCCAAGCGCATTCGCGGTTGCGTCGTTCACCACGCCGGTCACCTGAAGGCCCTCACGCTTTTGGAAGGCGATGACGGCGGCGCTGGTTGCTGAGCCAAATTCTCCGTCCGCACCGCCACGAACGTTGATGCCGTGGTCGATCAATGCTCGCTGGAGAGCGGCAACACGCTCACTCGTCTCACCGTATACGCCGTATCCGACGGTGGAACCGACCGCCGGTGACGGTGCAGTCGATGCGGGAGCGGCATCGGAAGCGAGTTGGGTTGCGGTTGTGTCGTCAACGATGCCAGTCGCTTCGAGACCGCGAGCCGTCTGAAATGCCTTCACCGCATTGTCAGTGGCGGGACCGAAGATTCCATCGGCACCACCTCGGACGGTGATGCCAAGGTCAAGGAGGCGCCGTTGCAGTGCCGCGACCGAATCTCCAAGTGCACCCGGGCGGAGACCGACCAGCTTGGAAAATTCTTCGGGCACTGCAACGGCGGGAACTGTCGATGCTGACGTATCGGAAGAAACTGGAGCCGCCGCCGACAGAGCGACAATCGTCTCGTCGGTTGACGTACCAGTGACAGCCAGACCATTCGCATTCTGGAATTCACGAAGAGCGGCCTCGGTGACGCGGCCGAATGAGCCATCAGCGCCGCCCTTCAGCGCCGCACCGGTGGCGAGAATGAGCTTCTGCAGCTTCGTGACCTTTTGACCCCAGTCGCCGTACTTCAGACCCACGAGACTCGAATCAATAGCGGCAGGTTGGACACTTGATGGCGTTCCGTTGGATGATGCAGGGGCGGGGGACACTGCACCCGCGAGATGACCTGCGGTCACCTCATCGACGCTGCCAGTCGCCGCGATCCCAACACTCGACTGAAAGGCCTTCAAGGCACTCTCGGTGGCGCGACCAAATTCTCCGTCAGCGCCACCCTTGGGTGGGAAACCAACAGCAATGAGCGCCTCTTGGAGTGCCTTCACCTCTGCACTGATCGCTCCATACCGAAGACCCGTCATCGGCGAGACCTCCGTACCAATCGCAACTGCGGTGGCTTCATCGACCACCGACGTCTCTGGGAGACCCACTGATCGTTGGAATTGGTGAAGAGCCGAAAGCGTCATCGGACCGAAGTGTCCGTCTGCGCCGCCCTTCACCGCAATTCCTCGCGAAATAAGCGCTTCTTGAAGAGCAGTGACGGCCTCGCCACTTGAGCCCGTTGTCAAACCCTGAACCGCGCTGACGCTCACGGCGGCCTGAGCCGTCGTACCCATGCTCATGACGATGGGGGAAACAGCGAATCCAGAGATGAGGATCTTTGCTGTGAGTCGCCGGGGGAGGCGGGGTGAAATTCTCGAATTCATTGTTGATCTCCTGATCGGGTGCAGGAGATGCATCGGCAAACGAGAGGTGCCGCTAAAGAAAATGAACTCGACGTCTGGCTTCGTTCAGGGCAAAACCCCGTGAAATCAACGACTTAAGGGGAGTGGGTGATTCTACGTTCGATGTCTATTACTTTACATAACGGTGATTATGGGCGTTGCTCGTCAGATTGCGATGTGGGCAGGCTGCCTCAATCTGCGCCTCGAACGGTCGCTTTGACGATTTCGAGTGTGTTTCGCCCCCTACGGGCACATGCTGCCCTCTAAGTGCCCGGCTGCTGAGCGAATGACGTCCGCACAAGATTGCCCAGTGGGTCGCAGCAACACCTAGAGACCCAGCCGTACGAGATCAGTGGACGCACCCTGGACCGTGCAGGTCAGCTCCGGGGCGTCGCTCTGCCCCGAGCCTCGCGGCTGCCGCGACGTCACTCTCAGGGTTATTTTGTCATGACGTTAATCGTCGGTAGTTCCTGGTGCCGAGAGTTCGTAATTGCGAAGGGGCATTGCAGACTCAATGAGCCAATCGAGCATTCGTTTGAGCTCTTCCTTCGTCGCAGCACCGCCCGCAAGATCATTCACGGTGTCATCGACTGCACAGGCAAGCACGTACAGCGCATCGTGAAGTGCATCGAGTTCGGTGCGGGCGACAACCAACTCCCCCTCGGCAAGGTTGAGTTCTCGGGCACGCTGTTGCGAGACCCAATGCCACTGTCGACATCGCTGCGAACAAAACTTCCTCGGCCGACCTCGTCCAGTTGGTTGGTCCACCACCCTTCGGCACCAGCCGCACCGAGTGTCTTTTGTCATGACAAAATTGTAGTGAAGTCTCAATCCTTCGAAGGAGTTTTTCGTCAGCCGACTGAAATTGGATCGAGCATGAGATCGGGTTCGTCCGTCTCGATGCGCTGAAGTCGATAACGACTCTCAAATAGCGCAACAAGCCGCCCATCACGACGTCGAAGAATTCGAATTCCCCCGATCTCCTTCAACCGTTCGGCACTCGCCTCGTCGGTAAACCTGATCGACTCGTACGGCGACGGCATGATCTCCGATGGCGCGTTGAATTCGATCTCAAGTCGCGATGCAAAGACCTCGAACTGCAACTGCCCAACTGCAGCGAGCACCGGATTCGCATCACCCTGTTGGGGGTCGCGCAGCACCTGAACGACGCCTTCGGAGTCGAGTTGCTCAAGACCTTTTCGAAACTGTTTGTACTTCGAGGTGTCAAAGGGACGCGCTGAGGCAAATACCTCGGGAGCAAACCGCGGGATCGGCGGGAACTCAACGGGCGACCCCACGTAGAGCGAGTCGCCAATCTGCAAATCGGCAGCGTTGACGAGACCAACGACGTCCCCCGGAAACGCCTCCTCGACGGTGGTTCGCTCCGCGCCAAACACCTGCGAGGCATATTTCGTCGCAAAGGGCTTCTCAGTTCGATGACATGTAAGCACCATGCCCCGCTCAAACGCTCCCGAGCAGATCCGAACGAACGCAATTCGATCTCGATGCGACTTGTCCATGTTGGCCTGCACCTTAAACACGAAGGCCGAGCATCCATCGTCGAGCGAACGCGGAGTTCCGTTCACGTCGAGTCGCTCCCCTGCCGAGGGCGCAAGGTCGACGAGCGTGTCAAGCACGTGCCGAACGCCAAAGTTTGTCAGCGCGGATCCAACGAAGAGCGGCGTTGACTCGGCATCGAGGAACGACGATCGCTCAACATTTGCACCGACAGCGTCGAGCAATTCACACTCGTCCTGAGCCTGCGCCCAACGACTACCTTCGCTCGCTCTCGCGGCATCGGCGCTGATGACTTCTTCGGGTGCAATCGCTGACCCTCGTACCGTCCGTGTAAAGCGGGTAAACGTTCCGTCGCGGCGGTCGATCACTCCAGCAAAATCCTCCGCACTGCCGACCGGCCAGGTTGCCGGAGTTGGACGAAGGCCAATCTGCTGTTCGATCTCGTCGAGCAACTCAAGTGGCGGACGGGCCGGGCGATCGTATTTGTTGACGAAGGTAACGACCGGAAGTTGTCGCGTGCGGCAGACCTCAAAGAGTTTCAGGGTTTGGGGCTCAATTCCCTTTGCCGCATCGAGCACCATGACCACAGAATCAACAGCCGCGAGCACACGATACGTATCTTCCGAAAAGTCTCGGTGACCTGGAGTGTCGAGCAAGTTGAATTGCATCCCGCGGTAATCAAACGTGAGCGCCGTCGACGTAATCGAGATACCCCGCTTCTTCTCCATGTCCATCCAGTCAGAGGTGGCGCTGCGGCGACCCTCCCTGGCCTTCACCGCACCGGCCTCGCCAAGCGCGCCGGCGTAGAGCAGAAATTTCTCCGTCAACGTGGTCTTGCCGGCGTCAGGGTGACTGATAATCGCGAACGTTCGCCGTCGAGCAGCCTCCTGCGCGGGTTGTGACACGGCGGGCAGGCTAACGCCCGAAGAATCGGTGTCGCTCGTATCGGCCGACAACGTTTAGATGCGTTCGGGTGTTCGAGAAACAGTGTTGGCTGAAATACTGGAGTGGTGAACCTCCCCGAACCGCCACGTTGTTCGTTCGCGAGCGACAATGCAGCTGGCGCGCACCCAGACGTACTCGACGCAATCGCCCGAGCAAACACGGGACATGCGCTTGCGTATGGCCAGGATCGCTGGACCGTCGAACTCGAACAGCGTTTCTCCGAAATGTTTGGTCAGCCAGTTTCAACGTTGCTCACCTTGAACGGAACAGGCGCGAACATTCTCGCTCTTGCCACCCTCCTCAAGGTCGGTGAGGCTGTCGTGTGCACGGACTGGTCGCATATCAACGACGATGAAGCGGCTGCGCCAGAGCGGATTCTCGGGGCAAAACTCATTCCCGTTCGATCTGAGAACGGCAAGATGCACCCCGATCGAATCCACGAGCGAGCGGAGGCAATCGGCAACATCCATCATGCCCAACCCGGTGTGGTCTCCATCACTCAGGTCACCGAATGGGGCACGACCTACACCCCGGATGAAATCGGTGCGATCTGCGACGCCGCCCACTCATACGGAATGCGCGTGCACCTCGACGGCGCGCGTCTCGCAAATGCCGTCGCCGCACTTGGAAGCGGGATCGATGGCCTCCGAGCAATGACGGTCGATGCTGGAGTTGATGCGCTGTCTTTTGGTGGCACGAAGAATGGCCTTCTCGCCGCAGAGGCCGTCATTCACTTCTCCCCTCTCGACCGAAACTTTGGTACCCACCTTCGAAAGCAGGTCAATCAGCTCAGTTCGAAAATGCGATTCGTCGCAGCGCAATTTCTCGCCGCACTCGACGGCGACAAGTGGCTCGCCTGGGCATCGCACGCGAACGACATGGCGCAACGGCTACACGACGGCGCAAAAGGTGTGCTCGGCGCAGATGCGGGGCCTCCCCCGGATGCAAACAGCATGTTTCCGCGTCTTGACAAGTCGGTCGCCACAACACTGCGCGAGTGGTGCTTTTTCTGGGACTGGAACAGCGCAACAGATCAACACCGATGGATGACCGCATGGGACACCACCGAAAACGACGTCGATCGATTCCTTGCCGGCGTGCAGCATGTGGTCGCAGAATTCCCACAAAATCGCAATTGACCTAGCCGGCACCCACCACCTACGATGCCCTGTGGGTCCTAATGGGGGGATCCCAAAGTAGTGACATACAGCAGGGGGCAGGCATGACCGTGATGGATTTCATCACTCGACACCTCACAGATGACGAGTGGATGGACGGTGCAGCCTGCAAGGGCATGACCCACCTGTTCTTCCCCACGCCGGCCGAACGTCCGCAAACCCGTGAGCGCCGTGAAGACGCAGCGCGCGAAATCTGCGAATCCTGCAACGTCCGGCTCGTCTGTCGAGACTTCGCTCGTGACAACCATGAGTACGGGCTGTGGGGCGGCGAGAGCGAGGACGAACGTCATACTGCCGGGTACCGCCTCATTGCGCCGATTGGCGTCCGCGCCCGCCAGTCCGGCTGATTCGCGATGGAAGCTCGCCAGGCTTCCTCGAACGGTCGCGTCCTCGTCGTTGGAAGTGCAAACCTCGACATTGTCGGGCGTGCTCCCCGACACCCGAATCCCGGCGAAACCCTGATTGGAACTCAATACGCCGAGTACGCCGGCGGCAAGGGACTCAATCAAGCGGTCGCCGCATCACGTGCCGGAGCCCCAACGTCGTTCATTGCGGCGCTTGGTGACGACACTGCTGGTGCGACGCTTCGCTCAATTGCTGTCGACAGCGGCGTCGATGTTGCTCATCTTCAAACCATCGCTGGCACCCCGACTGGCCGTGCGCTCATCGTTGTCGACGACGATGGCGAGAATACGATCATCGTGATTCCGGGAGCCAACGCGCGGTGTGAACCAAGCGAAGTAACCGAGGACAGTGCGGTCGTGCTCGCGCAACTCGAAATTCCGACGCCCACGGTTGCCGAGATGTTCCGAAGAGCGAAATCGAAAGGTGCCCGAACAGTGCTCAATCCGGCACCAGCCGCAGCACTTCCCCCAGACGTGCTCCGTTTATGTGACATCGTCATTCCAAACGAGCACGAAGTCGAACTACTCGGCGGCGTCGATGCGCTTCACGCGGGTGGCGTGCATACAGTCATCGTTACTCGCGGCGCTGACGGCATTGAAATCTTCGAGCCGAACCGACATGTCGCTCTGCCGGCATTCGCAGTGACCGCCATCGATACCACCGGGGCCGGTGATGCATTTTGCGGCTCGCTGTGCGCCGCCCTCGCTGGCGGTGCCGACATCGACGAGTCATCGAGGTTTGCAATGGCGACAGCTGCGATCGCCACGACGCGCCCCGGCGCGGTGCCGTCAATGCCGACCCGTGATGAGGTCATTCGTTTTATTCAGGCTTCAGCAGACTGAGTGACGCCCACCCATCTTGCTCGCCATCGTCGAAAATGGCGGTGCCGAGTGAGGTGTAGACCGAAGCGACGCGTTCTCGTTGACGATCAATGAGACCCGAGAGAATGAGGATGCCACCAGGCTTCGTCGCAGCAACCAATCGCTCACTGAGGTCAACGAGCGCCGGTGCAAGCATGTTGGCGACGACGACATCAAATAGTTCGCCGGCTGTGACCGTGTTTCCGTGGTGAACGACGACGCTACTTTTCGCGCCGTTGCGTTCGACGTTGTGCTGCGTGACAGCCACGGCGTCAGGCGAGCGATCTATTGCAAGGACTCGCTCCGCTCCACATCTCACGGCAAGAATCGACAACACCCCCGACCCACAGCCCATGTCAAGCACATGTGAACCCGGCGAAACGTGCCGAAGCACAGCGCTGCACGCAAGCTGAGTCGTTGGGTGGTCACCCAGCCCAAAGGAGTCGCCGGGGTCAATCGTGACCACGATGTCCACATTGTCCGTATCGGGCATGGCACACCACTCCGGAACAATGAGCGCTCGGCCGTCAATCGTGATCGGTCGAGCGAACGCTCGCCACTCGCCCGTCGATGAGGGCTCGACTAACTCGGTGCGTTCGTTCCACAGCCCAGAATCAGCGGAGGCGGATGACTCCTTGGCAGGTCCGCCGTCGACGACCGCCCACAATTCGACAAGATCTCCGACACTGCGTTCCTCAATCGCGCGAGCACCACGCTGGAAAAGTGAATCAGAGGCAAGTTCAACATCGCAGGCCTCGACGGTGAGAACGACATGCGGAACCGCCCGGTCACTCACTGTCTGACATCTCAATCGAGACGACGAAGGTCTGCCGCAAAGCGCCGTCCACGCTCGACGTACGACTCGGCTGCAAGAGCGATTAACGTGGCGTCGGCCCGACCTTCTTTAATGATCGCTGGCGAACCTACCGCAAGGGCACCGGGAGGAATCTCTCTGTCGTACAACACAACAGAGTTCGCCGCAACGATCGCTCCCGAATGAACGATGGACCGATGCAGCACCATCGCACCATTGCCGACGAGCGCTCTGTCCCGAATATCACAGCCCTCAAGATGGACGATGTGACCGATCACGCAATCATCACCGACGCGTGTCGGGTCGAGGTGCGTGGTGTGCAGCACGCTGTTGTCCTGAATGCTCGTCCGCGCCCCAACACGAATTTCGCCGTCATCGGCGCGCAATACGGCGCCCGGCCACACCGATGAATCAGCACCGATCGTGACCGCACCAATGATGACGGCGTCCGGATGAATGTATGCCGTTGAATCGATCGACGGAGTGAGGTCACCGAGCGCGTAAATAGCCATAGTCGAACGGTAGCGGCGAGGCGACGAGATCCTGTCTTCGATCAAGCCACAACACAGAACGTGCGCTGATGCCGATACCGTTTGAGACTATGTCTCGACGGATTGACATCGAATTGACGAGTTCCCAAGCGGACGGCACGTGGACATGGCGCGCTGCTGGCGCCAAAAACCCCAAAGGGGTTGTCGACGGCGCACTGTTGCCATCAGGAACAGGTGTCGGTTCGGTCGTCAAGGTTGATATCGAACAGGGCATCGATGGCATGACGGTGCTCGCCGTCGTCGGTGGCCGCCAACGAACCGAGAACGCCGAACGACTCGAGATTCTCGGTGCGGGAGATTTCGTTCCTGTCATCGAAACCCGCGCGAAGCGTGACCGCTCCGATGGCGAGCGACGCAGAAAGAACGATGGTCCGCGCCGACCGCGACGAACCGAAAGCAAGGACGGAGAGGGAGGCCGCGAAGGACGTCGGCCTCCGCGTGGCGACAAGCGCACTGGACCTCGATTCACTCCGCCGCCCGAAATGCCACAACGTCCGAAGCCAAAGCGTTTGAAGGCCCAGCGAACCCATCGAAACGCCGTACTCGCAGCAATTCCTGAGGAGCAACGTCCAATCGCTGAACTCGCCTTGCAGGGCATGGCTGCGGTTCGCACGCGACTCAAGGCTGAAAATGAGAAGGCTGTTGCCGAAGGTCGGGCTGCAATGCCGGAGGCTTCCGTATTGAAGCTCGCCGAAGGTTTGATTCCACAACTTCGAGTTGCCGATTGGACCGACCGCGCCGAGGCGGCAAAAAAGCAGGCCGATGACCTCGATCTTCGAGACCTTCGATCAGTCGTCGCGGCGAGCGATGACCCCGTCGTGGCTCGCGACAAAAGCACCCGGTCGCTCGCTGACGAACTCCGAGAACTGCTCAAGTCACGCCAAGAGGCGGAACTCCGGTTGTGGTTTGGCGACGTTGACGCCGCGCTTGCCGTTGGTCGAGTCATCCGCGCCCTACGACTATCGTCACAGCCGCCGAAAGCAGGAGTTCCATTTCCGTCCGAAATTTCGCAGCGTCTCGCAGATTCAACCAATGCGACGTTGACGCCAATGGAAACTTCAGAGCGATGGATCGCAGTGCTTGAGGCCGCTGCCTTCTCCCCCATTCGCCACCTCATCACACCAATGGGGCTTCCGCCGACCGTTTCAGATGAACTCCGAGCGACCGTCACCCGGCTGGCTCCGGCAATCCCGCAAATAGCAGCGTTGTTTGGTATCGAAGTTGCCGCCAACGCTTCAATGCCGCGACCGCTTCGAACGAATCCGGGACGCGATCGTCGCGAAAAGAAGGCGGCTGAGAAGCCAAAAAAGGCAACGAAGGAAACCAACGCCGCGGGCGTTGCAACTCCTTCTGAGGCCACATCACCTGCGGTCAACGAAACGACCGCAGAAGAAGTGCCCACGACCTCAGCGGATATCACAACCGAATCGGTCGCCGACGAGCCAACGGGCGATTCCGATGCTCCAAAGCACGAGCAATCGACGGTAGCCAGCGACGAGCAGGGTGCATCTGCAGAAGACGGGTCCGCGACCGAGGAAAGTGCCGCCGAGCACAATCAATCCGCCTCAACAGCCGGCTCAGACGACTGATAGCCGCAGAACTGTGGCGGGCCTGACTCGCCGATGACAAACCCGCATTCCTACGATCGGACCATGTCCGACATCGTCACATATTCCTCAGAAGGTCGCGTTGCGATCATCACCCTGAACCGTCCGGAAGCCCGAAACGCGGTCAACGGAGATGTTGCGCAAGGTCTCGAAGCCGCGATTGACCGGCTTGAATCCGACGACGACGTATGGGTTGGCATCCTCACGGCCAACACCGAAGGTCAGGAACGTCCGGTGTTTTGCGCAGGAGCCGATCTCAAAGCGATCAATGAAGGACGAGGCAATGAACTCGGCACATCGCGTGGTGGATTCGGCGGCTTCGTCTATCGAGAGCGCCGCAAGCCCGTGATCGTCGCAGTGGACGGACTCGCGACCGCTGGCGGTTGCGAACTCGTCCTCGCCGCAGATCTTGTAGTTGCAACCGAACGGTCTGCATTCGGGCTTGCTGAGGCAAAGCGAAACCTTATTGCGGGCGCCGGTGGGCTCTTCCGTCTTCCTCGCGCAATCGGCCAGGCCGCTGCAATGGAAGCGATTCTCACAGGTGAACCGATACCCGCCGAACGTGCCTTCAACCTTGGTCTGGTTTCGCGTCTCGTTGCCGCCGGTGAAGCGCTCAACGAGGCTCGACGCCTGGCAGATGCCATCACCGCCTGTGCCCCTCTTGCGGTATGGGCGAGCCGAAAGGTTGTGCTTGCGTCAGCTTGGGCAGATGACGAAACCCTGAAGAAGATGACGAATGATGAGTTTGCAAATGTCATCAATTCTGAAGACACCAAAGAAGGGTTGACTGCCTTTATTGAAAAGCGGGCACCTAATTGGAAGGGTCGCTAAGGTCAATCGCAACGACGATTGCCTTCGCAGTAATTCCCGCTCGTTCATAAAGATTTTTGGTTTCACGGTCGCCGGGCAGCGCGAGCCCTTCGAGCCGCCTCGCGCCACTCGATCGAGCGTGTTGAAATGCTGCATCGATAAGCGCGTCACCGCATCCAATCTCTCTCGCCTCATCAATCACATACACCCACTCGATTACAGCGACATCGCCGGGTATGAGAACGAGATATCCGACGCACAACCGTTCGAACTCGACGACAATCGTAATTGCGCCATCGGCCCAGCGACCGGATCGCGCCGCAACGCGTTCGAGCAAACGAATCCCCCCGCGCTGTTCGCGAACACCGTCGCGCGCTCGAACCTCGAGGTGGTCTAATTCGTCGAAGTCATCAACGACTGCGACACGTGTTGAGGGAATCGTCACTTGCCGATGATCGGGCAGTCGTCGTCACCAACCGGACAGGTCGGTGCGCCAGATCGCACGAGCAAGAAGCAGCTCGGACACATCTTTTCGTCTGAGCGTTTTGGCTGAACACCATCCACCGCTTCATTGCGGTCCTCGACCGGCGCTGGCGCTTCGTCTTCATCTTCGTCGTCCTCGACGGTAGTAACCATTCGGTCTTTGAGGATTGTGTCGAGGTCGGCTTCGACATCGTCTGGTGCCAGCATGTCGTCGTCGTCATCATCATCGTCTTTTGAACGGCGACGGTTGGACGGCTCCTCGTCGTCTTCATCATCGTCATCGTCATCGCCTGATTCGGCTGACTCGCCGTCGAACTCTTCTTCGAAGTCCTCATCTTCGGCATCGTCGTCTGAGAACTCCTCATCGTCGAGTTCTTCGTCCTCGAGCTCCTCCTCGGACTCTTCTTCTTCAATATCGTCAACCATGTCGTCGTCTGCCATGTGTCCTCATCTTGGGTCGATCAGGGTGCCTGAAACGCCGGATGTTAGGCGATTCGTGCGTGATTTGCACTCACGATCCCAACATTCGAGGTACCCGCATTGCTGGGGTTACGCGTCTGCCGTTCTTCGAGCCTCTGCTCGGCGTTCTGAATCAAGGCGCTCGAGTTCAGGTGCTTCGGTTGTGAGATGCGACATTGCGGCAGCCACTGCGTGATGCCCCGCCTGTTCGGCAATGAGCCGATGCATCTCGAGCACGACGCGACGATAGGAGGGGTGTCCCTGCGGTGACGACCGAAGTTCGATGAGATGAATCGCCTCGCGCGCATTGAACTGCATCGAATACCTCAATCGATATGCCATCGCCACCGAATATGACGCCTGCTGCGCAAAGTCCGGCTTTAACGCATCGAAGAGTTCAGCAGATCGTTGCATCGACTCGTCGAAGAGCGGTCGTGCTCCGGCATCATCAACCAGCGATGGTCGAACGAAGCCGTGGTTCGGAGTAAGGCGCTGCCAATCAATTGTCATGAGGCGATGTCTTTGTAGGTCACGAAATGCGCCGTAGTCACTCAAAATGTCGAATCGGTACTCAATTCGTTCGAACGATCGTCCAGGTTTATGCCGCCGATTTGCACGATTCCCAACGGCCGCCTGAACGAGTGCGAGTCGTTGGTCAACCGTCATCGTTGCGACATGGCGCTGCAACTGAGTCTCAGACATTGCCGCATGCGGGTAACAGATGGCGGCGATGAGTTTCGTTTCACCCTCAGGGTCGTAGTCGACAAGTTCAACCTCGGGGGCCACATCGACTGGGGTCGATCCAAGCAAACTGTCGACGAGTTCCTCGGTTTGCGCCGAGATATCAGCGAGGTATGCGGACCATGCGCCGCCGCGGTCAGGGACGTCAACGCGGCGCAGAAAACTTGGAATCACCTTGCGCAGTTCGACGAGCATCTGATCGGCGTATTGGCGTGCTTCGGGCAACGGATGTGCGCGCATGCGAAGCAGCAGCGCTTCGAACGCCTGGCCACTGCCATAAATGCCAACGTTGGAGGTCGCCGCCGCAGGAAGCATTCCTCGCACGGCGTCGAGCGCTTTGGCTCGGGTCGCCTGACGGTACACAAAATCACTGTCGCCATTGGCTTGGGGCACGACGGTGCGGATGTGATTCGTGACAAGTTCTAATGCTTCGGAGTAGGCATCGAACATGCGGTCCATGTCGCCGATGTACCGAGTGCCATGTCGGGACGCAAGCACATCAGGGTCGCGGTGATACCGATACCGACCGCCCAAACGGGCGTCATAGGCGATGTACCGCGTGCTCTGCTCGAGATACGACATGAGTCGCCCACGCTCAAGCACTTTTGTCAGCAAATTTGATGCCTGTTCACACGCGAGGTGCACTCCGCCCAGCTGTGCAACAGAATCGTCGCCGTACTCCACAAAAACTTTCTCGTACAACTCTTCGGCGCGTGCGAGCCCCATCGTGGCATCAACGCTCACATCGCCCGACACGTCGAGATCACCGACAAATTCATCGAGAAAGAGTCGCCGGAGACTCTTCGAACTCCGGCTGTACCGGGCGAAAAGGGCGCCCTTCACGACCTCTGGCAAGTTGACCAATGCGAAGACTGGCTGATCGAGATTCGTGAAGTACCGCCGAAGGATGTCGGACTCCGTCGAGGAGAATTCTTCGGCTACATACGTCACCCGAGTGATGGTAGGGCGCTCACCGCTGTACTCGGCGGATTTACGCCGATCACACGAATACGTTGCCGGCGTCGATCTCGATGACCGCTCGAAAGCGTCCGGGGCCAACGACCACACCACGCTCGCAAACGAGACGCTCACCCGCGTGAACCTCAAATGCATATTCGGTGTGGCGGGTCACTCGCAGCAACGGATGCGGCAAATGCGCACCGGCTTGGGCCCGACGTCGCGCGACGAGACGTTGCCGCAACGACATTGAGGCATCCGCCTCAAGTACATCGAACATTCCATCATTTGGGTGTGCCGCTGGACACGGTGTGTACCGATCGAGATGCCCGGTATTCGACACGATCACAACGCGGCCCCAGAGCCCACCGAGCGAGTAGCTACGACGAACAGTGAGCGTGCCAATCGTTTGGACGACAGTGGCGCCAGACGCGTCCTCGATGGTGACGAGATCAACAGGCAACACGCGCGAGGGAGTACCACTTGGTCCGCCGAGCGCGTCGTGCAGCGAACCGCCACGGACGACAACCTGAAGTCCCCGAGCGACACATTGCGCCGTGAAAACATCCGATGTCGAGATCACTGCATCTGGCGGAACGCCTTCGACGTCGCTCCCCCAATCCTCTCCGGACCGAATCGTCACTGTTAGCCAATCTCGCCGAAGGTGTTCGCTGGCACCGACACATCGACCACAAGACCCCGCGACATTGCTGCGACCGCCTGCGTGGCAATCGCTCTGGTTTCGGGGAGCG
>JALRBS010000049.1 GCA_023262325.1 Ilumatobacteraceae bacterium | reverse complement strand
AAGCCATTGTCAGCCTTTTACAAAAAGTATGGCACTGCGAAGTCGACAAAACATTCTATACAAAGAGCAAGAAAGTTGTACGAGACGTCTTCTTTTCAAAGCCTTACCCTGAAATTGCGAATTTCTTCTTTGGTTATCCATTGAACGACACCTCGCGGCACGCTCCTAGCTCTATGACGACTACACCGCTCCCCCCTACGAGTCCGCTTGATCCGATCGACGACGATCCCTCCCACCGTGGCGAGGAGCGTGTCCATGTCGACGACTGAGTTCATCATCGTTGCAATCGCCGTCATCCTCGGCGCCATCGTAAAAAGCGTGACCGGCATGGGTCTTCCGCTCGTCGCGTTACCAATCATCTCGCTCTTCGTTGGAGCAGAAACCGGGATCGCCGTGCTCGCTATTCCGGCGATCACACAGAACGCTGGCATCGTTGCAAGCAACTGGCACGCGCGCCGCGACGCACGCGGTCTCGCGACCTTCTGCGGCGCAGGAGCAATCGGGGTCGTCCTTGGAACCTTGTCGCTCGGATTTGTGCCGGAGCAGGTGACGGTGATCGCGCTCGTCATTTCGATCTGCATGTGGCTCTATCAACAGATTCGCCACCCCGAACATCGCGTTGAACCCGAACGTGAAGGATTGCTCTCTCCGGTGATCGGATTCGTTGCTGGAATATTTCAGGGTGGTTCGGGAGTGTCAGGACCAATCGTTGCCGCCTGGCACCACAGTCTTCGGCTTACCCGGGATGCATTTGTGTTTTCGATTGCAATCGCCTTTGGACTCATCGGCATCGCCCAAACCGCAACCCTTGGTTTGCGGGGGCATCTCCAAGGCCGACTGCTTGCATCGTTCGCTATTTCGGCAATCGTGCTCGCGTCGGTGCCACTCGGCCCGCCTCTCCGACGGCGACTTTCAAGCAGGGGCTTTGAACGGGCGGTGCTTGGACTTGTTGCCGCTTCGTGTGTCAGCCTCTCGATCGACATCGTCGTCGGTCTCATCCGTTAACCCGACCTTCGGTCGACCTCACTAGGGTGAGTAATAGTGGTATCGGTAGCGATGTCCGAACGCGTAGGGGGTTCGCGGGTGAGCAAGTCTGAGGAACAACGATGACGATCGACCATTACACACTCGGCGATCGATACACGGACGAACAAACAACATCGTTCATGTCGGGCGTTCAAGCCCTTGCCCGTCTGCCAATCGATCAGCTCATGGCGGACAGAGCCCAGGGCATCCGCACCGCTGGTTTTGTCAGCGGCTACCCCGGCTCGCCCCTCGGTGGGTACGGCGATGAAGTTGACCGAGCGCTTCGCACGAACCCCGAAATTTCGATACGACACGTCCCAGCGATAAACGAAGAACACGCAGCGACCGCCGTCATGGGTTCGCAACTCGTGAGCACGCGATCCGATGCCCGCTACGACGGCATTGTTGGCGTGTGGTACGGGAAGGCTCCAGGGCTCGAACGGGCAAGTGATGCAATCCGCCACGCGGTGCTGGCCGGGACGGCGCGCCGAGGTGGCGTTGTTGCGCTCATCGGCGACGACCCTGGGGCAAAAAGCTCCACCGTGCCGTCGAACTCAACCGACATTCTCACTGCGCTTCGAATCCCCGTGCTTTCGCCCGGTGATCCAGCCGCCCTCTTAGAACTTGGGCGACATGCACTTGCGATGAGCCGATGTGGCGGGATGTGGACATCACTGCGCGTCGTCGCCGATGTCGCCGATGGAACCGCCTCGGTACACCTCGATGCACTCTCCTTCGAACCAACACTTATCGAACGTCCAGCGAACCTGCTCGTACCCACCGGACGCGTAATTTCGCCGTTCAACCTCGAACTTGAACGCGAACTCATCGAGGTTCGCCTCGACATCGCGCGCCAGTACATCAGAGCAAACGGGCTCAATCGGGTAACCGCGGGCTCGCATGATGCAACGGTCGGCATTGTTGCAAGTGGCAACACCCACCGGCAGGTACATGAAGCGCTGAAACGACTCGGGCTCAACGATCGTGTCGCGATCGCTGATCACGGAATTCGTGTGCTCGAAATGGCTGCGCTCTTTCCGATCGACGCTGAAACGATTCGGGAGTTCGCGAGTGGTCTCGAAGAACTCATCATCATCGAAGAGAAGCAACCGCTTCTCGAGAATGCAATCCGTAGCGTGCTATCAGGTTCCGCTCAGGCACCGATCATCACTGGAAAGTCGATTCATCACGGTGCGCCAATTGTTCCCGAGTACGGAATTCTCGACTCAGGACTCATCACTGAAGCCCTGCGAAGCCGACTTTCCTCTCGACTTGGAGATCGACTCGCTCCGGCGAAGCCAAGCCAAATTCACCACATCGAGCTCACGGTTGAGCGCAGTCCATTCTTCTGCTCAGGGTGCCCACATAATTCGTCGACCGTCGTGCCGCCGGGAACAGTCGTCGGTGCTGGAATCGGCTGTCACACGATGGTCATGCTTGGCGAACCTGGCCGAGGCGGTGATGTCGTCGGTGTCACGGCGATGGGAAATGAGGGTTCGCAATGGATCGGGATGGAGGGGTTCGTCGATACCGATCACATCGTTCAAAACATCGGCGATGGCACGTATTTCCATAGCGGCCAACTTGCCGTTACTGCTGCAATCGCAGCGGGTGCCCACATGACGTTCAAACTTCTCTACAACGGCGCTGTCTCGATGACGGGTGGACAGACGCCGAGCGGACAACTTCCGCCCACTGCGGTCGCTGCGAACGTACTTCGCCAAGGGGTTCGCCGAGTGATCGTCACCACCGACGATGTTGGCCGCTACAACGACTGGCCACCTGAAGTTGATGTGTGGGATCGTTCACGACTTATCGAAGCCCAAGAGGTGCTCGCTGCGACGCCCGGCGTCACCGTGCTCATTCACGATCAACCGTGCGCCGCCGAATTACGACGCGATCGCAAGCGTGGACGTGTCGTTACGCCCACCGAACGAATCGTCATCGACCACCGGATCTGCGAAGGTTGCGGTGATTGCGGCAGGGTGAGCAACTGTCTTTCGGTTCAGGCCTTCGATACCCCATTCGGTCGCAAGACAAGAATCGATCAAAATTCGTGCAATCTCGACGAGTCGTGCGTCAACGGAGACTGCCCATCATTCGTTGCAGTCGACGTTGAACCAGGTCCGTTTGCACGATTGGCGTCACGAATCTTTGATCGGCCCCGAGTATCGGCGTCGGCGAGACGACATCGACCCGACATCGATCCTCCGGGCCCAGTCCACACAAGCGCTCGAAATGACGTCGCAATTCGTCTCACCGGAGTTGGTGGTACCGGCGTCGTGACAGTCGCGCAAATCATCGGCACGGCGGCAATGCTTGACGGCTGGACCGTGCAGGGAATTGACCAAATTGGCCTCAGCCAAAAAGCCGGGCCAGTGGTGAGCGATCTCCGGCTCTCGCGCGCATCCGAACTTCAAGCGAGCAGACTCGGTCAGGGCGATGCCGATGTGCTCATCGCACTTGACAGTCTTGTCGCAGCCGGCGCAAACGGGCTGAATGTGGTGTCGACTGACACCGTTGTCGTCGGATCGACCTCGTCAACACCAACTGCGTCGATGGTTGCTCATCCAGAACTGCGTCTTCCCAGCACGAGCGAAATCGTCGAGAGTCTGCACAGCGCAGCCCATGAGGGTCAGCAGTGTTGGGCCGATGCTGCGGCGTTGACGTCGCAATATCTGGGTGACGCAACAACCGCCAACGTATTTGTGGTCGGAATGGCCGTGCAGATTGGAGCGCTTCCGATAGATGTTTCACGAGTCGAGGAAGCAATTCGTGTAAATGGTGCTGCGGTCGACTCGAACCTCGAGTCATTGAGGCTCGGAAGGCTGTACGCGGCCGGGCTGCTCAATGTCGATACAGCGGTCACCGTCGAGGATGAAACGGTGGACAATCTCATCGAACGTCTCACCGAGGATCTCATCGGGTTCGGCGGGAAGCGAAGCGCCCGAGAATTTGCTGCGGTGATTGAGCGTGTTCGCAAGGTCGATACGGGTTCCGAACAACTTCTCACTGCGACGGTCGCACGTCATCTGCACCAACTCACGGCTTATAAGGATGAGTACGAAGTGGCGAGACTCATCACCACTGCCGATGGGGCCGATGCTGCATTTGCGCTTAAGGACGGCCCCGGCGTTCGATACCGGCTACTCCACCCTCCAATTCTTGCTGCGCTTGGAGTGAAGCGAAAGGTTCGTTTTGGCCCGATCTGGCTTCCGATGTTTGCCGTGCTACGCCGTGGCAAGGTCCTGCGCGGAACTCCGTTCGACCCGTTTGGCTACACCAAAGTTCGCCGCCTTGAGCGTTCACTGCTTGCGGAATACCGGGAACTCGTCGATCTCATCGTCGATGCCGCATCGACAATCCGCTACGAGCGACTTGTCGAATTTGCAAGTGCACCCGACGTCGTACGCGGATACGAATCGCTCAAGGAAAGTCGCGCCGAAGTCTTCCGGTCGCGCGTTGCGGTCGCTCAACGAGAACTGAGCGCGTAACGGGGCTCGCGTCTAGTCGTAGAGCGGTTGAAAGAACGCTCGATTCTCGGCAAGCACCTCGTACACGTCGACGGTAGGTGCGGGCAGTTCAACATCAGAGGTTGTGATCGGTGTGACGCGGTCCCCCCAACGTAAAACGACCGAACCCCACGTCACGCCGCCGCCGAATGCGGTGAAAACAACGACATCGCCTGGTGAAATTCGTCCGTCGGTAACCGCATCGCACAATGCCATCGGCACCGAGGCCGCTGACGTGTTCCCATGGGTCTCTATGTTGACGACGACTCGATCGTCGTCAACACCGAGTCGGCGAGTTGCGGCTCGAATGATGCGTTCATTCGCCTGGTGTGGGACAACGACGTCAACATCATCTGATGTCAGGCCGGCTCGTTGAAGTGCCCGTTGCACCGACTCGGACATTCCCTTCACGGCAATTTTGAATACCGCTTGACCTTCGAAGTGCAGGCGATGTTGCGCGGGGTCACGGTCAGCAGAGAGCTCACCGCGGGTGCCCAAGGTAGGAATCACCATCGTCGAGCCCGCAACGCCGTCCGCGCCAAGATCGACACCGAGCACGCCTGGCGCATCGCCGCCGGAACGTGGATCGTTTTCAATGATCACCGCGCCAGCACCGTCACCGAAGAGGACGCACGTGTTTCGATCGCGGTAGTCGATAAGGAAGTGAAGTTTTTCGACACCTACGAGCAGCACGCGCTGCGCAACACCCGATGACACGAGCGACGTCGCCGTCGATAGCCCATAGACAAATCCTGAGCAGGCAGCGTTCAAATCGAAGGCGCCCGCGTTCACCGCACCGAGACGTTCCTGCAACACACACGCATTGCTCGGGCACGAAATTTCGGGGCTCACCGTCGCCATGACAATGAGATCGAGATCGGTTGCTGCAAGGCCAGCCGCCGCAAGCGCATGGCGAGCGGCTACCTCCGCCATATCGGTCGTCTCCAGATGACAAATGCCGCGGGCTGAGATTCCTGTTCGTTCAAGAATCCACTCGTCATCGGTATCGACGAGTGATTCGAGATCAGCATTCGTCAGTGACAACGGTGGACGGCATTTCCCCCAACCTGTGATAACTGCTCCCACGATGATCTACCCCCTCGGTCAAGGTTAGGCGGTATCGAGGAACAGCAAGAACACAACGAGGAAGAGCGCGAACGCAATGAACAACACGGTTGCGATGCCAACGAATCGAACCATCGAGGGATGCACCGGGTTTGCGCCCGCGCGCAGTGGTCCATGCAACGAGTCGTAGCGGAACTCGGCCCAGAAAAGTACGAATCCGCCAATCGCAACCCAAATCGCGCCGATAACGCCAAGCAGATAATGGGCGTCCGAGGCGGCGTACTTCGCGAGTGCCCCGCCGGCGACAATCGTCGCAAGCCCGGTTCGTTCCCATGACAGTGACGTTCGTTCGTGCGGGAGGGGCGGATCAAACGAGCGTTCGGGTCTCGCTTCCAGACGTTCTCGTCGTCGACTCATTATCGAGAATCGATGATGAGGAGGACGACAGCGGCGACGCCAATGAGCGCAACACCGATTGCTGTGATCTGCGGAAGATTCGATGCAGGCAACGGTTCATCGAGACGCATCGCTCGTTCATTGAGTGACCACCGTCGAAACGCGGTGGACGCAGTCACGAATGCGAGCGCGAGCACCATGATCCCAAGAATTTCAACACCGCGGATGTCACGAAGTACGACAACCGCACCCAACCCGCCAGCAACAAGGGCGAGCGAAGTCCGAATCCAGGAGAGAAAGGTTCGCTCGTTCGCAAGCGTAAAACGGTAATCGGGGTCCTTACCGAACTCCCTCGGGTCCGCAGGAAACAAATACTCCGTGATCCTCACGCGGGTACTCCTAGCTCCTTGATTGCTCCGATGAATCGATCATTTTCCTGAGTGGAACCAATTGTCACACGGATGCCCTCGCCATCGAATGGTCGAACGACAACGCCGCGCTTTTCGAGTTCGGTTGCGAATTCCATCGACCGCGCACCCGTCGAAAGGTAGACGAAATTGCCGTGATGCTCGGGGTGCCACCAGCCGAGCGATCGTAAGACTTCCTCGACTCGTGCACGTTCAGCGACGATTGCGGCGCATCGTTGTTCGATTTCCGCAATATTTGCGATAGCTGCGATTGCTGCGGCTTGAGCAAGTCCGTTGACGTGAAACGGCACCGCAACCTTGTCGATGTCAGAAATCACTGACGGATGGCCCACGCCATACCCGACACGAAGACCAGCGAGTCCATGTGCTTTCGAGAGGGTCCGCGTCACGAGCACATTCGGGAATTGCGGCGTGACGTCGTGCACCGGGTCGCCGCCGGCAGCACCTGCAAACTCGCGATAGGCCTCATCGATCACAACAATGACATCGTTACCTGCCGCTTTCGCGATACGAATGATGTCAGCCGTAGTGAGCACGGTTCCCGTTGGGTTATTGGGCGTTGCCAACATCACAACCTTGGTGCGAGGCGAGATCGCTGCAATGATGCCGTCGACGTCATAGGTGAGGTCGTCGAGGAGCGGAATTCGGACGGCGGTTGCACCGACGAGTTGGGAGTAGATCGGGTACACCTCGAATGATCGCCACCCGAAAATGACTTCGTCGCCCGGGTCGAGGTAGGTCAAAAATATTTGCTGGAGGAGCCCAACCGAACCGTTGCCGATCGTCACCGCCTCAGGTGACACCTGCAACCATTCGCTCAGCACAGCCCGCAGTGCGCTCCCCCGGTGGTCGGCGTAACGATTCACTCCGGTCGTCGCTGCGATGACTGCATCAACAACGCTGGCGATCGGGCCATCCGGGTTTTCATTCGATGCGAGCTTGATCGCATCGACAACTCCGTGATCAATCTGGGCTTGTTTTGCGTCACGGCCAGGTCGATATGCGGGTAAACCAACGACCGAGGGTCGCGGTCGACCGATCGTTATGTCATCACTCACGTGAGGAACGGTACCTTCCAAGCACGCCCGAGTCCTCAAGCGCGTCGATTTCGGCATCGGAGTAACCGAGTTCGGCGAGCACTTCTCGCCCGTTTTCACCAAGGAGTGGAGCCGCTCGCCGCGGCGCCATATCGACTGGCACCCCGGCGGCAAGAGATGGTGTGAGTCGGTACTTGCCGAGCGTTGGATGATCGACGATCGGCAAGCCATTGATGACGTCATCAAGCGTCGCGACTGCATGAGCCGGAACTGACTCGCGATGACAGGCCGCAAGAAACTCCTCGGTCGTGTGCTCAAGCGCGAGACGTTGGTACTCGCGATATAGGAGATCGATGTGTTCGAGTCGTCCCTGTCGTGACACAAACCGCTCATCGTCGAGCATGTCGAGTCGACCGCCGATTCGAATAAGCCCTTCGAAATGGTGCCGTTCGTAGGCGAGGATTGCGACAAGTCCACCGTCCGCGGTTCGCAACGGACGACGTTCCCGACTCAAGAGTCTCGGGTACCCCGCAGGTCCGAGCTGCGGTTCAGGAATCGCGCCAACTCCATGCTCGACAAGCAAGAAGCCACGCAGAAGGTCATACATCGCAAGAATGGTTTCGCTTCCTTCACCGGTGCGTTCGCGGTGAAGTAAGCCAGCGAGAACCGCCTGCGCAAGCACCATGCCCGAGACCTTGTCGGCAATGAGCACAGGCGAAAGCACCGGCGACAAACCTGCTCGATCGTTCGTATCAACGAAACCTGTCGCAGCCTGGATGATGTCGTCATACGCAGGATCATCGGCGTTCGCCGAGTTCGGGTCGTAGCCGGCGGCCGCAACCCAAACGAGGTCTTTTCGATGGGTTACGAGATCCTCGAAGGTCAGCCGCGCGCGGGCGCGTGAACCCGGCCGAAGGTTCGTCACAAACACATCGCTTTCTGCGACGAGTTGTTCGAGAATTCTCCGACCTTCAGCAGTATGGACATCGAGCACGACGCTGCGTTTGTTTCGCATGAGATTCATCGTCACGCCCGACACATTCGGATCCGGACCTGCAGCCATATGTCGATTCGCGTCACCTGTCGGCGTTTCGATCACCGTCACCTCGGCGCCCATGTCGGCAAGAATTTGGGTTCCAAGCGGGCCCATGATGACGGCGGTGAAATCAAGGACGCGAATACCTGCAAGAGGCTGAAAGGCAGTCATCGGCGTTCAGTCGAGCAGGCGAACCGGCAGTTCAACGAATCGTGCCCGAAGCCACTCGCCGAGACTCTTTGCTTGACTGTCGCTTCGCGTCGATGCGGCGACGCCTTCGGAGAGAATGCCGTGAACAACGAAGTTGAGTGCACGCAAATTGGGGAACGCGTATCGGTCGATTTCGAACGACGATGTCTCTGGCAGCAGTCGACGGAACTCATCGATGGTCAACGTGGCGTCGAGCCACAGATAGTCCTCATCGCGACGAGCGAAGATGCCGAGATTAGCGTCACCACCTTTGTCGCCGCTGCGCGTACCAAAGAGCGTTCCGAGCGGTGCACGACGAGTTGGACCAGATGGAACCGGTCCTGACGGCCCCGGTCGCGAGTTGATCACGCCGACCTCTTCGAATGGGCTCGTCGACTCGACCAAGCGAGTTGACCCGTCGAAGTGGACGTACGACGGCACAAGATTGGCCGGAACGAGAGCGGGGCGATACACCCCATACGGATGCCCGGCTGATGGTCCCCCGGAAAGCGAATAGAACCCCGGAATGCTCGACAAACCGGTTTCAGTAAGCGCGTTCGAGAATGCGCGTCCAACCTTGCGTTCGTCGCGATCCTTGACCGAAATTCGAAGTTGAGCGGTTGCCGCTTCGTTGCTCGCCGGGTCCTCGTGATCGGTGCGCACGAGTTTGACCTCGCACTCGGCGAAATCTTCCGGTTGAAATGGCGACGCGTCCCACAAGGCTTCGATCGCCATCACCGCTTTCTCCTCGATGTCGAGACCGGTGACGGCGAGCACCATGTCGTTGCGGTAACCGCCGAGCTCGTTCATCGCAACCTTCAGATTTCCCGTCGGGGGTTCGCCGCGGGTGCCTGAAATTCGCACACGATTTTCACCGACTGCTTCAAGTTCGATCGTGTCAAACCGCGACGTGACGTCGGGACCTAGGTAACGATGCCCCCCAATTTCGTAGAGCAACTGGCTCGTCACGGTTCCAACCGATACGAGTCCACCCGTGCCATCGTGCTTCCCGATCACACTCGAGCCATCCTCATGGACTTCAGCCCACGGAAAGCCAACGCGCTGACGACCGGGAACCTCAGTGAAGAACGAATAATTTCCACCGGTGGCCTGACCGGAACATTCGATGACATGTCCTGCGACGACTGCCCCTGCGAGCGCATCCCAGTCTGTTCGCTTCCATCCGTGGTGATGTGCCGCTGGCCCACACACCACAGCAGCATCGGTCACGCGACCAGTGACCACGATGTCGGCTCCCCCAGCGAGCGCATCGACAATTCCCCAGCACCCGAGGTACGCGTTCGCCGACACGTATCGAGTGACGTCTCCAAGGCCGTTGTTCGGGTCGAACGCGACAAGATCGCCAGCTGCGGCGAGCGCGACCGCACGTTCCATGAGATCGTCACCATCAACGAAGGCAATTCTTGGGGCAAGTCCAAGACGGTCCGCCACCTCTGATAGCGCGTCTGCGCAACCACCAGGATCGAGGCCGCCTGCATTTGAGACAACTTTGATGCCTCGGTCGAGGCACGACCCCATCACCTGCTCCATTTGCGTCACGAAAGTTGAGGCAAAACCACGTCCCGGATTTTTGGCACGAATGCGACTGAGAATGAGCATGGTGAGTTCGGCGAGCCAGTCACCGGTGAGCACATCGATCGGGCCACCGTCAACCATCTCGCGAGCACCCGAGAGCCGATCGCCGAAGAATCCCGAACAGTTCGCAATTCGAATCGGTTCAGCCATTGTCAAGGGCCTCGGCTTCGAGTTCGACGAGCACGTCACCCATGTCGACGCGTTCACCGACGCCAAATTTCACTTCGACGACGACGGCATCGGTCGGCGACGTGATCTGATGCTCCATTTTCATCGCTTCGATCACCATGAGCACCGTGCCTTCGGCCACGCGTTGACCAGCAGCAACCTTGACGTCGATGACCGTACCCGGAAGTGGCGCGACGGGCCCTGACCCGACGAGTTCGGCATCATGATCGGCAAATCTTGGCTGTTCCGCCCATTCGGTACGACCAGCCGACGATGCACAGACCCATGTTCCAACATTGCTGCGGCGAACGGTGACGGTGCGACGCACTCCGTCGACTTCGACGGCGTGGACGCCGATGCGAACACGATGTGGGGTTCGGACGTCGGGAGCGAGCGCGCCATCACCATCAGCAACCGGGTGGTCACCAATTCGGAACTCCCACTCGAGATCATTCAGACGTCGATATTCGACCGAGTAGTCCTTGTCGTGTGGACCCGCTAGCTCGGTGAACGTGCTGCGCTGACCCCGGGTTGCCACATTTCGCCATCCTGCTGGAGCAAAACCCCACTTGTCATCAGCGGCGCGATGTGCTGCCACTCGTTGCAGCACAGTCGCGATGAGATGCGCTTCAATATCGGACTCGGACGGGCGCCCACCGCTGAGCACCTCCGGGTGCCGATCGAGATATGCGGTGTCGACACCGCCCTTGTAGAACTCCGCCTCGGTGAGCACCGAGATGAGCATGTCGACATTCGTTCGAAGCCCGGAAATGTCGGCCCGCCGCATCGCGTCGGCCGCTCGAGCGAGGCTCTCCTCGCGGGTGTCACCCACCGCAATGACCTTGGCGAGCAGGGAGTCATAGTTCGTCGACACCTCGCTACCGGGTTGCACTCCGCTGTCGAGGCGCACAGTGTTCGGGACTTTGAACGACTCGATCACCCCCGTTGACGGCAGCCATCCGCTTGCAGGGTCTTCGGCAACCACCCGAAGCTCGACGGCGTGCCCGCAGACACGCACATCACTCTGCGACATTCCAATCCCTCGACCCATTGCGACATCAAACTGCACGCCGACGAGATCGACCCCGGTAATGGCCTCGGTTACCGGATGTTCAACCTGAAGCCGTGTGTTGACTTCGAGAAATGTGATCGTTCCGTCTGCAGACACAAGGAACTCCACCGTGCCCGCTCCTCGATAGTTCACGTGCCGCGCGAGGTCGCACGCTCCCTGATGAAGTCGTGACCGGACATCATCTGACAATCGGGGTGCTGGCGCCTCTTCGATGACCTTCTGATTTCGACGCTGCACCGAGCAGTCACGTTCGGCGAAATGCACGACATCACCATCTCCGTCACCAACGATCTGGACTTCGATATGTCGTCCACTTTCAATGTAGGGCTCGATGAACACCGTCGCGTCGCCGAAGGCTGCCTTCGCCTCACGAGAGGCAGCCGCGACCGCCTCGGCAAGATCGTTCTGTTTTCGGACGATGCGCATACCGCGACCGCCGCCACCTGCCGCTGCTTTCACGAGCGCAGGAAACGGGACGCCGTCGGGTACATCCCCCGTGGCGCCGACGATGAAGATGTCCGTCGTCGGTACGCCGGCTGCAACGGCCGCGCGTTTTGCGGCGATCTTGTCTCCGAGCAGTTCGATCTGTTCCGGCGTCGGTCCGATCCAAATGAGACCTGCTCGTTCGATGTCGCGTGCCGCCTGAGCGTTCTCGGCAAGAAACCCGTAACCGGGGTGAACGGCGTCGCAACCTGTTGCGATCGCAGCCGCAATGATCGCGTCGGTGCGGAGATAACTCTCTGCCGCCGTCGCTCCACCGAGCGCCACTGCGAGGTCCATGTCGTCGAGGTGGGCAGCGTGACGATCGGGTTCTGAGTACACGCCGACGCAGGTCATGCCGCGAGCGTGAGCCGTTCGAGCAATGCGTCGCGCGATCTCGCCGCGATTGGCGATCAATATTCGTGAAATGTTGTGGGGTGTTGCCATCGTCAGTGCCTCCACACCCCGTACTCGGAGGTGCCTTTGACCTCGTTCGAGTGGACAATCGAAAGTGCCATGCCGAGCACATGGCGTGTGTCGTTCGGGTGAATGATGCCGTCGTCCCAGATGCGGCCGGTCGCATATAGCGCCGAGCTTTCGCTCTCGATTTGTGCCTCGAGCGCCTCCTTCTGAGCGTTGAGCTGGTCTTCGTTCACTGGATCTCCACGTCCTGCGGCGGCGTTTCTCGCAACAATGTCCATGACGCCGGCGAGTTGACGTCCGCCCATGACTGCAATCTTGTGGTTTGGCCAGGTGAAAACGAATCGCGGATCGTAGGCGCGGCCGGCCATGCCGTAGTTGCCCGCTCCGTAGGAGGCGCCAACCATGAGAACGATGTGTGGCACTGCCGAGTTTGACACTGCATTAATGAGCTTTGCGCCGTTTCGAATAATGCCGCCCCGCTCGGCTTTCGAACCCACCATGAAGCCCGTGATGTTGTGAAGGAAGACAAGCGGTGTGTCGGTGCGATTGCACAGTTGAATGAACTGTGCTCCTTTCGACGCTTCCTCCGAGAAGAGAATTCCGTTGTTGCCGATGAATCCGACGGGAAACCCGTGCACCGAACCCCATCCGCAGATCAGCTTGTCGCCGTACAGCGGCTTGAACTCTTCGAAGCGACTGCCGTCAAGCACCCGGGCGTACACCTCGCGAATATCGAAGGGCACCCGCACATCTGCCGAGGCGCACCCGATGAGTTCGTCGGTTGAGTACAGCGGTTCGTCGGCCGGTTCGGATGGCCCTGGACCGAGCTTCTTCCACCGGAGATGGGCGACGATCTCACGGGTGATCCGTAAGGCATCCATCTCATCAACCGCGAGGTAGTCCGACAGTCCGCTGACCCGAGAGTGCATTTCAGCACCACCGAGGGTTTCTTCGTCAACAATCTCGTCAATCGCCATTTTGACGAGGGGCGGTCCACCGAGATACGCGGTGCCGCGATCTTTGACGAACACGGTGTAATCGCTCATACCCGGGGTGTACGCGCCACCTGCAGTCGCGGGGCCAAAACCGACAGCAATCGTCGGTACACCGAGTCGTGACAACCGTGTCTGATGTTTAAAACTCGCTCCCCCACGCACGAAGATGTCAGCTTGATGTGGAAGATCTGCACCGGCAGATTCGTTCAGCGCGATCCAAGGGAGTCGATTCTCCTGCACGATCTCAAAAAATCGCGAACCCTTTTCAACCGTTCGGGGGTTTGATGAACCGCCCCGATACGTCATGTCGGTCGCAGTAATCCCGACCTCGACGCCTTCGACAATGCCGATTCCCATGACGACGCCCGCCCCAATCGGGAACTCCGAGCCCCAGCCCGCAAGCGGACTGAGTTCGAGAAACGGAGTGTCAGGATCGACGAGTTGCTCAATGCGCTCGCGGGCAAGCATTTTTCCGCGTTTACGATGGCGATCGACGTACCGTTGCCCGCCGATCGTCTCGACTTTCGCAAGTTCATCGGCGACGAGCGACCACAAATCGGCCATCGCCGCTGCGTTATCGATGAACTCTTGGCTGCGCGTATCAAGCCGAGATCGGATCAACGATCGCGGTCGAGTCGCGCTCCCCCCTGGCGATGTGTTCGACACGAATGCTGACGGTACGTGGTGGTACCTTCGGGAGTCAAACGCCGCCGCCGCCCAAGTCGTCGGCAACAACGCTCGACAGCCCCTTGTGTCGGCTGTGAGGCTCGACGAAGGAGGGTTCAAATGGCGGTTGCTGAGGTACTCGCTCATCTCATCGAAGAACAGGCGGACCTCGACACACTCGTCGCTCCACTCGATGAGGATGCGTGGAAAACTCCTACTCCTAGCCCGGGCTGGACGATCGCTGACCAGATTGCACACCTCACCTACTTTGACGCCACAGCCGCCTTGGCAATTCGAGATGAGGACGCGTTTCGCGACCATCGAGCCACATTGCAATCGCTCATGGCGGAACCAGAACGCTTTGATAGCGAAACGATGGCGCCACTACGTTCGCTCACCGCTGAGGGTTTGCTCGGAGAGTGGCGGTCAAATCGTGCTGCGCTCGCGCTCGTCGCGAACTCCCTGAGCGATGACAGTCGGATCGAGTGGTACGGACCGTCGATGGGGGCACGTTCATTTCTCACGGCACGACTCATGGAAGCTTGGGCCCATGGTCAAGACATCGCCGACACGATTGGCGCTACCCGAAAACCGACAGACCGTCTTCGACATATTGCGCAACTCGGTGTCATCACGCGCGGATGGAGTTATGTGAACCGTGGGATGGAGGTGCCGTCGCTGCCAGTCTCAGTTGTGCTTGACGCACCATCAGGCGATGTGTGGCAGTGGCAACACGACGATGCCACTGCATCGGTGCGCGGAAGCGCAGTTGATTTCTGTCTCGTCGTGACGCAACGACGGCACGTTGACGACACCTCGCTGGTGACCGAAGGCGATCTCGCACGAGAGTGGATGGTGCTTGCGCAGGCATTTGCCGGTGGCGCCACCGACGGCCCAGCAGCAGGAACGTGGGCGGAGGTGAACTGATGGATTTCGATATGCCGGCAGACAACGATCCTCGTCGCCTTGAGGTTCGTGCTTGGCTAGAAGAGCATCCGCAGCCATCGAGCACCGACCTGTTGCAGGCCGGTTACCTAGTGCCGCATTGGCCGAAACCGTGGGGACTGGAAGCTGATCCGATGCATCAACTCATCATCGATGAGGAGCTACGTGCAGCCCAGATTGGACCGACATCGGTGTCGTCCAATCCGATTGGTGTCGGCTGGGCCGCACCGACAATTTTACTCGCCGGAAGTGACTGGCAGAAGGAGCGGTTCCTTCCGAAGATCTTTAGCGGTGAAGAACAATGGTGCCAGTTGTTCAGCGAGCCGGATTCAGGTTCAGATCTCGCGTCGCTGTCCACCCGTGCGGTGCGCGACGGCGACGAATACATCATCAACGGCTCAAAAATCTGGTCGAGTGGCGCCCACCACTCTGACTTCGGCATTCTCATCGCTCGAACCGATCCCGATGTGCCGAAACACAAGGGCATTTCATATTTCATCCTGCCGATGGACACTCCCGGGGTGACGCTGTCACCAATCATCGACATGACGACAGCGCATTCGTTCAACCAGACCTTTTTCGACGATGTACGACTACCGGTTGAGTATCGAGTTGGCGAGGAGGGCGACGGTTGGCGCCTTGCGAAGGTGACACTTGCGAACGAGCGTGTCTCGCTCTCGTCCTCAGGCTCCTTGTGGGGTTCGGGACCATCGGCGGCCGACCTCATTGACGTCGTTCGTAGAAACGGGGGCAGCGATGACCGCCTCACTCGGCAAAAAATCGCCGCGCTTCATATCGAATCTGAGGTGCTACGGCTCAACCGTTTGCGCACGTTGAGCGCACGCCTCAACGGGCGCACACCAGGCGCTGAGGCATCCATTCAAAAGATAATGGGTGACGAGCACGGTCAACACGTCATGGAACTCGCGAAAGAACTCGTTGGGGCCGACGGCATGCTCGACGGGTCGGGTCCTGCTGGGGGAATTCCGCGGTCCGCGCAGCGCGGTGCCACCGAAGTGAATTTCGCACGAGGACAAGGAAGCCAATTTCCCGAGGTCGACCCGCTGTGGCATTACGGATTTCTCTTTGCTCCGGCGCTCACGCTCGGCGGAGGCACGTTCGCTGTGCAGCGAAATATCGTCGCTGAACTCGTGCTCGGACTACCGCGAGATATTCATGGCGATGCCGGGATGACATGGGCTGAGTCGAGAGGACGAAAGGAACAACAATGAGAACACGCGTGACCGACATGCTGAACATCGACATTCCGATTCTCGCCTTCAGTCACTGTCGCGACGTGGTCGCCGCGGTCACGAAGGCTGGCGGTCTCGGCGTGCTCGGCGCCGCGGGCCACTCCGATCGACAACTTGAAATCGATCTTGAATGGATCGAGGAGCAGGTGGGCGATCTTCCGTATGGCGTCGATCTCATTGTTCCAGCGAAGTACACCGGGTCGGATCAAGGCGGTATGACGGTTGCCGCATTGTGGGAGATGATTCCGGGGGAGCATCGCGAGTTTGTTGATCGGCTGCTCGATGAGTACCGCGTGCCTGCGCTCGCTGAGGAACAGACGGGACGCGGCCTCGGTGCGGAGACGAAGTCGGCACCTCTGACGGCTGATCGTGCGGCTCCACAACTTGAGATCACACTCGCGCACCGTGCAGCGCTCGTCGTGAATGCCCTCGGACCTCCACCTGCACACATGCTTGACCGGGTGCATGAGGAGGGTCGCCTCGTCGGTGCCCTTGCCGGCAAAGCGCAACACGCCGAACGCCATGTCGCTGTCGGCGTTGACCTCATCGTTGCGCAGGGTTCAGAGGCAGGCGGTCACACTGGCGAAATCGGCACGATGGTGCTCATTCCTGAAATCGTCGATGCTGTCGGTGATCGCGCACCGGTACTCGGTGCTGGTGGCATCGGTCGAGGGCGTCAGATGGCCGCATCGATGGCGCTCGGTGCCGAAGGGGTGTGGTGCGGCTCAGTGTGGCTCACCACTGAGGAGGCTGAAACTCATCCGACGGTCAAGGAGAAGTTCCTCAATGCAACCTCCTCCGACACGCTTCGCTCAAAGTCACGCACCGGAAAACCGGCGCGACAGTTGCGTACCGCTTGGACCGATGCCTGGGAGGATCCCGCAAACCCGTCACCGCTTCCCATGCCGTTGCAGCCAATGCTGGTCGATGAGGCAATCCGCCGCATCGATCGCGCCGCTCACGATACGTCGTCAGGTGCCGCCCAGTTAGCGAACTACTTCGTCGGCCAAATCGTCGGAACGATGAATGTCTCGAAACCAGCGGCACGGGTTGTGTACGAAATGGTTGAAGAATTCATTGAGTCGGTCGATCGTCTCGGCCAACTCATGAACGACGAATAGCCGCACATCATCACGACGCTGCGACATCGACGCGAACCATCTCAACATCGGTCACCTGTCGACCTGCGTCGAGTCCTTTGCGCTCAAATCTTGTGATCGGTCGATCGTGCGCACGTTCAACTGTCACCCACCGCAGCGTGGAAACCTGAGCACATTCCTGCCGGGCAAAGGCTGCGTACTCATCGATGTCGGTGGCGAGTCGAATCGTCCCGCCTGGTACGAGCAACCGCGCAAAACACTCGAGGTTCGCCCGCTGGACGAGTCGTCTCGGCGCCTGTCGAACTTTTGGCCACGGGTCCGGAAACCAGAGATGAAACTCCGTGACCGATTCGTCGGGTACACGACGCAGAAACTCAAGGGCATCGCCGTGCACGACACTGAGGTTCGTCTGATCGAGTCGCTCGACTTCGGCAAGAAGTCGCGCAATACCGGGGGTGTGCACATCGATCGCGATGTGATGACGGTCTGGATGCAGCCGGCTCATTTCGAGCGCAGCCTCGCCGGCACCTGATCCAATTTCGATCGTGACCGCAGTGTCCGCACCGAAGCGACCAGCGAAGTCGATGTGATCTCCTTCGACCTCCAAACCATGTCTCGGCAACAGCCGTTCAAATGCTGACGCCCGCGTCGTTGACATTCGACGTCGGCGCGGTTTAAAGGTGCGAACGGGCACCCGTGGCTGATGATCGGTCATCTCACATCGACGGCTGAGTAGAGCGAAAACGTTCCATCAGATGCCGGCCAGCGGTAATCGGCTCGGCAACTTCGACATCTGCTACTCGACACTCTGGGAGGACATCGATGACCGCATCCCAATTGGCGTTGTGGAAGAAGGCAATGGATTGCCGTTCGGTACCGCGTTCGATATTCGCAGGGGGTAGTTGCACACGATGGAGCGTCGATCGCCAGCGACCGGCAGTCCAGCGTTCAAGCGCATCACCAATATTGAGCACGTACGCGCCATCAACCGCCGGTACCGGCCACCAGCTGCCGTCGCGATGTTGCACCTCAAGACCGCCGGGGGCGTCGTCTTGACGTAGCAACGTGAGCGTGCCGTAGTCCGAGTGCGATCCGGCTCGAAGTTGCCCTTCCTGCACCTGCGAATGGTTCACGTCGGGATAGTGCAACAGCCGTAGGGCAGACGTGTGTTCATTGATCGACGCATCGAATGTGTGCGGAGATGCGCCGAGACCTACCGCCATGAGTGACAACAACCGCGACGACAACGCAGCAAGCTCGTCGTAATAACGGCGCATGACCTGTTCCATCTGCGGCATCGCCTGAGGCCAACGATTCGGCGAATACGCGAACGCGGCAGCCGGGTCAGCATCCACGATGTCGTCAACATTCACCGGATAATCGAACGGCCCGATCGAGAACGTTTCTTTGAGATCAGCGGGTGTCTGCGAGCCCCGGCTCGCCGCGAGTCGTTCGTTGAGGTACGGGCCGTAGCCATAGGCCTCACCTTGAGGGATGGCAACCGCAAGTCGATCAGAAACCGGCAGCGCGAAAAAGTCTCGGGCACATTGCCACGCAGATCCTTCGATATCGGCGGCGATGTCGTGCCCTACGATCTGAGCAAACCCGTACTGAGAACACGCGCGATCAAGAGCCAGCGCGACCTCCGTAGCCGGTTCGCGCAGGTCGATCGTGGGTATGGAAGCGTCCGCTGAGGGATCCATCAGGTCGTGTGCGCTGAGCCGACTCGGTGCACCGATGACTTGCGTCGTTCGAGAAACGTTCGGTTAGGCGGCGGAGCGCTCAAGGATGTGGATACCACATGCCGAGGCAAGTCCGATGACGTGGGCAAGGCCCACTTTTGCACCTTCAATCTGCCGGTCCCCTGCCTCACCACGAACGTGCTGGCAGACCTCCCAGATGTTGGCGATACCGGTTGCAGAAATTGGGTGGCCTTTTGATTGAAGTCCGCCCGACACATTCACCGGAAGCCGACCGTCGCGATACGGAGCACCTGACTCAAAGAAGTCGACCGCACCCCCCTCCTCGCAGAGCATGAGGTTGTCGTAGTGCACAAGTTCCGCTGTTGCAAAGCAGTCGTGCAGCTCAACCAAATCGAGGTCATTTGGTCCGACACCCGCCTGCTCGTAGGCCTGATTGGCAGCGTTCCGGGTGAGTGTGTTGACATCAGGGAGCACCTGGCAGGCCTCTTGCCACGGGTCGCTCGTGAGAATCGATGCCGACACTTTGACGGCGCGACGTTGCTGCTCAAGAGAGAGCGTCTTGAGTTTCTCACCATTTACGACGACGGCGGCAGCGGCGCCGTCACAGTTCGCAGAACACATCGGACGCGTATTCGGGTAAGCGATCATGACATCGTTCATGATCTGGTCAAGGCTCATCGCCTTGTTGTACGCGGCGAGCGGGTTGAGCGTCGAGTGTCCGTGGTTCTTCTCGCTGATCTTTGCGAACAGCTCAAAACTCGTCCCACCATATTTGTGTCCGTACTCCATGCCGATCTGAGCGAAGACGCCCGGCATCGACTCGGTTCCAATGCGGCCGTCGACGGGTCCGACGGCGCCGAATCGGCCATTGCGAGCCCACTCGCTCTCGTCGGCCTTCGCCCGTCCGCCTGCTCCAAGAAGACCTGCGCCAGCAAGTTTCTCGACCCCGACCGCGAGTCCCATATCAACCTCGCCTGCCTTCACCGCCATAATCGCCGTGCGAAGCGCAGTTGCTCCGGTTGCACAGGCGTTTGACACGTTGTAGGCCGGAATACCTGTTTGCCCCACTTGTTTTTGCAGCTGTTGCGCAATGCTGCCCGAGCCGAGCAAGTTGCCGGCTGCAAGGATGCCGATGTCGGCCATTGTCACGCCTGCGTCGGCGAGAGCACCCTGGATGGCTTGCGCACCGAGGTCGACGACGTCGAGGTTGGGATGCTTGCCGAACTTGGTCATGTGGATTCCGAGGATCCAAATGTCGTCGCTTCTGCTCATGATTTCTCCTTCGATGAGCCGCCGGTTCAGGCGGGTTCAAATCCGTAATTGACAGCCTCAACTCCTGCAGCGTCGGTACCGACAACAGTAGTTGCAAGGCGGACTTTCATGCCGAGACTCACGTGTTCTGGGTCTGGCGGGCAGTTGATGATGTTCGCACGAACGCTCGTGCCGCCGCAATCGATAACGGCGGCGACAAATGGCACCGCTACTCCGGGTGCAGCGAAGGTGACGATCGAAAACGCTCGAAGGGTCCCTTCGGTTGCGATCTCGACCGGGGTGAAATCGGTTGCGAAGCAACCTGCACACGCGTTTCGTCGATCGAAGTAGCGCGCTCCGCACGATGTGCATTCCTGTGCAACGAGATGTGGTTCCGGTTCAAGTACGAGATATTCAACGAAGGGAATCTGGGTCGCGGTGCTCATTGCGTCTCCTCTGCTGTCAATCTGGAAACTATGTCGCGACACCGACATCGAACGAGTCGGTCGTCGATGACCCGAGGTGGCATCCTTATGCGATGTCGTTGCTCGAATCGATGGACGGACTATCGCCCGAGGAGGCTGAGTTCGTTGAGGTCGTTGCGAAGTGGGTTGATCGAGAGGTGCGGCCCGTCGTTCGTCAACTTGAACAAGACGATGTCTACCCGGCGGCACTCATCGACAGCATGAAAGACATCGGCATCTTTGGCCTCGCCATCGGTGAGCCATGGGGCTCAGGATCGGTGTCAGGTCGTGCGTACGCGCGCATCACCGAGGAAATCGCGCGTGGATGGATGTCGCTCGCTGGTGCCTTCGGCGGCCACTCGGTCGTATCGAAACTGCTGACGAAACACGGAACTAGCGAACAGCAGGATCGTTATCTGCCATCGATGTCGACCGGCGCAATTCGGGCGACAATGGCGCTGACTGAACCTGATGGTGGTTCTGATCTGCAAGCAATTCGAACGACAGCGACACGCTCGACCCGCGATGGCGTCGATGGTTATGTCATCAACGGCGCAAAGACGTGGATCACAAATTCGCGGATGTCCGATGTCGTCGCGTTGCTGTGCGTCACCGACATGTCCGCGGAGCCTCGCCACAAGGGAATTTCGATACTGCTGGTCGAGAAGGTGCCCGGATTCACTGTCGGCCGAAATCTTCCAAAGCTTGGCTACCGCGGAGTTGAAAGTTGTGAACTCTCGTTTGAGGATTGTTTCGTCCCAAGTGATGCACTCCTCGGTGGCGTCGAAGGCCAAGGTTTTGTACAAATGATGGGCGGACTCGAAATCGGTCGAATCCAAGTTGCAGCCCGAGCCATCGGTGTTGCGCGCGCCGCGTTTGACGACGCTCTTGCCTACGCGCAACAGCGCGAATCCTTTGGCCAGCCGATCTGGAAACATCAGTCGGTCGGCAACCTGCTCGCCGACATGGCAACCCAGATCACCGCCGGACAGCGACTCAACTACCACGCAGCCGATCGTTACGACACCGGTGTTCGCGCCGACCTCGAAGCCGGAATGGCGAAATTGTTCTGCTCTGAAATGGCGGCAAAGGTGACGCTCGATGCAATTCGGATACACGGCGGGCACGGCTACTCAACCGAATTTGACGTCGAACGCTTTTACCGCGATGCGCCGCTGATGATCGTCGGCGAAGGCACAAACGAAATTCAACGAAACGTCATTGCACGTCAACTCGTCGAGCGACGCCGCCAGCAGTAACGCGCCGTTGCTAGCTCTCAGAAGTTGCGGTAACGCCTGAGGCGATGAGCGCCGCGATCGCATCAGCGTCGTATCCGAGTTCAGTAAGAATCTGAGCGGTGTGCTCACCGACTGCGGGAACCGGCCCGATCGGTTCGTCATGACCATGCATGATCGCAACTGGTCGCAACGTGCGAATGCGTCCATTTGGACTGCCAACTTCTGACCAGCGCTGACGCTCGACAAGTTGGGGATGCTCGAGAAGCGCAGGTACGTCGTTCACCATTCCATAGGCGATGCCTGCCGCGTCAAGACGACGCGAGATCTCAGCCACCGTTTGTGTCACAAAGGCTGCTTCGATTCGTTGTTGCAACTCGCGTCGATGTTCGTGTCGATCGGCATTCGTCACGAACATCGGATCGGTCGCCACCTCGGCTACCTCAAGTACCTGTGAGCAAAACGACACCCACTCGCGCTCATTCTGAATGCCGAATTGGATGCGGCCGTCTGAGGCCGCGAATGAGCCGTACGGGTAAATCGTCGGGTGTGAGTCACCCGCCCGGGCGGGCGCTTCACCGGTATACATCGCGTAGTGAACTGGGTGCCCCATCCATTCGACGAGGGCATCGAACAGTGAAACTTCGATCGCAGTTCCTTCACCGGTGCGCTCACGGTGAACCAAGGCAGCGAGTACCGCTGAGTAGACGTACATCCCACCGGCGATATCAGCAACGGAGATTCCGGCGCGCACGATCTCATCGGATGTCCCAGTCACCGACAGCAATCCAGCCTCGGCTTGGATGAGTAGGTCGTAGGCCTTGCGACCGGCCAGCGGGCCATTCGATCCGTACCCGGTGAGGTCAACGGTGATGAGCGAAGGTTTCGCTTCACGCAACGTCGCGGACGCAAGTCCAAGTCGCTCGGTTGCGCCGGGTGCGAGGTTCTGTATGACCACATCGCATCGCGTTGCAAGATCGCGAATGACCTCGGCGCCATCTGCCGATTTGAGGTCGATCGCGAGCGACTGTTTTGACCGGTTGAGCCACGCGAAGTAACTCGACAAGCCGTTGACACGCGTGTCGTAATGCCGAGCAAAATCACCGACGAGTGGGCGCTCGATTTTGATGACCCGTGCGCCGAGATCGGCGAGTTGACGGGTGGCAAACGGAACCGCCACCGCCTGTTCAAGCGCGAGAACTGTGACTCCGTCGAGCGCAGCGACCATCGCTTATTCGTATCCGGGTGGTGCGACAAAACCGCCCAGGGTTTGCTCCACGAGACTCGCAAATCTGATGCCTCGTCGGTCGTGGAGGTGCGGGGCGACGATCTGAATTCCGGCTGGAAGCCCGTCAGCACAGAGCCCAACTGGGGCGACGGTTCCTGGCAGATACGAGTTGCAGGACCAGCCAGCCCAAAACAGTTGGTCGACGACCGGCTCAGTGCCACCGTTAATTGGAATGCGTCGAGTTGCTCGGGTGCCAGTGTGATCATGCGGGTATGCGGTTGAGGCTGCCGTTGGGCAGAGCAGCAAGTCATAGTCGTCGAAGAACGACGCCCACGCCAGCCGGTATCCCTCGCGACGGTTGTGGTGTTGCCACCATTCGTGATGGGTCATCGTCATCGCGTGGTCGACAAGTGCCTGATACCCGCGATCGCCTGAGTCCCATGCCTTCGCACCTTCGGTTGCCGCGGCGAGCACCTCGGCGCTCGACACTGCACCGGTTGCTGCACGAAGAAGCATGAGGTAGTTCTCGTGGTACTCATGTTGATCAATGTCAGGGCTCGCCTCGCTGATTCGACAACCGGCTTTGGCGAGGGCGTCTACGGCGTTGCCGAGCGCGTCGAGTAACACCGAGTCGTTTTCGATCACCGGCGTATCGAGCATGACGGCAACTTTGAACTCGGAGAGATCAACTTGGGTCGCCTCGGGTAGGGCGAGTTTATATCCGGTTGACCGGAGCCCGGTCGGCCCGGCGAGCACCGATAACGCGAGGTCGAGGTCGGCGGCGGAACGTGCGAGCGGCCCGCACACTGCAATGTCCTGCTCGGGCAGGTTGCCGGGCACGACGTGACCTTCGAATGGTACGAGTGACATTGTTGGCTTATGCCCGAATACACCGCAGTAGTGCGCCGGGTTTCTAATCGAGGCGCCGATGTCGCTTCCAAGTTCGAGAGCTGCCATTCCGGTCGCAAGTGCAACCGCTGATCCACCGGAGGACCCTCCCGGCACGCGTGTCACGTCCCACGGGTTATTTGTCGTGCCGTAGATGTCGTTGAAGCTTTGCCAGTCACCCAGCATGAATGGCACGTTGGTTTTGCCGTAAATATTTGCGCCGGCGTTGAGTAGGCGGTCGACGGTGACCGCGTTCTGGGTTGGGATGTTGTTCGCCCACGCAGTGTTTCCCCATGTCGACGGTGTATCTGCCCAATCGAAGGCCTCCTTGATCGTCATCGGTATGCCGTGGAGCGGCCCTCGGAAATCACCACGAGCCGCCTCGGCATCGAGTTCGGCGGCATGGGCGCGTGCAGCGTCGATGCGTTCGACGATGACAGCGTTCAGGGTTGGGTTGTACTTCTCGTAACGAGCGATTGCGGAGTTGAGGAGTTCTGTTGGCGATACCTCTCCTCGTCGAACGAGTCCGGCGAGGTCGGTGGCGTTGCGCAACATGATCGAGTCGTCTGCCATGTACGGATGGTAGGTCGCTCGTCGAGGTTGCATGTCACCAGATCGTCATCTAAAATATGACTAGTTAGGTCATATTTAAAGGAAACGAGGAAATCATGTCCGTTCGTATTGGTGATGTCGCCCCCGATTTCACTGCCCCAACAACACACGGCGACATCGCCTTTCACGAGTGGCTCGGCGATTCGTGGGGTGTGCTCTTCAGTCATCCGAAGGATTTCACTCCGGTATGCACGACCGAACTTGGCACTGTCGCCCGACTTAAGCCCGAGTTCGATAAGCGCAATGTGAAGGTCATCGGGCTCTCCGTCGACCCCGTTGACAGCCACCTCGAGTGGGAGCAGGACATCGCCGAAACCCAAGGCACACCTGTCAACTTCCCGATGATCGGCGACAGCGACCGCACCGTTGCCGACCTTTACGAGATGATCCATCCGAACGCGAATGACACCCTCACCGTTCGTTCGGTGTTCGTCATCGGCCCCGACAAAAAGATCAAACTTTCGCTCACGTACCCCGCTTCAACCGGTCGCAACTTTGACGAACTGCTCCGGGTCATCGACTCTTTGCAGCTCACCGCGAAGCACAAGGTCGCGACACCAGCCGATTGGAAGCATGGCGACGATGTCATCATCGGTTCTGCGGTGACGAACGAAGAAGCCGCCGAACTCTTCCCGAATGGGTGGACGACGGTGAAGCCATACCTGCGTGTCGTCCCTCAACCGGGTAGCTAACGCCCGGGGTCGACCACGATCGACCGACGAATTACGCTCAACCCATGGGTGCCGAGGACATCACACTGTCGTCTGCGCAAGAGCAACTCAACGCGCTTGAGCAGCGAACGATCTCGGCACGCGAGTTGCTCGATGTCCACATTGCGCGACGTGAGGCAATCGATGATTCGCTCAACGCGGTCATCACCACCGATCTTGATCGTGCCCGTTCGGTAGCCACAGGCATCGATGACGACCGTGCGAACGGTCGTCAACTGGGTCCGCTCGCGGGCCTGTCGATGACCGTCAAAGATGCGCTCGCGGTGCACGGCATGCGGTCAACAGGTGGCGCCATTGAACTCGCTGAACATGTGCCCGATCGTGACGCCGACGCGGTCGCTGCAGTGCGCAGCGCAGGCGCGGTGATTTGGGGAAAGACGAACCTTCCACGATGGTCGGGCGACGTACAGGCCGTCAACGAGATGTTCGGTCGCACCGCTAACCCTTGGGACCTCAGCCGAACGCCGGGAGGGTCATCCGGCGGTGCCTCGGCAGCAGTCGCGGCAGGTATCACCCCGGTTGAACTCGGTACCGATATCGGAGGTTCTGTTCGACTGCCCGCACATTTCGCTGGAGTGTGCGGACATAAGCCATCGTTCGGTCTCGTGCCGCAACGCGGGTACATCGACCACCTCACGTACGGGTCGCTCGATGCTGACGTCAATGTCGTTGGTCCACTCGCGCGAACTGTTGGCGATCTTGAACTCATGGTCGACATCATTCGCGATTCATCTACACCGTTGGCGCCTGCTCGCGGCGAGGCACGGTCGCTTCGTGTCGCCGCCTGGCTCGACGACGCGGCCTGCCCGGTGTCGGATGCGGTTGCCGAAGTGCTGCACACTGCGGTCGCTGCGATTGAAGCCGACGGTGTCCGAGTCGACCAAACCGCCCGACCCGAGCACACCTTTGACGACGTGTTCACCATCGGAATGCCCCTCGTTTCAGCGGCAACTTCGCCCGGTCGAACCGACGAAGAGTTCGCCCGGCTCGTCGAGCGTTCAAACGATCCCGATCCAACCCTTGCGATGCGGGCGCGATCAAGCACGATGCTGCATCGAGATTGGCTGTTGCTGTCGGAACAGCGAGAACTTCGTCGGCGAAGTTGGGATGACTTCTTCACGAACTTCGACATAGTGCTCGCGCCGGTCGCGTTTGTGCCAGCGTTCGAGCACATCGCTGATGGCAACCTCTACACGAGAACCTTGCACGTCGACGGCGTCGATCGACCCTATGCGCATCTCATCGCGTGGACGACTCAATTCGGCTACGTTTACCTGCCCTCGACGGTGGTGCCCGCTGGCTGGACAAGCGACGGTCTGCCTGTCGGCATTCAGATCGTTGGGCCCTACCTCGGCGATGCAACGACGATCGAATTCGCGAAATTCGTCGAGGCGATCACCGGCGGATACCGAGTTCCGCCGCTCGCACGTCTTCGTTAGCTGATTGCTGGTGCGTCTGCGCCGGCAAGCATGACGCGCAACTCACGTTTCAACACCTTGCCGGTTGCATTTCTTGGCAAGACATCAATGACCTGCATTCGAGCCGGAACCTTGAACTTCGCGAGTCGTTCGACGCAGTACGCGATGAGTGTTGCCTGATCGAGTACTTCACCCGGTTTCAGCACAACCACTGCAACGCCAGACTCTCCCCACTTTGGGTCAGGAACTCCAACGACCGCGGCTTCGGCGATTTGCGGAAGCTGATAGATGACGTTTTCGACCTCAGCCGGGTACACATTTTCGCCGCCAGAGATATACATGTCTTTCCACCGGTCGACGATGTAGATGTACCCCTCGTCATCGATTTGTGCGGCGTCGCCGGTGCGAAGCCATTCACCAACGAACGCGTCAGCGGTCGCATCGGGACGATTCCAATATCCGGGCGTGATGTTCGGACCGCGTGTCCACAACTCACCGACTTCACCGACACTGACGTCGGTGCCATCGTCGGTGACGATTCGGACTTCAGTGTGCATGAGTGGTTTGCCAGCAGACCCGATCTTGCGCATCGCGTCGGCCGGGTCAAGGAACACCGATGACGGACTTGTCTCCGTCATGCCATACCCCTGCGCAACTTCGATGCCGCGCTCGGCCCAGCGTTCCATAATTGCGAGCGCACAAGGTGCTCCTCCGACGCCGGCAACTTCCAGCCGGCTGAGGTCGGTCGTCTCGAAGTCAGGGTGTTGCATCATGAACTGGTACGGCGCGGGCACTGCAAAGAAGTGGGTGACTTCGAGCGTCGGATCGCCGATGACGCGCAGCGCTTCCCCGGGGTCGAAGGTTCGAGCGACGACGATGCGACCGCCGGCATGCAGCACGGGGTTGGCGTAACAGTTGAGTCCGCCGGTGTGAAAGAGCGGCAGCACCACGAGTTGCACAGTGTCTGGGGTGATTCGCGCCGGGATACCGAGGTTGACGACATTCCAGAACGTCATGCCATGGGTGATGACGGCTCCCTTTGGGTGTCCCGTCGTTCCCGAGGTGTACATGATCGTGCTCGCATCGTCATGGTTGACCTCACAGGTCGTCGGGGTTTGACCTGACTTCACAATCTGTTCGTAGGCGTCGTCAAGCTCGAGAAGGTGACTCACTCCGCAACGATTGGCGAGTTCGTGCGCCGCTTCCGAAAATTCTGGCGAGTAGATGAGTACCCGTGGCGACGAGTCGCCGATGATGTACTCGAGTTCGGGCACAGTGAGACGCCAGTTGAGGAGCACTGCGATCGACCCGATGCGCATCCCGCAGAATTGAAGATCGAAATATTCCGGACCGTTGTGCGCCAACAGCGCGACGCGATCGCCCTTCGCTACCCCGAGCGTCTGTAAGTGCGATGCAAGCGCGTTGGTTCGGTGATGCAGGTCACCGTAGGTGAGTGTTCGATTCGTCGCGAGGTCAACGAAGGCAGGCTTCGATGATCGATGATCGTTGTGGTGCGAGATCCAGTCGTAGGCGCGAATGGTTGCGGGCATAGGTGCAGATTACGACGAGATGCCGAGTGAGTCGGCAGCGTGTGCCTTCAGCCGCTTGTAATCAACCTTGCCGTTCGGTGCCCGGCCAATCGTGTCGACAACGACGACGTGTTTCGGTGCTTTGAATCCGGCAAGCGTCTGTTTCACGTGTGCAATGAGCGCCGGTCCATCGATGGTCGCTCCGTCGCACGGTTCGATGACGGCTGTGACCGCCTCCCCAAACTTTTCGTCGGGCACGCCAACGGCGACCGCGTCGAGCACGGCGGGGTGCGTTTTTAATGCCTCTTCAACTTCTTCGGGGAAGACTTTCTCTCCCCCGGTGTTGATGCAGACCGAGCCGCGGCCGAGCAGGGTGATCGATCCGTCATCCTCGACGATTGCAAAATCGCCAGGACATGAGTACCGCTTCCCTTCAATCATGAGGAAGGTCTTCGCGGTTTTTTCCTCGTCCTTGTAATACCCGAGCGGCTGTCGACCGCCGACGGCGAGCCGACCCTGCGGCCG
>JALRBS010000137.1 GCA_023262325.1 Ilumatobacteraceae bacterium | reverse complement strand
CGGCGCCGCCGTCGGACTCCTCGGGTAGCGCCAGTGGATCGCCGTAGGTAAATGCGACGCTGAACGTGTTGGTGTGGCCTTCAACTGGTTTCAACGTCGCCGAGGACATGCTGCGAATCGTTCGATAATCGACGCTTGTTGCTCGCCAGCCTTTGATGTCAGCGATCGCACAGTTCGGCACGTTGATGTTCACGACGACAGGTTCAGTTGGTAATCCACCGGCAAGTAATCCGCCAACAAACTCGTCGGCCACGGTTGCGGCGGTCGGCCAAATTTGGTGGGCAACGATGTCGTCCCACGCTTGCCCTTCGACGCCCCATCCGCTCACCGCCTGGCTGACAGCGATACCGCTGATGCCACCGTTGCGCGCCGTCAGGCATGCGCCGATCGTGCCCGAGTGGTACACCGAGCGGCCGACGTTGGCGCCTGGGTTGATACCCGACACGACGAGATCGAAGGGTTCGCCGAAGGCTCCGAGGCGCGCCATGAATGCGCACAGTCCGGGTGGACCGGACACCGCCCACGATTCGGGGATGCCGTCAACCTGTCGCCGGTGCACTTCCGGGGTGTTGCGATAGATCGCTGAGATTGCTGCGCCTGCACCAGACTGGTCGCCGTCTGGGGCTGCGATAACGACATGCCCGTGGTTTGTCATCGCTCGGGCGAGCTCATGGAGACCAATCGAGTCGATGCCGTCGTCGTTCGTTACAAGAATGCGCACCTCTTCTTCATAGTGCATGGGCGTCGCGAATTCCCTAACGGGTTTGGCACAACGTTATGCGACGTCTCGTGCCGAGAGCCGCTGACCGGTGAGCACGACAAGCGTTGAGCCGATGATGACGAGCGCCATTCCAGGCAGTTGACCGATTGCGATTGATTCGCCGAGGAGCAGCCAAGCCCAAAATGCGGACTGCGCGGGTTGGCCTGCCTGAATCATGCTGATCGTTGCAATCGGGACGGATTTTTGTGCGAAGACAACGAAGCCGTGTCCGATAATTCCTGTGAGCACAGCGAGGACCCCGATTGAAGTCCAGGTTTTCCAGTTATCGGGAATGAATTGATCGGATGCAACCGCCAGCGCCACCGGTGTGGCCGTGACGAGGCCGACGGGCATCATGATCGCCATGAAATCGACCGTCGTGACGCCGAGCGAACGGGCGCGTTTCGTGACGAGCAAGTAGCTCGTGTACGCGCTGAACGCAATCAGCATGAGGAGGTCGCCCTGGAGCGTCGCCACACCGTTCTTCGGGCCGAATGACAGCACGATCGCAATGCCGGCGAATGACAGCACACCCCAACGCAGTGCTGTCCACTGCGGACGTTCTTTGAAGAACAGTTGTCCGAGGGGTGCGAGGACGATTGGCGCGAGTGCATTGATGAAATCGATGTGGACGACGCTCGTGCGGGTGACCGCGGTGAACAGCACCGCAAGGTTGAGTCCAAAAAACAATGCGGCCGGACTTACGACTTTCCAAGTGGCTCGAGATGGGTACGGGGTGCCGTGAGTTCGTTTGCGGTAGGCGAGGAAGATCCACCAGAACACTGTCGACACTGCGAGTCGCCACCATGCGATCACACTGCCTGAGGTGCCCGGCCATTTGATAATTGAAAATGAGAGAGCGAAACAGGTTGATGAACCAAGAACGGCGAGCGGACCGAGCACTGCAACGCGCGTCGATTTCAGGCCCGTCGTTGGGTCAGTAGCGTTGTCCGTCGTTGCCACGGGTTAGTTGCCGCCGAGATCCAGCCACTGTTGTGCGGCTGCGGGGTCTCCAGCGATGTCGATCTCGCCGCAGACGCCGCGACGGCCCCACAGGTCGACGAGGATCGCTTCGGCATCACCACGTAATGCAGCGTCACCCTTCGCATGTTCGCGCGTGAGCATCATCTCGTCACCCGAGAACGCAACGAGCCATTCGCCTGCGGTGTTCGTGCAGTGAATGTGGAGACTCGTCGTCGGTGGCGTCCCACCGCTGGAGAGCACTCGGGGCAGGGCGACCGTGAGGTACTCGTCGATGCCGTCTGATGAGAATTCAGGGGTCAGCGAAGGTGCCACTTCACAGGCGAGTTGCGTATCGACAAGGTGGATCGCTGTTTCATGTGCGAGTCGCCGAATCCACAGACCTGCACGGCGCGGAGGGGCGAATGGGTGCCAGGTCGGCGCCTCGGGATCGAGGGTCGAGAGCGCTGCGTCGATGATCTCGGCGGACTCGCGAAACCAGTCGCTCAGCGTTGGTGCGGACTCCGGACCAACGATCGCGCTGCGATCAGGCGTGTCGGCGGTCGCAATCGCGAGCGCCGCCCAGCGATACACGGTTCCGAGATGCTTTCCCAGCGCGGCAAGGTTCCACTCGCCGCAGGTTGGCACTGGTCGATCGAGGTCATGGGTTGCGAGAAGTGAATGAACCTGCTCGCTATGCGACCGAAATGTGGTGAGGTAGGTCTCGCGGTCAAGTGGTAAAAATCGGTACGGGTCTGTCGTCATCTCTGCCGACGGTAGCCTGAAGCCATGGGTTCGCTCGACGCGCCACAAAGTCCGTTCGCTCGTAACGATGTCCCACCGGCATCGGACACGATCATTGAGATCACCCCCGCAGCGCTGTCGATCATCAAAGAACTGCGCGATGAAGAAGACGATGGTGAAGCGCTTGGTTTGCGACTCGCGATCGCATCCGCCCCCGGCGAAGACTTTCGTTACGACCTCAGTTTCGACGAATACTTGAAAGCCGGGTTCACCGACGAGGTTCGCACGATTGGTGACGTCAAGGTCATTATTCCTGCGGATTCGGTTGGACTCTTGAGCGGCGCCGTTCTCGACCACAACGCGCAACAAGGTCTTGTCATTCGAAATCCAAATCGTCCTCAAGCGCCAGTGGTCGAGGGTCTCGTCAATGACGATGAACTCTCGGCAGAGGTTGAGTCGGTACTCGCGGCAGAGGTGAACCCGGCGCTTGCAGGGCACGGCGGCTTTGTCACCTATGTCGGACATGACGACGAAGGCATCGCGTATCTCACGATGGGTGGCGGTTGCCACGGATGTTCGATGAGCAAGGCGACGATGCTCGACGGTGTGCAAACAATGCTCGTTGAAGCGGTCGATGCAATCACTGGTGTTCGGGACCTCACCGATCACACGACTGGAGCGAATCCGTTCTACTCCTGACGACCGTCAGAGCGATTGTGCGACGAGAACAACTCCGAGCACGATGAAAACCGCACTTGAGGTGTAGCGCACAACTCGTGCGTCAAGCCGACCCGCAACCTTGTTGCCGACCACGAGGCCTAACGCACCCGCAAGGGTTTCACCGATCGTTGCACCGATCCATGTCGGAATGAATCCGCGTGTTGTTGCGAGCGCAAGCGTTGCCACTTGGGTCTTATCACCGAGTTCGCCGATGGCGATCGCCGCAGCAATCGTGAGCACACCGATGCGCCGCAGCGCCGACTGCTCCTCGTCCTCGGTGTGTGCCATGGCAACGACTCCAAGTGCGATGAAGACTGCGCCTGATAGCGGGCGGATGATGTGAACTGGGAGTTCACCACCGAGGAGTGCACCGATGCCTGCTGCTACGAGACTTGCGACGGCATAGCCGACAGCGAGCCCGAGCAGTGCAGTTTTGAGCCGGACGCGGGAGCCCAGAGAAACCGCAAGGAATTGTGTTTTGTCTCCAAGTTCTGCGAGGAACACGGTTCCGAGAGTGACGAGCACTCCGATGATCATGAGCGTTCGAGAGCGGCAGAAATATCAGCCCAGATGTCATCTGGATGCTCGAGCCCTACCGACATTCGGATGAGACCCGGTTCGATTGAGATCGCTCGACGACTTTCTTCGTCAAGCCCAGAGTGAGTGGTCGTCCATGGTTCACACATCAGCGTTTCAGGTCCACCGAGTGAAGTCGCGCAGCGCACGAGCTTCACGCGATCGATGAGATCTGCAAATCCATCACGGCGTGCAAGTTCGAACGACACGACCGAGCCGAAGCGATCCATTTGCTCGATCGCGAGTGCATGCCTCGGATGGCTTGGAAGACCCGGGTAATGGACCGCCGAAACACCTGAATGGGCTTCGAGGCGCTGCGCAAGTGTGAGCGCCGAGGAACATTGGCGCTCATGTCGAACGTCGAGCGTTCGGATACCGCGTAGACCGAGCATCGCATCGAACGGAGAAGGTGTCGCGCCATGCAGGATCCCGTAGGCCCATATCGCGTCGAGCAATTCCTGCTCACCAGCGACGACGCCGAGCGTCACGTCATTGTGACCAGCGATGCCTTTCGTTGCTGAGTGCAGCACAAGGTCAACTCCGAATTCGATCGGTCGCTGCGTGAACGGCGTTGCGAATGTCGAATCGATCACCGTGAATGGACCGGTGATCGACCCAAGTTCTTCAAGATCGACGAGGTCAAGAGTGGGGTTTGACGGTGACTCGGCGATGACGAGTGTCGTTTTTCCAGGAATGACCGCTGCGGCGAGCGCACCTGGTTCATTGCCGTTCACCCATGTCGTCGTAATACCCATGCGCGCCGCTGGCCCATTGAGGAATGCTGAAGTCGCGCCATAAATGCTTTTCGTTGCGACAACGTGATCGCCGGTGGAACAGAGTCCAAAGACGATGCTCGCTAATCCTCCCATTCCAGACGCGAACGCCAACGCGCCTTCGGCTCCTTCAAGCGCTGCAACGGCATCGGTGAACGCCGACACCGTTGGGTTGCCGTGCCGCGCATAGAACTCATCCGGACGGGCCGAACGGGCGAGGGTATGCGCCTCAGCCGCAGATTCGGCCTCCCACACGGCACTCGCCCAAATCGGGACGGCGAGCGATCGCCCATTCGGGCCACGGCCTGCAGTGATGCCCTTCGTCGCAGGACGAGGGGACTCGTTCACATCGCTCACTCGTTGTACGGTACAGGCGGAGTAAGCCTGCTCAGCACCTCGCTGTGGAGTCGGCCGTTCGAGCTGATCGCGGTCGGCCCGGCATGGCTCGAGCGGCCGTTGATGTCGGTAAATGAGCCGCCCGCCTCGGTGACAACAAGTCGAACCGCTGCAAGGTCGTAGGGCTGGACACCGACGGCGTCGATCGCGATGTCCATGACTCCTTCTGCGACGAGGCAGTGCTGCCAAAAGTCGCCGACGCCACGCGAACGACGCCCCTCTAGTGACAGCGTCGTGAGCGCTGCCGTTAGCCCGAGTTCGTCCCAGCCTCGGTTCAGCGTGACGTTGATTTGTGCTTCGCTGATGTTGTCGACTCTCGACACCTGGCATCGATGACCGTTGAAGGTCGAGCCGTGGCCTTTCGCCGCTGACCATCGACGACCGAGCGCAGGTGCGGAGACGACTGAGGCGAGGAGACCGTCGGTCTCGTGTTCGAGTGCGATGAGCGTTGCCCAAATTGGAATTCCTCTGGCGAACCCGGAGGTGCCATCGATCGGATCCACAATCCAGGTGAACGGTGACGACTCTGGGCCTTGGTATCCGAACTCTTCGCCGAACAGTCGATGCTCTGGGCGCGCCGCTGCGAGGTGAGACGCGAGCATTGCTTCTGCCTTGCGATCGGCCTCAGTGACCTCCGAGTGATCAGCCTTATGTTCGACGGTGAATGATCGATCGGTAAAGAGCGGCATGGTCACCTCGTCGCAGAGGTCAGCAAGCACGTGTGCAAGCTCGAGCTCGGCGAGCGGATCAATACTCATTGACCAAACTCCGGACGGCGGTGTTCCTGTAATGCGGCGAGTCCTTCTGCGGCATCGCCACCAAGGAAGTTGAGCATTTCGTAGGCAAGCGACGCCTCAAACGCGGGAAGCGCTTGTCGAAGCCAGTGGTTGAGCGCTCGTTTTGTGAAGCGAATCGCGTCTCGTGGCCCGGTGGCGAGTGTCGTTGCAATTCGAAGCGCTTCGGGCAGGACCTCTTCGGCGTCAACGGCCTTGGAGACCAACCCGATTCGTTCCGCCTCTGCGCCGTCAATGAAATCGGCGGTCATGAGGAGGTATTTCGCCTTTGCCATGCCGCAGAGCAGCGGCCAGATTGCGATTGCGTGGTCGCCGGCGGCAACGCCAAGGCGTATATGGCCGTCGGTGAAACGGGCAGCTCGATCGATGACGCTGATATCAGCCATGAGCGCGACGGCGAGACCGGCACCGACCGCAACTCCGTTGATCGCAGAAACAACTGGTGTGTCGCATTCGATGAGCGTTCGCACAATGTCGCCGGCCTCTCTCATGACCGCCATCGTCTGGGTGTAGTTCCCAACCTGTTGTGCGATCCAGTCGAGATCGCCGCCAGCCGAGAACGCACCACCTTTCCCCGTGACGACGACCGCATTGACCGATGGGTCGCGATCGAGGTCTGGAAACACGGTCGCAAGTTCCGCGTGCATCACGGCGTCGGTCGCGTTGAGCTTTCCCGGATTGTCAAGCGTGACGACAACAACGCCGTGCTCGTGGTCGGTGAATTGCAGGCGTGTATAGGCGGAGCGCCAGTCAGCGGTTGCGGTCATGAGGCGATCCTACGTCGCCACTTCAGGATCAGCCGAGAGCCGCTCGGACACTTGACGTGATCGACTCGGCATCCAATCCAAACTGTGTGAAGAGGTCATCTGGGTTGCCGTACGGAATGAAGACCGTTGGGAGTCCAAAGGTAAGCACACGGGAGGCTGCACCAGTTTCACGCGCACCGATTGCACGAGCGATGGACGACCCGATTCCACCGTCAACAATGCCATCCTCAAGGGTGACGACGACGCGATGCGTGCTCGCATCGTCGATCATTGCCGGGTCAAGCGGTATGCACGAACGGACATCCCAAACCGTCGATGCGATGCCGTCGGCCGCGAGTTTGCCTGCAACATCTTGCGCAGCCTCGAGCATTCGGCCGACCGCACAGATCGCGACCTCTGCGGCCGTCGAGTCGACAACTTTTCGAGCAGTTGTGCCCGAGCCAACGATTCCTGTCGCCACCGGCGCGCCGCCACGCGGATACCGAATGACGACGGGGCCACTGTCGGCAAGTTGCGCCGCGTCGGCGAGCATCTGGCGAAGTTCGTCGGCATTCGATGGTGCGAGCACGCGCATGCCAGGCACCTTCGAGAGCATCGCGAGGTCATACATGCCGTGATGGCTTGCCCCGTCAGGACCAGTAATGCCGGCGCGGTCGAGGCAGAAGACGACGGGAAGTCGGTGGAGCGCAACGTCGTAGACCACTTGATCCCATGCCCTCGAGAGAAACGTCGAGTAGATCGCGACAACGGGTCGAAGTCCAGCCATCGCCATTCCTGCCGCTGCGGTGACGGCGTGTTGTTCAGCAATGCCAACATCAAAGAATCGGTCGGGGAACCGTTGCTGGAATGGGATGAGTCCGGTCGGTCCCGCCATCGCCGCAGTGATCGCGACGACCCGCGCATCGCGCTCAGCGAGTTCGCAGACCGATTCAGAAAACGCTTGCGTGTAGCCACTCGGACCGCTCGGTGGTGGGCCAGAAAGCGGGTCGAAGATTGGGGCATCGTGAAGATGTTTCTCGTCGTCCGACTCGGCGGGGGCGTAGCCACGGCCTTTTTGCGTGAGAACGTGCACGACGATCGGTCCCTCGCTCGACAGATCCTCAGCTTTGCGCAGCGCGTCTTCGAGAGCACTGAGATCATGTCCGTCGATCGGGCCGGTGTAGCGAACCCCGAGCGCCTCAAAGAATGCAGGCGGTTGGAGAAATTCCCTGACGCCGGCCTTGAAGGCGTCAAGCGCACGTTCCGCCTGATTACCGACACCGGGTAGCTCGTGCAGGAACTTCTCGATGCGCCGCTGACGGCGTACGTACACCGGATTCATTCGAATGTCGGTTAACGCGTTCGACAACGATGAAGTGATTCGATCGGTGATGCTTGGGTGATTTGCTCGTTCGTCGGCGCCTTGCACATTCGCCCACAGATTTGACACCGTCGGTGCGTAGCTCCGACCGTTGTCGTTGAGCACGATGATGACGCGTCGCTTCGAGTGACCGAGATTATTGAGCGCTTCGAATGCCATTCCACCTGTCATCGCACCGTCGCCGATGACCGCAACGACATGTCGATGATTCGCAGTTCCGGCGTCACGAGCGACGGCGAGTCCGTAGGCATAACTAAGAATGGTTGAGGCATGACTGTTCTCGACGAAATCGTGCCGACTTTCTTCCCTCGACGGGTACCCCGAGAGTCCGCCGGCTCGTCGCAACTCCGAAAAGCGAGTCGCTCGACCGGTGAGCATTTTGTGGACGTATGCCTGATGCCCCGTATCCCAAAGGATCGCATCGGTCGGTGACTCAAACACCCGGTGTAACGCGATCGATAGCTCAACCGCGCCAAGGTTTGATCCGAGATGCCCACCATTTTGTGAAACGGCGTCGACGATGAACTCTCGGATTTCGTCAGCGAGTATCGGCAGATCCGCCGGAGATAGTCGCCTCAAGTCCTCAGGACCATCGATCGTTTCAAGAAACATGGTGACTAAGACGCTACCTGTGTCAACGACGTCGTGTCAGTCGGTGCTCCCATCTCGGCAACAAGAATTCAACCGTCGCGTCCACCTCGGGTGAGGTGCGGCTTCTAGCATGACGTGATGATCGACGGAGAAGTGCTTGAACGCGTGCTTAGTGAGGCCCGCGGCCGTGGGGCCGAATTCGCTGAGGTCTATGCCGAGGACCGCCGAAATACCGGCGTTTCATTTGATGATGGTCGTGTTGAAGGCGTGTCGTCGGGGCGCGATCGTGGTGCCGGGGTTCGTGTTGTCAACGGTGCGACGACTGGCTATGCACATACGTCTGACCTCACCGAATCCGGGTTGCTTGCGGCAGCGCGTGCAGCGGCGGATGCTGCGGGAACTGGTCGTGAGGGCGAAGTCGTTGTTGCAATGCAACCGCGAGTCGATCGTCGTGCTGGCACGGTATCGGTTGAACCAATGTCGGTCACGAAGTCGTCCCGGGCCGACATGTTGCGAGAAGTTGATGAAATCGCGCGCGGTGTCGCAGCTTCGGTGACACAGGTTTCGGCATCGGTGAGCGACAGCCGCCGGAGCGTGCTCATCGCGAACTCAGACGGCGTGTGGGTCACCGATGACGTGACGCGAGTGTTGTTTCGGGTGGGTGTCGTAGCCGATGGTGACCTTGGTATGCAGACCGGTGCTGAATCGATTGGCCATACCGGCGGCTGGGAAATGTTCGACCGCTATTCAGTTGGGGATCTCGCGGTGCTTGCGGCTGAGCAAGCCGTTCGAAAATTGTCAGCGCGTCCGGCGCCAAGTGGCCAACTTCCTGTCGTCATTGCGCAGGGAACCGGTGGTGTTCTCTTTCATGAGGCGTGCGGTCACGGGCTTGAGGCCGACCATGTTGCAAAGGACGCCAGCGTGTATGCCGGTCGGCTCGGCGAACAGGTCGCATCGCCACTCGTCACGCTCGTCGATGATGGGACGGTTGACGGGGAGTGG
>JALRBS010000123.1 GCA_023262325.1 Ilumatobacteraceae bacterium | reverse complement strand
CGCCAGGAGTTGTCTCAGGCGAGCCGAACATGACGCCGATCTTCTCGCGCAGCTGGTTAATGAAGACTGCAATGGTGTTCGTTTTGTTGAGGTTTGCAGTGATCTTGCGGAGCGCCTGGCTCATGAGTCGCGCCTGCAGGCCAACGTGGCTGTCGCCCATTTCGCCTTCGATTTCGGCGCGTGGGGTAAGTGCCGCAACCGAGTCGATCACGATGACATCAATTGCACCTGAGCGGACCAACATGTCAGCGATTTCAAGCGCCTGCTCGCCCGTATCTGGCTGGGAGATCAGAAGTTCATCGACGTCGACGCCAATCGCACGGGCATAAATCGGATCCATTGCGTGTTCGGCGTCGATGTATGCGCATACGCCACCGTTGCGCTGGGCTTCGGCGACGACGTGCATGGCGAGCGTTGACTTGCCTGATGATTCTGGACCGTAAATTTCAGTGACTCGGCCGCGTGGAAGACCACCAATGCCGAGTGCGAGGTCAAGTGCGAGCGCACCAGTCGAAATCGCAGCGATGGAAAGTGAGCCCTTCTCGCCCATCTTCATAATTGAGCCTTTGCCAAATTGCTTATCAATTTGCGCAAGTGCCATTTCGAGGGCCTTTTCGCGGTCAGTGCTCATCTGTGTTCTCCTTTATTGCCTTCGACAAACGGGGTGTGGTTACCCGAACCTCTGTGGTGTGTTGAACCTAATGAGAGGGTGTGACACCGCTCAGTTGGTCTGGAAACACCCCAGACGTTCGGTGGGTTGACGAACGACAACACTGTAATTCATCGAACACCTGTTCGCAAGTACCTTTGGCAAAAACTTCACCGCAGATGAGATTCGAGCGGGATTAGGCACTTTGGGAGGTGCGCTCGGCTAGAGGTCGGCGTCGCCTCGACCGGCGAGTTCATCGGCATCCGGCCGCCGCATAAAGAGATCCACCGACTGCCACAACGTGAACGACACCGGGTACCACAGCGCGGGCCCTGCAATCGCAAGACCGCCGATGATCACGATCAACCCAGTCGTAGGAACGTCTGGCCAGGTGACGATGACCGCAACGAGAAGCGCAACGAGAATTGTGAGAAACGTAAGAATGATGTTCGCCGTTGTTGCACCAAGTTCGAAGGCATGGTCACCGCGCCGCCACCCGTGTCGACAGAACTGACAGGTCTTTTCACGGCGGAACCAACCCGAGAAGTACGCCTTCCGATCGCCACACCACGGGCACCGCCGCGTGAGTCCCCGTGCAAGCAGCGACCAGAAACTGGGAAGGGACTCGAACGCGATCGCCGCTGAGTCGGCGCTCTCCGCAGCAGTTTCAACACGTCCCGTGCGTTCGCTCACCGTCGCAGACTACCCATCGAGGTGACAGACTGGCTCCTGTGCAACGCAGCATCGCCGCCATCCTCCTGCTCGTTGCCGGAATAGCCTTCGGAGTTGCCACAGGGTCGTGGTGGCTGCAGCGAACGGTGTTCACACCCGACAACTCCCCTTCCTCGGCCGCAGCAATTCTGAGTCAGTCTGCAATTCGTCTCGAAATCATCACCGTCGTCTCGGCGCGAACCGCAGGGTCGCTTGGCACGACTCCTGACACCCTCGCCACATTTCTCGATGAGCAAGTGCTCTCAAAGCAGGCGGGTGCCGCAGAGTTCGCGCCATTTATGGAACGAGCACACATGCGAGCGATCGGATCAAATGATGATCTCGTCGTCATCGTTCCAAGCGAGCTCGTCAATATTGTTCGCGACGAACTCGCATACAACGCTCCTGCGGCAACCATTCCGGTTCCTGTTATTGGCACCTTGAAATCGATCAGAACGGCGACGGGTTGGGTCATGCTCATCTCGGCGGGCATCGGATTGCTCACCACGCTCGCCTCGCTCTTCCTTCGTCCGTATCGAAGCGAACTCATGCGGGGTCTCGGAGAATTTCTCATCGCAACTGCTGTTTCGGTGCTCGTGATTGGTTGGGCGATTCCGAATTTCATCGTCACGGCAATCGACACGAGCAACTGGGCATCGCTCGCTCCTGCACTCGCGGGCCGGGCATTCCCGGTCGCGCTGGTCTCCGCAATCGTGCTCGTCGCCGCCGGAATCGTCGCGATCATTGCATCAAT
>JALRBS010000178.1 GCA_023262325.1 Ilumatobacteraceae bacterium | reverse complement strand
GTCAGCGGTCCAGCATCAACGATCGCGAAGCTGACTCCTGGTTGAAGTGATTCACCAGGGACAGGCAGGGTTCGTGGATCACCAACCCACAGCACACGGTACGGCCCTTCACTCGATTGCGCAGGAAATTGCGATGCAATGACCGTCGACAACGGGTACTCCGGCGCACCCCATGTACCTGAACTCAGTCCGATGAGCGCCGGCACCATACCGACCGCCACAGCAACGTTCGCGAACAGTGCCAGCGGCTGGCGCCATCCAAACGAGCGACGTGCAACATCGGCGCCAAACCCACCGGCAATGCTCGCCACAGAGAGCGAGACTCCGAGGAGCGCTATGCCCGCACAGATCACCTGATTCGGCAACATCCATGTCGCGTACCCTCGCTCACGTAACGCAATACATGCGAATGCCGCAAGTGTAAGAAACGCACCGCGAGCGGCCCACGAAAGTCGCCACGCACGAGCAATGAGAAGTGCCGCCAGAACCGGCACGATCAACGCAACACCAAGCGCACCCGCGAGCCCGGCACCACCGAGGTTGATTAGCCTGAGAAGCGATGAAGGTTCTGAATTCGCGAGTTCACCACCCGAGAACGTGCTCGTCTCCCACGTCAAACTCCACGGCGCTAGAAGCACGAGAGAAGCGGCGGCCGCGAGAGCAGCGTTTGCGAACTGCATCGTCGTGATCCTCTGCGCCCGAACAATGATCGATGCGAGCGAAAGAAGCGCGAGCGCCAACGTCGTCAGCGGCACCACAACGGGGCTCAGGGCTCCCCCGCACGCGACGACGAGCACAATCGACGCCCACGCACGACGACGACCCCCCGCAGTTGTTGGCAGATGACCATCGACGAGATCACCCTCAACTGTCGAAATATCAGCCGTGGTCAACCCCGCCAGTTGCCGCGCAAAGTGCACCGCCCAGGGCAGGACGACGTACATCGCGAGTGCGTCGACATCGCCGGCGCCGAGAACTATGGGAAGCGATGGGCCTGCCGCATAAACAACAAACGCAGCGACGCGGGCTCGCGACGTTGGATACACGGCGAGCAGCCGTTGAATTCCGAGCAACCCGAGCACGTACGCACCGATGCCGAGCCCCCATGACGAGAGTGCGCCACCAATCACAGGAAATGCGCGTATGGCGCGCAGGACAACAACCCCCATCGGCGGGACCGTCCCTGCACCAATTCCGCGACCATCCCATGACGACAGCCATCGACTCCAGATCGCCGGCCCACCTTCACCAAGCGGTAACCATCGACCGACTGAAGGCGCGACGCCACCCAACAGTCCACGCGACCCAACAAATGCGGCGAGCAGAACGATAAACCAGGCAAGCGCGGGACCGTACGAACGAGTTCGCGCACGTTGCTCCGCCGCGATCTCAGTCACCACCGTTGACGTTTCATGCCGCCGAAGAAACGCCCTCACTCGGGTACTGCCGCGCCCCATCAGTGCAAGCACCTCCCGATCGTCGACGCGTCGAATCGCTGCAATCTCCCGTCGACGACGTCGCAAGTGTGCGACGCGAAGCGGACTCGTCAACAGCGCAACGAGCCGATACCAGGCCTCTCTCGGTCTTCCGGTAAAAGTGCCGATAACAAGTTCAGCCAGTGACAACAGAAATAGTTCGACAACTCGCACTGCGAGTCTTGAGGGCATCGCTGCACCGAGCACCATGTCAACCCGTGCTGTCACGTCAGTTCGTTCAACTCGCCCAATCACATCGCTCTTCGAAGGCGACTGCCGAACAACTGCTGAAGGAACGACGATGACCCGCCCTCCGCTGAGGTGCACTCGCCAGCAAAACTCGACCGCTGCCGTTCGCCCGTCGCACGCTGTCTGCAGACCGGACAGATTGCGATATAGGTCGGCTCGCACAAGAGCACCGCCCAGGTCAACCGCAACCACGTCTCTAACGGCGTCGTGTTGCTCCTGGTCTCGTTCGCCCGACCCGATCGGTTGACCGAATTCGCCAAAACGATCGACAGTGAGGCCGACTCCAACCACCATGTTCGGATCAGCAGCGTCAACCAACTTCGGACCAACAACACCCGCGTTCGAGCCGAGAAGTTCGCCCACAAGTATCTCGAGCGCATCGACATTCGGCTCGTCACCCTCGGCGAGCAGCCAGAACAATCCGTTGTCGCCTGCCACAAGATTGGCCGCAGCGTTTATTTTCACCTGGAGAGAGCCGCGAACAACATGCACGATGCCATCGATGAGCGCTTGAGTCGCGGTCACCTTGGTTTCATCGTCAACGAGAACAAGGATGCTCAGCGCGTCATACGTCTGCCGACGTAGCGCATCGAGTGTCGATCCGAGATTGTCGGACGCACCTTGGGACGCGACCACGGCAACAACCGGGACGCGTTGAGAGAGTTCCACTCGAACTCAGGCTACTGCGAGCGGTTTCACCATCGCCGTCAGGATTCGCATCGCATCGCTACCCTGACGGTCAATGACCGACGGATTTGAGATACCGATCGCCCCACCGACTGAGGGTGACGAGCCGACACGAGCGCTCCCCGAAGGGGCACTCACAATCGCCATTGGTCTCATCATCGCTGGGATTTCAACCTATGCATTCTTTCGAGTTGGTGCCGCAGCACTCGGAGGCGACACCGCCTTCGCTCCGATCGCCGCAATGTGGTTCGCAATGTTTGCCCTTGCACCAGGCTGCTTTTTACCAATTGAGCAAGAGTTGGGACGCGCGCTCGCACATCGTCGTGCAGTCGGCGACGGAGGGAAACCACTCGTTCGCAAAGTGCTCTCGCTTACAACTGCCGTCGCGCTTGTCGTCACTGTCGGTGTGCTCCTGAGCTCAGGTTGGTTGAGCCGTTCGTATTTCAACGGCAGTTGGCTCATGGTCGGTGCACTGATGACAGCCTTCCTTGCCTACGCGCCAGTGCATCTTGCGCGCGGTATCTGCTCTGGACTCGGTCGATTTGGACCATTTGCATTCGTCGTCGCGTCCGATGGTGTCGTCAAGATCGTCGCGACCGTCGCGCTCATGGCGATCGGAGTAACTGC
>JALRBS010000170.1 GCA_023262325.1 Ilumatobacteraceae bacterium | reverse complement strand
CTTCCAAGGTACGCAGGGCACTAGCGGAACTACTTCCAGCAAAGGCGGCGGTCTTAAGTGGGGTGGTTAAATGATGAAAATCAACACTTTTGATTTTGCAAGTCCATCTACATACGGAGATTGGGCTTCTTATGCTGGTTTTGACCGCAGAACCGGCGAGATGACATCCAGCATTCCTGCTGAAGGAATTAAACCGCCTGAAAGTTTTAGCGAATTAATTGATCAAAAAACAGATCAAATGATGGCTCCCTTGGCGGCTATTTCGCCAGCAATGTCTCAATTTGGTCAAGGCAATTTCATGCAAGGTGTTAACACTTTAAGAGGTGTAAAACCAAAGCAACCTACAACTGCACCCATGACTCCTGCACAACCGGCAGCAGTTGACCCCAACGTCCACGATTACTTACACGGGCTTGACTAACATGGCTGATCCAATTGCACCACCCGAAGTAGAAACCCGCGCCGCAAGCGTGGAGACAGTTACTCCTGGCAAAGGCAGTCGCCCTGTTGCGAATGTCGCCGAGTCGTCCGCTAGAACGCGTGTCCATCGCCCGCGTTGGTGGGAGAGCGGTGTAGTTCGATGCGCTGAGGAAGACGCCATTGACGTCGATGATGACGTCTGCCGATCCGTGAACTGCAACGCAGAGTCTGCCGTCGTTCGAGAGTGGGGCGATGACCGAGTTTGCAACGGTTTGTCCGGTCACGAAGTTGAGGTTTGAGGTATTTGGTGCTGAAGTTCCGCACGGGTAGACAGTTGCGTACCCACCCCTCGGTGCGGATGTATTCGTGAGTGTGAGGTTGATCGCGACTGCGGCAACGCCACTCGCCGGCACACCGGACTCTCCGAGCATCAGCACGGCAAGTTCGCTATTCGAAATTTGCGTCGGGTGAGTTGTCGTTCGAGACGATCTCGTATCGATTCGTCGGGCTGGCGTCAGCGCCGTGAACCCCGCGTCTTTCGCAACGGTTCCTGTGACGTCAATCAGCACATCCGCACGTCCGCGAACGTATACGCAGAGTCCACCGTCGTCAGCCAGCGTAGCGATGACTGAATTAGCGATGGTTTGACCGGTCACAAAGTTGAGGTTTGATGTGGACGGCATCGTCGTCCCACACGGGAATACCGTGAGGTAGCCGTTCGATGGTGTTCCAACAGTGTTGGTGACGGTGATGGTTGCTGCGACGGCGCTCACCTTCGCAATATCGATGTCGAGCGCGTCAGCGATCGTGACCTCGAGCACTCGGTCGCCCCCGACCCACCCACCAGAAGATCGTGCTCCGGGATGTGAACGGGTATCCACGATCCTCGTCGGGGCGATCGGCGTGATGACCTTTGCTGATGTGCCGAGTGACGGTAGCGATGTTGATGAGTCAGGATCAGTCGACACATTTTCATCCGACACGGGTTGCCCGAATCTGGCATCAGGCGACGCAACGACCGGCGTTGATGCTGCGCTTGCGACGCCGGCAGCATTCACTGCGACGACCGAGAACGAATATTCGATATCAGAGTTGAGACCGAGGATCGTGCACGAGTGCCGGGCGGTCAATGACTCAGCCTGCGTCACGCATGTGCCCTCGGGAGTACCGGTCGCGGTAAAACTCGCAACTGGCACGATCGCCGCCGCTCCTGGTGTCCACGAGATAGTGATCGAACTCGCATCGACTACTGCCTCGACGTCTTTTGGTGTCGACGGGGTATCAGTTGGCGGAAGCGATTCTCCAGCGACCATGAGTAAGACGTTCGGCGAATTCGCGCCGGGGTCGGAGACCACATCGTGGGTGCCTTCGGAGACGAGGAGTTGTTCGACGCCCGGCGCCGACAGTTCGGGATAGGCCGTCAACACGATCGCCGCGGCGCCGGCAGCATGCGGACTTGCCATCGACGTGCCACTCATCGTCGTGCGTGCATGCTGACTAGTGATCCCGGCCCCAATAATCGAACTACCGGGTGCGAAGAGATCGACGCATGAACCGAAATTCGAGAACCAGGTTCGTTCATCCTGCGTGGTCGTTGCCGCAACAGTAATTGCCGAGGATTCGCGTGCGGGAGACACTCCGCAGGCGTCTTGCGCCTCGTTCCCCGCTGCCACCGTGACAACGAAGCCATCGGCGACAACCTGCGAGACGACGTAGTCGAGACTTGATTCTGCCTGGCCGCCAAGGCTCAGGTTGATGACTCCGCGACGTGAACCGAGGTCATAGTTGCGAATCCAGTTGAGCCCTGCGATCACCTCTGAGATAGATCCGGCTCCGCCGCAGTCGAGCACACGAACTGGAACGATGAACGCGTCGCTTGCGACGCCGACGGTTGCCCCGGCAGCGGTCGAGGCGACGTGTGTGCCGTGCCCGTGACAGTCCGACGTTCCGTGTCCGTCGCGGACGACGTCGTAACCATCGAGGCGACGAGCCCCGAATTCATCGTGGGCACTCACTCCGCTGTCGACGACGAAAATCACCGCGCCTGCACCCCGATTGACGGTCTCATATCGGCCGTCGAGCGGGAGCGACCGCTGGTCAATTCGGTCCTGCCCCCAACTTGTCGGAAAACTCACCCGGGCTCCGCTCGATGAACCGACGATCATCGACTCAGATGGAGCTGAGGCGCTTCCCGTTCCTGCCGAATTCGACGACTGGGCGGTGAAGGTGTAGATGCCGCCGGTGACAAGACCGGTCACTTCACACTGGTTGCTTGTAGTCGACGCGCACGTTGCGCCACCGGGGTGGGCGGTAACGGTGGTTGACGTGATTGGGAGGCTGCTCGAAGGTGGTGACCAGGTGACGACAGCGCTGTTGACACCAGTAGCGAGCGCGGAGACATTCTGAGGGCTGGCCGGGGGTGCAGCGGCAACAATTTCCCAGTTGAGCGTGATTGCGCCCTGTCGACCGTTGTATCCATCGACTGCAATGAGGTATTGCGTGGGTGTTTCGACGATGACATCGACTGCAGAAGTAACGGTTCCGGTGGCGTCGTCGTTCTGCGCAACTTTGCTCAAGGTTGCGAACGTCGAGCCTCGATAGACCGCCATTGTCGTATCGAAGTTCGAACCGGCGGTCGAAAGATGAAGAGCGCCACTCCCGGGTACGTCGATGATGAACCACATCGAGTGATACGGGCCGTACACGTGGGCCGGTTCACCGTATTCAGCGGTCGCAAAATTGTTGGACGAATACGTCGTTCCCGAATTGCCATCGGCGAGTTGTGACGCCGACGAGAAGGAATCGTTCATATTGCCGGGAACAAAAGTTTGGGACCTTGCGACACTTTGCCCGACAGCATTTCGAGCGGTGACGGCAACTGTGTACCGCGTCCACGCGGAGAGGCCATCCAGAGTGCACGTCAACGTGGTCGAGTCAGCCTCGCACGTGCCTGCTTCGGGTTGCGTTGTCACGTCGTAGGAGGTGATTGGCGTTCCACCGTCGTTCGTCGGTGGTTGCCATGAAACGATGACTGACCCATGTGCGCCGTCGCGAACCGAGAATGAGGTGGGTCGACTCGGCACAGTGAACGTCGGCGTCGGTACGAAACTTAATGATGTCGAAATCGATCCACTTGCGGCGGTGTCGAGCGCACGTCGAATGCGGTAGGTCTCGCCGGCCGAAGTTTGCATCGTTCCTGAGCGAGGTGATGTTCCTGAGAGTGTGAGCCATCGTGAATCGGGCTGAAGCGACGACAGTGTGTCGCCTTTGTAAACCTCGATGACGCTTGAGATCTCGTCCGCTCGGGTGATCGTGAGGGTGCCATCTGCTGGTGCGGTGTACATGTACCACAGGCTGTGTGAACCGACTCCGGGTTCACCGGTCTCGGTTGTTGCGAGCGACGCGTTCACGATCGCGGGCTCGTCTCCTGCGATGAGTTCGACGGCAGCGCAGAAATCGTCGTTCGCGACAACCCGTTCGGTGCATGCTGACTCAAGTGACCAGTTGAGTACGACGTCGCCGCGACTCGATCCGTAACTATGAACTCGGATCCAGTAGGTCTGTCCGGCGGCGAGGGTGAAGGTGACTTGAGATTGAAGGCTGTAATTGGTCTCGAACCTGTAGTCATCGTTGATCGCGAGTCGACTCAGATTCGCAAGTTGGGCGCCAGAGAACACCGCAAGCACGGTGTCGAAGTTGCTGCCCCGTGTGTTCACCGTAAGTGATCCGTTTGAAGTCGGGGTATACGCAAACCACAGTGACGCGCCGCCGTATCCGTACCCAAGCGACGGTTCGTTCGGTTCAAGTGTGGCGGATGAGTTATTTGCTGAGAGCACGCCGGAGAGGCCGAGCAGCGGTGTCGCTCCGACCCAGAAGTCATTCGACAGCGCGACACGAACGACGTTGCTTACTGGCGATGCAGCTGATTCGCCCCACCGGTTTGACGCAGTAACGGTGAAGGTCCAGTTTCCAGGAGCGAGCCCGGAGGTCGAACACTCCAACGGACCGCTCGACCAGATGCAGGCCGTTGACGTTCCTCCGGCTTCGTCGTGAGCCGTGACGGTATACGCAGTGACTTCTGACGTGGCCGCATTGTCGGCAGCCAGCCATGTCACGGTGACGGTTTCGTTCGACACGGTTGCGGATGGTGTCTGCGGAGCGTCGGGTGCCGAGCCAACCCCGGACGCCAGGGTGAGCATTCTGTTCAGCGTTCCGGTGCCTGGATCGGTGATCTTGTCTGCAGTGAATGAGCGTCCGAGTGTCTCGCTTACTGAGACTGCGGATGCGGTGAGGTCCTCACCCCATATGGCTGCTGCCGCGCCGGCGACGTGAGGACTCGCCATCGACGTACCCGAAATCGTTCGACTTGATGTGTACGGGTACACATCACTCGGCCATGCTGATTGGATCCAGAGGCCCGGTGCGAACAGGTCAACGCACGGGCCGAAGTTGGAGAAGCTGGCTCGAGCGTCGGTCGATGTACTCGCTGCAACCGTGAACGCCATCGTCTCTCGAGCCGGCGATGTGTAGCACGCGTTCTGGTTTGAATTTCCGGCAGCAACTGCGACGACAATGCCATCGTTCACCATCGAACGGACTGCCGCGTCAAGCGCGGAGGATGCGCCGCCGCCCAGGCTGAGGTTGGCGACGGCTGGAACCCCGGCTCGATGGTTCGAAACGACCCAGTCGATTGCATCAATAATGATTGACGTGGCGGTGCTTCCCGAGCAGTCGAACACGCGAACTGGAACCACCGAGGCCGCTTTTGCAACTCCGTATGTCGTGCCGGCGATCGTTCCTGCGACGTGCGTTCCGTGCCCATTGCAGTCGTCGGTGTTTGTGTCCCATGTGATCCACGGCAACCAATCCCAGCCTGCGTTGTAATAGCGGCGGCCGGCGTGAAGTCGGCTGCCGAATTCGGCGTGTGGTGCAACACCTGTGTCGATGACATAGGCAGTGACGCCGGCGCCATCACTAGGGGCGGTGTACGAGCGGCTCAGTGGAAGGGTTGACTGGTCGATTCGATCGAGCCCCCATGGCGGATTGGTTTGCGTTGCTGCTGGGAGCAGGTTCGTTGCGTCAAGTGTGATGATGGCGTCGTTTTCAATACCGATGACCCCGGGGAGGCTCTTGACCGTTTTCACCTCATCGTCGGTCAGTTGCACTGCGTAACCGTTGATGGCGTGGCTGTAGGTTGCGATTACGCCATCGCCGAATGCTGACACGATCGAGGCTCGGGCCGTCGCCGAGGCCGACGAGCTCACCGTGACGATGTATCTGCCTTCGATCGGCCCGGGCGTCGCCGACTCGTCGATAATTGACCCAACCTCGTTCCCATCAACAGATACTTCGCGGTCGAGGTCAACTGCGAGTACACCGTTCGTCAGTCGAAGACTGTCGACTTGTTCGAGGTTGAGCTGGGTGACGATGATGCCAAAGTCATCGAACGAATTCGTGATGGGTGACCCTGCACGCTCGAGTACGTTCCGGAGCGCTTCGACCTGGATGAGCGTCGTGTCTACGCGAACGAGGTATTGAGCGGATGCGCTCGATTGAGTAAACGACGGTACCTCGAGTTGGGAGTCCTGTGCTGCTGCGACAACTGTCGTCGCCGGTGCCGCCATGACATTGAGCGCAACGATCGTGCTCGTCACAGCAACGATGACGGCGCGAACAGGTCTGCGAGCACTCTGCGGATGTATCGGATTCTTCAATGCGCGCCTTCTCCCTTGAACGTCGCCACTGGAGTGATCGCTCGCATGCCGCAGTTTGTTACGTGTTGTGCGAAGAATCAACTGCGGCGAAATTGGAGCGGTTTCAGTGGTGTGTGTTGACTACCAGTTGCGGGTGCGGTGATGTCGTCGAATTTCGCGAGTCACGCGTTGCATCTGCCGGTCGCTCTGATGCAACTCGACGAGGGCGTGTCTGCTGAGATGTCGGTCAAGGGGGCGTGCGTGTCTGAAGTGGCTGAGCCTGGAGATCTGAGTTCGTTGCGAAGGTGGCTCATCGTCGCTGCCGCGTTTCTCTCGACGTTCACCTGTTTCGGCGTCGCGTATTCGTTTGGCGCGTTCTTTGAGTCGATGTCTGATGAGTTCGGAACCGGCAGAGGAGTCACCGCTCTTATGTTTGCGTTGACGACATGTTTTTATTTCACGGGTGGTGTCGTGACGGGTCGCCTCGCCGATCGTTTCGGACCGAGACCAGTCGTTGTTGTCGGAGCGTTGTCGATGGGTGTCGGTCTTTTGCTGACCTCGATGGTGCAACACATTTGGGTTGGATACATCACCTACGGCGTCGGTGTTGGTACAGCGACGGCGTGTGGGTATGTGCCGATGGTGGCGACGGTCGGGGGTTGGTTCATTCGCCGTCGGACCCTTGCACTCGGTCTTGCTGTCGCAGGAATCGGTGCCGGAACGCTGGTGTGCGCACCATTGGCGGCTTCATTAATTGACCGTTACGGATGGCGCACGACGTACGTCATCTTTGCGATTGGTGGCACGTTGGCGTTGCTCATCGCATCGCTTGGCGCGTCACGCCCTCCGCTCGCAGGTGATGGCGGTTCGATCGAGTTACGTGAACTCGTTCGCGATCGCCGATTTCTCACGTTGTATTCATCCTCGCTCATTGCGACGATGGCGCTCTTTACGCCGTTCGTATTCGTGAAGTCGTATGCAACGGATCGTGGGATCCCTTCGGCCCGAGCGGCAGCGATCGTGGGCGTCATTGGGGCCTCGTCAATCGTCGGTCGTCTTGGTCTCGGTGCGCTCGGAGGTCGAATTGGCCCGATACGACTCATGCAAGTTGCGTTTGCGGTCATGACGGGTTCCTACGCAATTTGGTTGGTCGCAGGCGGCAACTATTCGATTCTCATCACCTTTGCGATCGTGCTCGGCGTCGGGTACGGAGGGTTTATTGCCCTTTCACCGGCGGCGGTCGCACTCATGTTTGGCACGAATGGGATGGCGACGGTGCTTGGTGCGACGTACACCGGCGCCGGAATCGGCGGACTTATTGGTCCGCCCCTCGCAGGGGTCATTATCGATCGTGCTGGGTATGGCGCGGGCATCACCTACGCAATCGTGGTCGCCGGTTTGTCGACGATTGTGTTGCTGACGCTGCCAGTGCGCGCTGCGAAGTCGTAACTCGTCAGATGCGTCCGGCTGCGGTTGCTGCGTGAGTTGCTCGGTCGAGTTGCTGCTCGACAATGTCGAGTCCTGCCGACCAAAATCCGGGGTCGGTGAGGTCGCACCCGACGATTCGCGTGAGATCTTCTGGAAGCATCGAACCGCCTGAACGCAACATGTCGAGATAGGCCGGAACGAAACTCTCGCCGTGCGTTTCGTACTGGGCGTAGACACTGAGTGCGAGGAGTTGTCCGTATGCATACGCGTACACGTATCCGGGTGTTGCGATGAAGTGTGGGATGTAACTCCACCAGGTGCGGTAGCCATCGGTCACCTCAACTGATGACCCGAGCATCGCCTCTTGGGACTGGGCCCAGAGTTCGCCAAAGCGTGCGACGGAGAGTTCTCCAACCTCGCGTCGCTCGGTGTGGCAGGCGTGCTCGAATCGATTCATCGCCACTTGGCGGAACACGGTTGCAATCGAGTCCTCGAGGGTCGAAGCGAGCAGGGAGAATTTCTCGGCAGGATCACTCAGCATCGAGAGCAGTCGGTTATTTGTCACGGTTTCGCCGAACACCGAGGCCGTTTCGGCGAGGGTGAGCGGTGTCGACTGGTGAAAAATGCCTTGTTCACGTGCGAGATAGCCGTGCACACCATGGCCAAGTTCATGCGCGAGTGTCGCCACGTCGCGAGCGGTCGAGGTCCAATTAAGCAACACATATGGGTGGTGGCTCGGCGTTGCGTACGCGCAGAATGCACCGCCGCGCTTTCCTGGTCGAACTGGTGCATCGATCCAGCGTTCATCGATAAATCGTCCGACGATGCTTGCGAGTTCGGGAGAAAAACTTTCGTACGCGTCACGCACGATCCGTGTTCCCTCAGCCCAGCCGATTGTCGACTCGCTCTCAGCGACCGATGCCATGCGATCAAAGTCACGAAGTCGATCCACACCGAGCACCTGCGCCTTGAGTGAGTACCAACGTTGCGGAATGTCGTAGCGAGCGACGACGGCGGAAATAAGGGCTTCGACGCTCTCGTCGCTTGCTTCGTTCGCCATATTTCGACTCGAAATCCAACTTGGGTATCCCCTGAGGCGGTCATCGACCGACTTATCGAGCAGCAATGTGTTGTAGATGAAGGCTCGCGTGCGAAGTCCCGGTTCGAGCGCCTTCGTCACCGCCTGGGCCGCTCGTTCGCGCCGACTGCCGCTCGGATCGTGAAGGTGCGAAAGCGCTGTCATGAGGCTGACGCGTCCACCCATGTCATCGTCAAGATCGACTTCGATTGCAGCGGTCTGTTCTTCGAAGAGTCGAACCCACGCTTGTGAACCAGCAAGCGATGTCTCGCTGAGCACTGTTTCCTCGGGTTCAGTGAGCTGGTATGGCTGGTACTTCCGAAGGTTCTCAAGATGGTGACGACAGAAGTCGAGCCGTTCATCAGCGAGCACCGTCGACGCATGGTCATCCGACGTTGCCGACCACTCAAGATCAATAAATAGGAGTCGTGTTGAGATTGCCGTTGACTGCTCATTGACCTGCTGCATGTCGGCGGCGACGACCGGATCGGACGTGTTCTCGGAGAACTTCAGCGAGGTGAAATGTCCGGCTCGGCTCACGAGATCAGAAAGCTCGGCGAGCCGGTGCATCAGTGAGGCGAGTTCGCCTGAGTCAAGCTGGGAAATGCGTCCCTTAAATGTCTGGAGTTCGTCGGCGATGCCACGTGCCTTGTCAATAAGCGCCATCGCATCACGCCCCCCGACTTCATTAAGGAGCCCGTCGAGGTCCCACGAGATTTCGCTAGCAGCAAGATCGGTATCGACGACGTCAGTCATACGCACGATTGTGGCAGCACTCACTGAGACCTTCCCAACTGAACCATCTGAATGATCGGTCGTTTGAACGGAACCTTCGATTAGGAGCAGAGAGCGTTAACGTCGTCCCGTGACCCCCACAGCAGTGCAGCACGAGGCTGTCGCCGCGCGCGCTCCCGGACGTCGTGAGACCCTTGCGATGTTGTCGCTCATCATGGCGCTCATGGCGATGGCGATCGATCTCATGCTGTCGGCATTCGATGACATCCGCAGTCAGTTTGGATTGGTGGCTACGTCGAACGAAGTGGCTGGCGTCGTCACGTGGTTCTTCATGGGGTTCGCGGTTGCGCAATTTTTTTATGGGCCAATTACCGACAGGTTCGGGCGAAAGCCGGTGCTTGGCGTGAGCATTGCGATTTACGTCGTCGGTGGAGTACTTTCGGCCCTTGCGCCGACCCTTGGGCTGCTGTTCGCCGCACGTTTCCTATGGGGAATTGGGGCTGCTGGAGCACGCGTTGTTGCAACGGCAGTCGTTCGCGATCTGTTTGAGGGTGTGGAGATGGCGCAGGCCATGTCGCAGATCATGGCGGTGTTCATCATGGTCCCCGTCATCGCACCGGCATTCGGGGCGGGAATTATTGCGCTGCTGCCCTGGCAGGCTGTGTTCTGGGCCTGCTCAATTTGGGCGGTTGGCATGTGGTTGTGGTCGAAACGGTTGCCGGAAACCTTGCCGGTCGAGCGCCGACGACGGCTTGATCGAAGCGATATCGCGGATAGTTATTCGACATTTCTGCGCACTCGGCCGACATTGTGGTATTCGATCGCGTCAGTGTTTATGCAGAGCGTGTTTACGATGTACCTCGCCTCTTCTGAGCTGATTGTGAGTGAAATTTTTGGCCGTCGGTCGTGGTTCCCTTTCGTGTTCGGCATCACTGCAACCGGCTTTGGTGTTGCGTCGCTCGTCAACGGTCGGGTAGTCGGAAAATACGGCGTTCGCAAGGTGCTCGATGTCATGCTGCTCGTCCTCATCGGTGCGGCTGCTCTGTTGTTCATCGTCGCGATCGCGGGCCACGGGCAGCCGTCGTTCTGGTTGTTTATGCCAACGCTTGCATTCATGTTGTCGGTGTTTATGTTCATCATGCCGAACATGAACTCGGAGGCGATGCAGCCGGTGCCTCACATCGCCGGAACCGTGTCGGCACTGTCGGGTGCCCTGCGCATGCTTGGTGGCTCGGTGATTGGCGGCGTTGTTGCGACAAGAATCGACACCTCGGTAACGCCGTTTGCAATAGCGGCTCTCGTCTTTGCGGTGCTCGCTCACGTATCGGCACGAGTGGCTCGACCAGCAGTTCCGCCAGTGACAATCTGATTTCACGTGCCCGGCGCTGCCGCAACGATCGCCAGCGCCGCATCCTGCACCGAGGTGCCCTGTTTCACTCTGGTTACCGAGAGGTATACAAAGCAGGTGTTCGGAGGATAATGTTGAGGTGCTTCGGGCGGGGGAGGTCCGAAGTGGAGGTCCTAACACTCCCGGTTCCACACAAGGAGGAACAGCGTGATGAGAAAGAACAGGCGCGGTCGTGTGATCGCCGCCGTCGCTGCGATGTCATTCATCGCAGCGTCGTGTGGTGGTAGCGACACCGCAGATGCGCCGGCCGACGAGCCGGCGGCAGAGGCTCCGGCCGACGAGCCAGCAGATGAGCCGGCCGACGAGCCAGCAGATGCACCAGCTGATGAGCCTGCGGCAGAACCAGCTGCGGCACCGGATGGCACGGCGATGGTCTACACCGTCAACCTTCACCCAGACGCAGTTTGGGAGGATGGCAGCCCAATCACTGTCGCCGACATGATTTGCACATGGCAAGCGGCAATGAACACCCCAGGCTCGTTGAGCACGGTCGGTTACGACCAGATCATCGACGTCGTACAGGGTTCCAGTGACAAGCAAGGCGTCGTGTACTTCGCTTCGGTCTACGCACCGTTCCGAACCTTGTTCGGTGGGTTGTTGATGGCTTCGATGCATGACGATTGCAACGACGTGTCGCTCGACTTTGACGATGCATGGCCTGCATCTGGTCGCCCATACAAGATCACCGAGTGGTCGCCGACTCAGGTCGTCTACGAACCAAACGAGAACTACTGGGGCGACGCTCCTGTGACCTCGAAGATCGTGGCCGTTCCGCTCGCTGACTTCGAGACCGAGCAGGCCGCTATCGCCTCTGGTGAAGTCGACTTCATCTCGCCACAGTGGGATCCGTCATTCCGTGAAGTTGCTGAGGCTGACTCAGCGATCGGACTCGACGTTCGCCCAGGCGCCATGTACGAGGGCTTCTACTTCCAGCAGGGTGGCAAGGTCGACAGCCAGTACGACGGCCCATTTGCCAATGATGTCTACCGCGAGGCGTTCGCTCGTTCGATCGACCGCGAGGCCGTCATTCAGCAGATCTACGTCCCGATCGGTGGCGCAGACACTGAGGCGCTCACCTGTGGCCCGATCGTTCCTGGCCCATACTGTGACCCGGCAACCGCTCCATTCCAGGACATCTACGACCCAGAAGGCGCAGCTGACCTGCTGTCGAGCGAAGGCTGGACCCAGGACGCCGACGGATTCTGGGTGAACCCAGACACCGGTGAGGTGCCTGAAGTCCGTTGGATCATCAACACCGGCAACGGCCGTCGTGAGAGCACCCAGGCGTTCCTCATTCCGAAGTTGGCAGAACTCGGCTTCAAGGTTGTCCCTGACAACTGTGATGCTGCCTGCTACTTCCAGCAGCGCCTCCCAGCCCTCGACTACGACATGGCCATGTACATTTCGGTCCCGTCACCAGACCCCGGCTACCTGACCGGAAGCTTCATCTGTGACGCCGTCCCGACGGAGGACAACGGCTACGCCGGTCAGAACTCCCAGGGTTGGTGCAACGAAGAGGCTTCGGCAATGTTGACCGAGGCCGACGTGACGACTGACGCAGCCGCTCGTGCAACGCTCATCAAGGATGCGATCCAGATGATGGCCGACGACTTCGTCATGACCCCACTCTTCCAGTTCCCGAACTCGTTCCTGTGGAGGAGCGATCAGGTCGGTCCGTCGGCAGAAATGTCGGCGAACACCGCCAACTACGTCGGATACGTCCCGAGCATGCCGCTCTGGGAAGATCTTGACGGCGACGGCCAGATCGTTATCGGTGCCGAGCAGTGGCCAGAGTGCCTCAACCCGGTCACCGAGTGCGCGAACTCATCGTGGTACGTCTGGACGGTTGCAGCAGTTGTGCAGCCAGGTTTGTGGGACACCACAGACGACCAGGCGTTCGTCGAGAGCCCGCTCCTCGAGTCGTGGACAGCAGAAGTCCTGTAATTCGGATTTCCTGAGTTTCAAGTGGTCCCGCCGGTTTGCCGGCGGGACCACTGTTCGCTGGTTGGGGGATGGCGATGCCATCCCCCAACTTGTGAACTGGTACCCGTGTATGTAAACGTTTCGAGCGTTCTTAACGCTCTCTTGTGGTGGTAACAATGCTTCGATTTGTCTTGCGCAGACTGCTGTGGGCAGTTCCAACAATTCTCATTGTCACCTTTTTGGTCTATGTCGCTATCCGTCTTGGTACGAACCCGTCCGAGGCCTATCAGCGGTCGAATCCTCGAGCGAACGAAGAAAAAATTCGACAGTACGAGGAGATCAACAACCTGTTCCCTGGCGTGAGCGGCTACTTCAAGGGCTACTGGGGTTGGCTTCGCAACTTCTTCGCAGGACTTTTCAATGGTGGCGAAAGTTGGCCACGAAGTATCAAGGGTCGCCGCGAGGTCTGGCCTGAGATGAAGTACGCAATGGCGAACTCGCTTCGTCTCGGCATTGCAGCATCGGTGCTCGGAATTTTCATCGGCGTCCTGCTCGGCATTTTTGCGGCACTTCGCCCTGGCAGCCTGCGTGACTCGAGCGTGAACACAGGTGCCTTTGTTGCCTTCAGCATTCCGCCATATGTCTCTGCCGTCTTGCTGCAGCTGCTGTTTGCTGTCATGTGGAGCCGTTGGTACGGCGACCCTTTGCTTCCAACCTCCGGGGTGTACCCACCGGGACAACAAGGATTTGATTTATTGCTCATGATGAAGCACATGGTGCTTCCGGTTTTCGTTGTCGCTATTCAAATCATTGCGGTGTATGCGAGATATATGCGAGCGTCGCTCCTTGACGTGCTGAACAGCGACTTCATGCGCACCGCACGTTCGAAGGGGATTAGTGAGCGACGAGTGCTCGTTGGTCACGCGGTTCGCAACTCGTTGATTCCGCTTGTCACCATCGCCGCAATTGACATTGGTGGAATTATCGGTGGTCTCATCATTACCGAACGAGTCTTCTCGTATCCAGGTATGGGCGACTTCTTCTTAACCGCGTTCGATAACGGTGACTTCCCGCAGTTGATGCCGTTCATGGTCATCATCGTTCTTGCCGTAGTCATCTTCAACCTCATCGCCGACATTTCCTATGCCTGGCTTGACCCACGTATTCGAGTTGGATGAACCATGACGACTGAAACTTCGAATGTTGCTGTTGAAAACGGCATTGCCGCTGAAGGTTTGACCTCCAAAACGCTCTCGCCAGCCCAGATGGCGGTCAAGCGTTACTTGCAGCACAAAGGCGCTGTCATTTCGACAGTGCTCATGGCAATCATGGTCATCATCGTTGTTCTCGCACCGTTCACGACGAGGTATGGCATCAACGAATCGATATTTGAGGCGGTCAAGGGTCGTCCGAACTCGTATCTTCCGCCGAGGGCTGAAGCCTGGTTCGGTACGGACTCGATTGGTCGGGATGTGTATTCGCGAATGATTTACAGCCTTCGAGTCTCCCTCATCATCGGGCTGTTCACCGCAATTTTCTCCACGCTTGTCGGCGTTGCAGTCGGCGCAGTTGCCGGACTTCGAGGTGGCCGTTTCGACGATCTCATGATGCGCGTCACCGACATCTTCCTTGCGTTCCCATTTCTTGTGGCACTTCTTATTGTTCGTAGCTTCCTTGGCGAACTTGAGTTCGTCACGGTCGTTGTCGGTGATCGTTCGTCGATTCGATTCATTATTTTGCTCTTCGTCATTTTTGGATGGATGGGTGTCGCCCGTCTCGTTCGCGGCTCGGTGATTGCACTGAAGGAACGTGAATTCATCGAAGCGGCTCGCGCACTGGGCGCGTCGGACTTCAGAATCGTGACCCGCCACCTGCTGCCCAACTCGATCGGTCCGATCTTGGTCGCGCTCACGAGCACGGTCGTCGGCGCCATCATCGGTGAGGCGACGTTGTCGTTCTTTGGCTTTGGTCCCGATGCTGGTTCTGGAAAGACGTCGCTCGGACTCCTTGTCGCCGATGCAAAAGGTGGTGTGAGCGCCGGCTACTGGTGGCTCGTCATCTTTCCTTGCGGACTGCTGTGCATCGTCGCCCTATGCGTCAACTTCATCGGTGATGGCCTGCGTGACGCGACCGACCCACGGCTTGAGAGGGGGAACTGACGATGAGTGATTCTGTTCTCTCATTGCGCGATTTCACTGTGTCATTTCCCACGCTGTACGGCACCGTTCGCGCAGTTCGTGGTCTGTCCCTCGATGTGAATCCGGGCGAGTTCGTCGGCGTTGTCGGCGAGTCTGGCTCCGGAAAGTCGGTGACCTTCCTTGGCATGATGGGGCTCTTGCCAAAGTCCGCCATCGTCGGCGGCTCGGCGAAGATCAACGGTGAGGAACTCGTCGGTGCGTCGAATCGAAAAATGCGATCGGTGCGTGGTCAAAAGATCAGCATGATTTTCCAGGATCCGTTGTCAGCATTGAACCCTGTGCATCGCATCGGCGCGCAGATCGAAGAGATGCTCGGTGCCCACCAGTCGCTCTCACGACAAGAGAGTGAGCGGCGCGTCATCGAGTTGCTCGACATCGTTGGCATTCCGCAGCCGGACCAGCGGGCGCGTCAGTTCCCACACGAATTCTCTGGTGGAATGCGTCAACGTGTGATGATTGCGATGGCAATCGCAAACAACCCCGAGTTGCTTATTGCGGATGAGCCGACGACGGCGCTTGATGTCACGGTGCAAGCGCAGATTCTCGAAGTGCTCGAACGTATCCGCCAAGAGCTTGACACCGCGATCGTCTTGATCACGCACGACCTCGGGATCGTTGCGCGTGTCGTTGATCGTGTCGAGGTCATGTACGCAGGTCGAGCCGTTGAGCGGGCAACCGTTGCCAATCTGTTCGATACCCCGTCGCACCCTTACACAGTGGGGTTGATGCGCTCGTTGCCGGCACTCGGTCGTGAACGTCTCGAACCGATTCCGGGTTCGCCGCCGAACATGCTTGAACCGCCGCCAGGATGCGCGTTTGCACCTCGCTGCGCACACGCCCAAGCGGCGTGCTCAGCTGAAATTCCTGACCTTCGCGAGGGTCGTTCGGGATTGACGGCGTGTATTCGTTCGCACGAACTGCAGTTGGAGGTGGGCACTCGTGGCTGACACCTTGTTACAGGTCGAAGGGCTCGTCAAAGAGTTCGACGTTCGTCGAAACCTTGGGATTCGCAGTCAGAAACTGAAGGTTCAGGCCGTATCAAACGTGTCGTTCTCCGTCGATAGCGGAGAGACGCTCGGCCTTGTCGGCGAGTCCGGCTCGGGTAAGACAACGCTTGGCCGTTGTGTGCTTCGTCTGCTTGAACCGACCGCAGGCTCCATTGTGTTCAAAGGTCAAGAAATTGTCGGACTGTCGTCTGATGGGCTTCGGGCGCTTCGACGCGATATGCAAATCGTCTTTCAGGATCCATTCGCATCGCTTGACCCAAAGCGAACCGTTCAGGCGGCGATCGCTGAGCCGCTGGAGATCCAGCGGGTCGGTGGCGACCATCCTCAGCGAGTACGCGAGTTGCTCGAACTCGTTGGTCTGTCGCCCGACCATGCGCGCCGATACCCGCATGAATTTTCGGGAGGTCAACGGCAGCGAATCGGTATTGCTCGAGCGCTTGCGTTGAATCCGTCATTGCTCATTCTCGATGAGCCCGTGTCGGCATTGGACGTGAGCATCCAAGCGCAGGTGCTCAACCTGCTCGGCGAGCTTCAGACCGAACTCAACCTCGCCTACATGTTCATTGCGCACGACCTTTCGGTTGTGCGGCATACAAGTGATCGCATTGCCGTGATGTATCTCGGCAAGATCGTCGAGCTTGGCGATAGTGAGACGATCTACGAGAACCCGGCACACCCGTATACGCATGCATTGCTGTCTGCAGTTCCGGTTCCAGATCCCGAAGTTGAGCGAGCACGACAGCGAATTGTGTTGACCGGTGATGTGCCAAGCCCGATCAACCCGCCAAGTGGGTGTCGTTTCCACACCCGTTGTCCGATCGCGCAGGATCGTTGTCGTACCGAGGAGCCAGCGATGCGAACGGTGACTGGCGGTCAATCAGTTGCGTGTCACTTCCCGTTGGAGCCTGGCGTCACCCTTGTTGAGTTGGCGGGTCGAGCTGCCGCTTCAGCCTGACCCGGTGTTCCACCCCATGGTGACCACCGAGAGATAGCGTGCCCCGCCGTGCCTGAGACCGTATTGACCCAACCTGCAGAGACTGCCACCGCGACAGCGCCTGTTGTGGCTGCAGTCGATATCCGCAAGCAGTTTGGAGCCTTTGAGGCAGTCCGGGGCGTGTCATTTGAGGTTCGTCGTGGGGAATGTTTCGGATTCCTCGGACCAAATGGCGCGGGCAAATCATCGCTCATGCGCATGGTGTCCTCGGTATCGCCAGCTACGTCAGGCACCATGAGCATCTTCGGTCTCGATCCTCGCACCTCGGGCTCTCAGATACGCGCCCGAATGGGCGTCGTGCCTCAGACCGACAATCTTGATCAAGAACTCACGGTCGAAGAGAACCTGCTGATTTACGGACGTTATTTCGACCTGTCGCGAGCGGAGTGCCGCCGGCGAGCGAAGGACCTTTTGGATTTCGTGCAACTCGGTGATCGCGCCCAGTCGCGGGTCGAACCGCTTTCGGGTGGCATGAAACGACGACTGACGATCGCGCGAAGCCTGATGAGTAAACCTGAATTGCTGTTACTCGACGAACCGACGACCGGTCTCGATCCGCAGGCGCGTCATGTCTTATGGGACCGCCTGTACCGGCTCAAGGAACAGGGGGTCACGCTTGTGCTCACGACTCACTACATGGACGAGGCTGAACAGCTCTGCGACCGCCTCGTCGTTGTTGACCGCGGGCAGATCGTCGCTGAAGGTTCACCAGCCCAACTCATTCGGGAACATGCGACGCGCGAGGTTCTGGAGATTCGTGTTGCGGCTTCTGTCGTTGCCGGTATTGAGTCAGCGCTGTCATCGCTCGGATTGCGCACAGAAGTATTGCCAGACCGCGTTCTGTTGTATTCGAATAACGGTGAGCAGACATTGAAAGATGTGCACGAGCTTGGGATCACGACGTTGAGTTCGCTCGTTCGACGCAGCTCGCTCGAAGACGTGTTCTTGCGTTTAACCGGTCGGACACTCAACGACTGACGCCGCACGATAGGAACGATGAGATGACGACACCCGTTGCCGTACGTGTGTGGGAGGGGCAGATTCGAACTGTTTGGAATGCCTGGCGCACGTCAGTTGCGTTGAGCATGACCCAGCCGTTCATCTTTCTTGCTGGTATGGGCTTCGGTGTAGGAGCGCTCGTTGATGCGGGTGACGGAGCGCAATCCAGCCTTGGCGGGCTCTCGTACGTGCAGTTTCTTGCGCCAGCGTTGCTTGCCACGACTGCGATGATGGCGGGTGCATTCGAAGCAATGTGGCCGGTTCACGACGGCTTCTACTGGCGGCGGACGTTCGAGGCGGTTGCGGCGACACCAGTGAGTCCCCGCGCCGTGGTCAACGGACTCATGTTGTGGTGGACGACTCGGGTTGTCGTGGGTGTCGGTGGGGTTGCAATCGCTCTTGTCGTCATGCCATCGACGCGCAGTTGGGGAATTATCCCCGCCGTGGTCGTCAGCGTGCTGTGCGGTCTTGGTTTTGCTGCACCGATTGCGTCATGGACGGCGACGCGCACCTCGGATACGCCATTTGCCGCGTTGCAACGGTTCGTCATCACGCCGCTCTTTCTCTTTGGGGGAGCGTTCTATCCATTGACTGCGTTGCCGGGTGCGATTCGGCCGGTCGCATGGGTGACGCCGCTGTGGCATGGTGTCGAACTATGCCGTTCGTTCACGGTGGGTAACTCAAGTCCATACGGCGTGTACGTCCACCTCGGGGTGCTCCTTGCCTGGTGCGTCGCCGGTTACCTTGCGTGTCTCGTTACCTTCGACCGGAGGATTCGACGATGAGCACCGGTCTTCTTCGAATCGCACCACACATTCCGTTACGGGTGCGTCGATCGACGCGGCTCGTCGAGCGATCGATCATGGTGTACCGCCGCACGTGGATGATCATCGTGAGCGGATTCTTCGAGCCGCTCTTTTACTTGCTCTCGATTCGGATTGGGTTCGGCGCGCTGATCGGTGATGTCGAAGTAGATGGAACTCTCGTCGACTACGCACAATTTGTCGCGCCGGCGCTCATGGCATCAGCAGCGATGAACGGAGCGGTCTACGACTCCACGATGAATATCTTTCACAAACTTCGAAATGCGAAGCTGTACGACACGGTGTTGTCGACGCCTCTCGGACCGACGGAAGTCGCGCTGGGCGAAATCGCCTGGGCACTTATTCGTGGTCTCATCTACTCAACTGCCTTTCTGGTCTGCCTCGTTGCGCTCGGCATGACGTCGTCGTGGTGGGTTGTGCTCACGATTCCTGCGTGCGCGTTGATCGGGCTCGCGTTCTCGTCGTTTGGAATGGCGATTACGACCTACATGCGCGGCTGGAATGATTTTGAGTTCATCCCGGCAGCGACGTTGCCGATGTTTCTGTTTTCGGCGACGTTTTATCCGCTGTCGTCCTATGGGTCGTACGCGTGGGTCGTCGAACTCAGTCCGCTCTACCACGGTGTTGCGCTCATTCGTGCGTTGAGCCTGGGTGAGGTCGAATGGTCAATGGTTGGACACGTCGTCGTGCTCGGGGTCGTTTCGGTCATTGGAATGCGAATCGCCTCCCGGCGCCTAGCGACGCTGCTGATGACCTGAGGCGGTACCGTAGAGTCCGTGGACGTACGAATTGGCGTAACTCAGGCTGCTCGAGAGCTCTCATTTGAGGTCGCTGATAGCGACCGAGATGAGCTCGTATCGCGTGTTGAAGCGGCGCTGTCCGGGGCAACCGATGTGCTGTGGGTGAACGATCGCCGAGGCAGATCAGTTGCTGTGCCATCGACGAAAATCGCTTACGTCGAGCTCGGCTCCCCTGAGGAGCGACGCATCGGCTTCGGTGGCTGAGCATCTTGCATCGCCCGCTCAACGGCGGGTAGCGGTTCGCCCAACACCAGCAGGTTTGAGGGCGATTCGATCGGGCGACCCGTGGTTGTTTGACGGTTCGATTTCGGCTGCAGATCCCGCGGATCTTCCGCCGGGAGCGACCGCCGTATTGTTCGATGGCAAGCGGGTCGCAGGTGTAGGGCTGTGGGATCCAAACTCGCCAATCCGCGTCAAAGTGTTAGGCGGAAACGGTCAACTTCAGGTTGGTCCCGCACTGTGGGAGCAGCGGCTCGCTGCTGCGTTGCATCGTCGCTTCGAACTTGACCGAGACCCGCAGACCACCGCGTGGCGATGGGTTCACGGTGAGAACGATGGGCTGCCTGGGCTTGTCGTCGATCGTTATGGCGAGGTTGTCGTCCTGAAGATTTACTCCGACATTTGGTTCGTTCACCTCGATGACATCGTGTCGGTGATCGCTTCGATGGTCGATCCCTCGTGCATCGTCTTTCGTAGCGCGAGGCGTGTGACTTCGCCATCAGGCGGTCCGCGAGATGGAGACACGATTTTTGGAGAACTGCCTTCGGGAGCCTTGACGTATCTCGAGAAGGGCCTCGTCTTTGGTGTCGATGTTGTGGCGGGTAACAAAACAGGAGCATTTCTCGACCAGCGAGATAATCGGTGGTTGATTCGCTCTCACAGCGACGGAGCGCGTGTGCTCGATGTGTTCACCGCAACCGGCGGATTCGCCGTTTCGGCTGCCGCCGGAGGTGCGAAGAGTGTTCACATGGTGGACATCTCACAGCCAGCGCTCAATGTTGCGGTTGAAAATATGCGGCGCAATCGACAGATTCCCGAGGTGCGTCGGTGTGAGGTGACGTCGCAGTGTGGCGACGCGTTTGTGGTGCTCGACGATCTCATTGACCAGCGACGGACATTCGATCTCGTCATTATTGATCCGCCCTCATTTGCCCAAAATGAGCGCTCGGTTCCGGGAGCGCTTGCGGCATATCGACGTCTCGCTCGGGCAGGGCTTCGTCTTACTGAACCAGGTGGATTGTTCGTGCAAGCCTCGTGTTCAAGCCGCGTCGATGTCGAACAACTTGCGGAGGTACTGCGTCAGGCCTCCCGTGAGGTGCGTCGGAACTTTCGCGAGGTGCGGCGCACCGCACACGCGATCGATCACCCCGTCGGCTTTACGCGTGGTGCTTATCTCAAAGCGTTGTACGCGGCGGTCGCAACCTCTGATTGAGGCACGAAGAACTTCTCGATGATCGGAACGAACGTGTCGAGTGGTGCGGAGGTGTAGTCCGGGTCGAATGCAGTTTGGTCGTACTTCCAACAGAACTCTTCGGTGTAGTCAAAGTACGGAGAGTCTCGGTAGTTCTCGCGGGTGTTTCTGTCGCCACCAATATGGTGCCAGAAGTAATAACCCTGAAAGATCCCGTGGTGCTCGACCATCCAGTGGTTTGCTTCTGAGACGAACGGTTTGATGATGCCGGCAGCAATCGATGGATGGTTCATCGGTGCGAGCGTGTCGCCGATGTCGTGCAGAAGGGCGCAGAGCACATACTCATCGTCGCGACCGTCCTCGGCAGCGCGAGTTGCAGTTTGGAGCGAATGCTCAAGACGGCTCACTGGGAACCCGCCGTGATCGCGCTCAAGTATTCGGAGCTGCTCGATGACGTTATGGGCCGCCATTGCCTGCGTCACAGGGAATTCGCTCGAGATAATCGCCCAGTCTTCAACGGTCGATTCTTCGAAGGTTCGGAAAGATGCCTTTGCGGTCATGTTGTAACCGTAGCGACTTTGCGGGAGTATGCCGGACTCAGCGGGTGTGCATCGGGCAAACTTGCGGTGATGTCGTCGCTCACCGATTTCGCGAAGGCGCATACCGATCTCGACCGCGATGCGATCGCCCACCTCAATCGACTTGTTTCCGAGTGGGGCATGGTTGCTGATTTTTGTTTCGCTGACCTGCTGTTGTACTTGCCGACACGCGAGGGTCGGTGGTTGACAGTCGCCCAAGTTCGACCAGCCACCGGTCAAACGATTTTCGCCACAGACTTCGTTGGCACCTTCGCCAATGATGCAGAGGTCGAGGTGCTCGCAGCCTGTCACGCGTTAGGAGCGACTGCTGAGGGTGACGTCCGGGTTGAAGGGCTCGCCGATGAGTCTCGGATGTTCGCGGTGCCCGTCCGATTCGACGGCAATGTGATTGCGGTGCTGACCAAAGAGTGGATCGAACAAGTTGGTCGTCGCCCGGGTGAACTCGAGCGCGTCTATACGAAGATTTCTGAGGCCTTCGTGTCAATGATTTCGTCCGGCGAGTTTCCAACGGCGGAGCGTGTTGGCGGTTCGTCGGCGGCACCGCGCGTCGGTGACGGCGTGATGTATCTCGATCGTGATGGTTGCATTGAGTTCGCTTCGCCGAATGCGAATTCGGCATTGCACCGCGTCGGCATTCAGTCGACGCCGGTCGGCATGAAACTCGCCGAACTTGGATTTCATGACGGTCCCGTGCGTCAGGCGTACGAACGACAGGTGCCCGTCATCGAAGAATTTGAACAGGGTGCGGAAACGACGTTGCTGTGCCGGTGTGTGCCCTTTGTCGAGGGTGGCTCGGTGGTCGGTGGGGTACTGCTCGTTCGAGATGTGACCGAACTTCGTCGACGTGATCGACTCATTTTGTCGAAGGATGCAACGATTCGCGAGATCCATCACCGGGTGAAGAACAATCTGCAGACGATTTCGTCACTGCTTCGACTTCAGGCCCGACGGCTGACACACCCTGAGGCTGTTGCGGCTGTCGGTGAGTCCGTGCGGCGAATTCGAACGATCGCTCTGGTGCACGAGGCGCTGTCACGTGAACCAGGGGATGATGTCACGTTTATCGAAATTGTGCGTCCGCTCGTGCGACTTGCAGAAGAGGGGTTGCAGTCCTCGGACCGCCCGGTTCGCTTTTCTGTCGAGGGTGACGGTGGACGCATTCCGGCTCGGATTGCGACGCCACTCTCGGTTGTGCTCACCGAACTCCTTCAGAACGCAGTTGAACACGGTTTTGGCTACGGAGACGCGAGTGGCGACGTCGTCGTACAACTGACTCATGGAGAGCAACTCGGAATTCGAGTTGTCGATAACGGTCGTGGTGTGTCGAGCGGGTTCGATCTTGATCTTGCGACCGGACTTGGCCTTTCAATTGTGAGAACCCTGGTGACAACCGAACTTGCCGGTTCGATTGTGATTGAGCCTGCAACCGCTGCGGATCTCGAAGGCGCGGGTCTGCCGGCGGGCGAAAGCAGCCGCGGCACCGTCGTTGCGTTGAGCGTGCCTGTCGGCGACGCCGACGACTAAGACTTTTCTGGCAGACTTTCTGCTGTGCAGCGTTGGGTTGTCGCCGTCATTGTCGTCATTGGAGCGTGGGTGTTCACCCGCGTTACCGGACTGTTGTTGAAATGGTTCGTTCGCTATCTCGCGAACCGCGCGCTGAGCGCTGGTGGTGGGCCATGGCGGGTGCGGTCAGGGCGAGCCGAGGAAGATTCGTCGGTACTCAGAGAGCAGAGGCGGCGTCAACGAGTTGATGCTGCGTCAAAGATGGTGAACCACCTCGTTGCGATGGTCATCTGGATCATCGCGCTCATCGTCGTGTTCCATGTGATTGATATCGACGCAGCGTTCTATCTGTCGAGTGCTGGGTTCCTCGGTGCAGCAGTCGCAATCGGTGGTCAGCACAAGGTGAACGACTATCTCACCGGGCTGCTCGTCCACCTTGAGGATCGGTACGGGGTTGGTGACCGTGTGGAGTGGGAGTCACCAGTAGGGACGAATTTCTCCGGCATCGTTGAGTACGTCGGCATTTTTACGACACGGGTGCGCGATGTGAATGGTTCCTTACACGTACCAAATTCTCAACTCAACATGTTGCGCAACGCATCGCAGGAGCCGGTGTCGACAACGCTCAAACTTCGTGTTGATGAACGCAAACACGCCGCCGAGGTCGAATCGACTCTTCGCGACCTTGCTGGTTCACCGGGTCTCACTCAAGTGCTCTTCGTTGACGACATTGCGAGTCATCAAGAGGCAACAGGTGAGATTTCGATTGACGTGGTGACGGCCCGTCCGCTCGACGCACGTGAACGTGATCGGCTTGTTCGTCGAGCCGAAGAAGCGTTGAAGAACGACGGCATCGACTGATGGTTCGACGGCCGTCGACGAAGTAATTCTGAGTCCTAACGGGTAATTCGTCAGCTCGCGGCGCGGGCCAGGCGAGCGGCGCGCGCAGCTCGCGCTCGTTCTCGACGGATATCGCGGCGTTCCTCTTCGGAGTGACCGCCCCAGACTCCTGAATCTTGGTTAGTCGCAAGTGCGTAGTCGAGGCATTCGGTAGTGACCCGACATTCGCAACACACTCGCTTGGCCTCCTCAATTGCGGAGACTGCGAGACCGGTGGTTCCAATCGGGAAGAACAACTCGGGATCGGTGTCTCGGCAGAGTGCGAGATCACGCCATTCATCATCGGCGGTTGAGAGCGCTTCGGTATTGCCGGTGGTCGTCACATTCACTCCTCGTGGGTGGCGGTCGGGAAACTGCGCCCTCAGTGGATCACGCAGGTGAGCGGGAATGGTCCGCTGGGGGTTCCCGAAAGTTAGGACGGCGACCGTTGACGTCGCAAGGGTTCGCGGCGGGATTCTTTGTTGCTACTTCCGATAATCCTATCTCTAGGAGAGATGGGCCGCTATCGCGGAAATTGAACTCGCGACGATCTCGTTGCGATCGTGAGTGATCGCTAGCGTCGTTGACGTGACGTCGGTCATTGCTCATCGCGGCGCGCGAAGGGTCGCGAAGGAAAACACAGAGCGCGCCTTTCGCCTCGCGGTCGAGATGGGCGCGGACGGCATTGAATTAGACGTGCGTCGAACCAGTGACGACGTACTCGTCATCCACCACGATCCGGTTACCGCCGCTGGCCGTCTGATTCACACCTCCTTGGCCCGTGAACTCGATCCTGATATTCCGACACTCGCTGCGGCGATCGACGCCTGCGAGGGCGCAATCGTCAATATTGAAATCAAGAATTCTCCAGACGACCCTGGATACGACCCTGACATGGTGGTCGTCGAACTCGTGACGCGCGAACTTGATGACCGAGGTGGGTCCCCCATGCGATGGGTGGTCTCTTGCTTTGATCTCGCAACGCTGAACGAGTTTCATCGACTACGGCCCGAAGTGCCGACCGCGCTGTTGTCGTTCGGATCACCCGAAGAAGCCCTTCGTGCTGCCGTGCGCGACGAACATCCGATCTGGCATCCGTTTCATCAAGATCTCAGCCTTGAGTTACTTCGTGCGGCCCAGGACTTCGGACTGCTTGTCAATGTCTGGACAACCAACGAACCCGCCGATCACGAACGGCTCATCGAGTGGGGTGTCGATGGGATCATCACCGATGTGCCGGATGTCGCCGTAGCCGTGCGGGGTGGTTACGCGTGACAGCCCGACTCGGCCATACGACCTTGATGGCGTCAGGGACATACTCGATATCGAGTCCATCGACCTCTCCGAGGTAATCACCATCGACCTGAAACGGAATTCCGTGATGGGTGCTGAGCGGTCGAGCGGTTGCGGTAGTTGCGAAGCGAGACTCGACAACCGCGTCCAACTCGCCGACGCCATTCGCGCCGAACGCATGCTGGAGCGTTCGTGCGATCGTTGACAGGTTGAATGCGGTGAACGAGATCGCAACGAGTCCTGAGGACAGCGAGGCCTCCGGCGCGAGGTTGATCGGGCGGTTACCCAAATAGGTGTACGGATTCGTATTGAGGACGACCGTGAACACGCTCGGCGTGGGAACGCCGCGGTCATCGACAAACTCAAACAATGCGGGCGAGTTCTGGTACCTCTTCGCCCAGGTTGTCATCGCAGACCACATGAACAGCGGGTGTCCAAGCCAACGCTTCAACGTTGCGTGGCGTTCAACAGCAGCGACAACTGATGCATCGAAGCCGATACCGGTGTGAAAACAGAAGTAGCGACCGTTGACTTTGCCAAGCCCGATCGGTCGAACGTCGGTTGCGTCGAGACCATCCATAAGTCCGGCGACGGCGGCGAGTGGATCGTTCGGAACGCCGATGGTGCGCGCAAACACGTTCGTTGATCCGCCCGGAAGCACACCAAGCGCGGTGTGCGACCCAGCGAGCCCCGTGGCGACTTCATTGAGTGTGCCGTCGCCACCAAATGCAATGACCGCGTCGAGTTCGCGTCGCGCTGCGTCTTGGGCGAAGCGAATCGCATGTCCCCGTCGATTTGTCTCGACGATTTCGACCTCGTGCTGGTCGCTGAGCCGTCGATGAATCGTCACCGTGTTGCGCGCGCTCACCGATGAGGCAAACGAGTTCACGACGAGCAAGAGGCGCACTGGATATGACGGTATCAGTACACATCTGAGGTCGGGTTGGGGGATGGGTGACCGATCGGTAACAATGTCCTCCATGAAGGTCATTGTGTGTGTAAAGCAGATTCCAGATCCGGCACTGCCAGGTGAGTTGGATGCGGCAACAAATACGTTAAAACGTGACGGAAAGCTCATTCTCGACGAGTCGGATAGCTACGGCGTCGAAATGGCGTTGCAGCTTGTTGATGCGGCGGGCGGTGGCGAAGTTGCGCTTGTTTCGATGGCGCCCAACAATGAAATGTCTGGTCTCCGCACCGCTCTCGCAATGGGTGCTGCCGAGGGAGTGCTCGTTTCAGATCCTGCTCTCTCAGGGTCAGATGCGTTGACGACAGCCAAGGTGCTCGCCGCAGCTGTGCAACGACTCGGTGGTGCCGATCTCGTCCTTGCTGGCACCGAGTCATCCGACGGCTACACCGGCACCGTTCCGGAGCAAATGGCGGAGTTGCTCGGCTTGCCATCGGTGACATTCGCCAAGAAGGTGACCGTCGATGGCGCAACCCTCAAGGTTGATCGTCAAACCGAAGCTGGTTACGACGAAGTGACCTGCCCGTTGCCGGCGCTCGTCAGCGTGACGGCAGGTGTTGTTGAGCCTCGCTACCCAAGTTTTAAGGGCATCATGGCGGCTAAGTCGAAACCAGTCGACACGGTGACTGCGGCAGACCTCGGTGTGACGGCGGTCGGCTGGGCGGGTTCAGGACAAGCGGTTGCATCAGTCGCTCAAGCGCCTGCTCGCGAGGCAGGAACGATCATTGAAGACGATGGTGAAGCTTTCGGCAAGATTGTCGAGTTCCTCGAGACGATCAAGGTCATTTAGTCCAGGTACGGCGAACGAAAGAACGAGAGACAGGAAAGAACATGGGACTAAACAACATTTGGGTCTTTGCACAGGCTGCGAACGGATCTGCAACGAGTGCAACACTCGAGCTGTTGACAAAGGCGCGAGAACTCGGCGCGACGGTGTCGGCTTGGGTTGGTGGTGATGCGTCATCGATCGCTGGAACACTCGGCGAATACGGTGCGACCAAGGTGTACGCAACCGGCGATCTCGGTGGCGCACTTCCGGGTGTCGCGGTGTCGTCAGCAATGAAGGCAGCGATCGATGGTGGTGATGCACCAGACCTCATCATGTTCCCCCAGAACTACGAGGGTCGTGACGTCATGGCACGGCTGTCAGTCAAGCTCGACCGAACGGTGCTCACGAACAACATCGATTGTTCCGTTGACGGTGGCACGGTCACGGTGACAACACCGGTCTTCGGCGGAAACACGCTTGTCAGCACCTCGTTCTCAGGTGCGGCGCCTTATCTCGCTGCCTTCCGTCCGAAGTCGTTTGCAGCAGAGTCGGCCGGTGGCGGCGCTGCTGAGGTTGTTGCAGCCCCGAGCGGTGATCTCGGGTCAACCGGTGGCGCAGTTGTCACTTCGGTGCATGTTGAGGAGTCGACGGGACCGAAGCTCGATGAGGCCGACATCGTTGTATCAGGCGGTCGTGGGCTCGGCGAGGCCGAAAAATATGCAATGGTCAGCGACCTTGCGAAACTGCTCAAGGGTGCCGCGGGTGCATCTCGGGCGATCGTCGACGCTGGCTGGGTTCCTTACTCGATGCAGGTTGGACAGACCGGCAAGGTAGTGAAGCCCAACGTGTACATCGCCGCCGGAATTTCGGGTGCGACGCAGCACATGGTCGGCATGAAGGGATCGAAGAACATCATTGCGATCAACAAAGATGCCGAGGCACCAATTTTTGGTGTCGCTGATCTCGGCATCGTCGGTGATGTGCACAAGGTGCTGCCGAAACTCATCGATGCGCTTCGCGCGCGCGGCTGAACCGAGGTAGCGACGTGACGCCGGTTGACGGCGTAGGCGGTCACACGAGGGTGTTACGCGACATCGGTTGCGGCACACGCCCACGCAAGGCCGTCATCGGGTGATGCGATCGCAAGTCGAAGCGACCATCCGGTGTCGGGTTCGAAGGCGTCCCACATCCACCACTCAAGGGCGTTGACTGCGTCGCCAAAGGCATCCGCTTTGGGTGGCCATCGGTTGTCGTCGACAAGTGCTGCAGCGAACCACCATGCGCCGAATCTGCCAACAGCGCTGCCGCGACGCCGACCGTGCGCACCGCCTGAAGAACCCGCCCAGGCGAGCACACTGAGTCCTTCGGCTGCGGTGATACGACTCGCCCGCGCTTTTCGCGCACCGGTTGCGGCGATCGCATGCTCGATATCACCTTCAACGCAGACGAGCTCGGCGCGACCGTTCGATCGTTCAATCCAGACGTCGACGAGCTGTCGAAAGGCTGCCTCGGACTCGTCATCCTCGATCACTTCAAAATGTGATGGAAGTGCGATGGCCGCCATGTCGACACCCATCGTCGGTCGATCGACGTGCACACCATCGTCGTCATACGTAGCGACCTCATAATGCGGTTCCCACGCCTGCAGATCGACCGGCACATCGATGACCTTGACAAGTTGGTGGGCATCTTCACGTGGAATCTGCTCGCCTCTGAGTGACCGCTCATGAGCAAAGTACGTTGCGGTCGGTCCTGGCGACAGCAGTTGCCCGAGACCTGCCCAGGTGTGGTGGACGGCAGCGACTTCGGAGAGGGGGCCAATCGTCAGCCGACCCGACTCCTCATCGAGCACGGTTGCGCACCATTCATCACTTGCCCACAGTGCGAGTCGGTATTCAGCGAGCGTTGCGACAGGCCACAGTTGGCGGCCGGAATCGACGGCGGCGCGAGCGCGGTTTCTGGTACGCAGAATGCCGGGCCAGTCTCGTTGCGCGGTCCGTGCATCGATGAGACGAATGAGATCGTCCACATCGGCCCGGTGAATTCGTGCATCGAGCTCGTCGTCGCGTTGATCGCTTCCGTCGTCTGTCAGCGGCGTGTTGTCGCTCATATCAGCGGCCATGGGTAACGCTGACCCGTCTCGTCATGCGGAAGCGTTCCTTCGGATGCGATCGTCGCGCATCGGTGCCGGAAGGCGTTCACCTCGTCCGAATTCAACAGATCGGCGAATTCTGCAGGCGGCTCAGACGCGAGTGCATCGAGTCGAGTGCGTGTCTCTTCGCAAATGATGTCACCGGCAAAATCCCAGATCACCGTTCGTACCTTGTATGGAGCGGCGAAACAGAGTCCATTGTCGATCGCCCACACGCGATCGTCGGCGATGAGGCAGTGCCCACTTTTGCGATCGGTGTTGTTTGCTGCAATATCAAGAATTGCGATGTCGCGCAGGATGTCGTGCAGGTCGGATCGAGACTCGTAGATGGTGAAGTAGTGCTCGCTGTGGTCAGCGTCGACATACCACTGCACCGAACCGATTCCGAGTGGGCCATCACGCACAATCGTTGGTGGCACAACATGAAACTCGAGCGCCTCACTCAGCACATACGCGGCGCGTTCGCGTCGATATAGCCCTGCTTCGAAATCCCATAGCGGGCGTTCACCACGAACAGGTTTGTAGATACCTCGATGCGTCTGCCCATCGAGATGCAAAAACACTGCAAACGTTGCGTTTGAACTCCAGGGCATTCGCCCTTCAATTTCGATGTCGGCATCTTCGACGACGCGAAGTGGGCTTAGTTCATTCGTGGACATGGGTGACCGTCAGGGTCGATGGGAAGGTTGCACCATTGGCACAGCGGTCGACCTGCCGCCACCGACGCTTCAGCGAGCTCACAAAATGCCAGTGCCTGACCGCGGGTGATCGAGATTCGGAGACGCCCGAGGTCGTCATCGGCGTCTTCAAGGTCGTCGTCCTCGTCTTGGTCACCGAGTTCGGTGAGTTCGAGCACGAGTCGATCGGCGCGCTGGTCGTAGCCGAGAGCGATGCCTCCGAGCACAAACGCGGGTGAGCCCGGTGGCACGAGTGTCATTGCGGCGGGCACGGGTCGATCTTCAGCCGGTGGCAAATCCTGTAACACTCCGGTGAGAAAACGAGCGATGGCAGCAACCTGCAGTTTCTCGCATTTCACACTGAAGAACTGGCCGTCTGCACGAACCTGAAGGAAGAAGGTGCGTTGGCCGGGCCGACCGATCGTTCCCGTTGTGAACGTGTCGACATCTTCGAGAAATTCGTCGATTGGGTTCATGAGATTGCGAGATCCCCGATCGGTCCGCCTGTTGTATTCATTGCGAGCACTGCCGGCCCGTGAGAGGACCACGCAAGCGCCGAAATTGAACACGTTGAGATGATGATTCGTTGAAAGAGATCAAGGTGTGTACCGACTGCGTGCGCGAGGGCCGCCTTGATCGGGTCTGCGTGCGAGACACAGACGATGGTGCCACCTGGGTGCGCTTGGCGAAGTCGGTCGAGGGTCGAGACGATTCGCACCTGCATTTCGGTGAAGCTTTCACCGTTCGGAAACCGGAAGGTGGAAGGCGACCGTTGGACGGTCTGCCATTCAGGCAATTTCGAGAGTCGAGCGAGTGATTCGCCCGTCCAGTCCCCGAAGTCGCATTCCAAGAGCCCCTTGTCAATTTTTGGTTTGAGTCCTCGCATCTGTGCGATTGGTGCTGCGGTTTCCCGTGCCCGTTCGAGTGGCGAACAGTAGATGGCGTCCACACGGGCAAGCGCGTGAATGCGTTCGCCGGCGCGAGTCGCCTGCTCGAGACCCTTGTCAGAGAGCGAGAGACCGGCGGCGCGACCTGGGAGTACCTTGCCCGTCGTTGGTGTGTTGCCATGCCGTACGAGCAGGACTGTCGTGAATTGCGGAACTGCTTTGCGTTGTCGTGGCATCGCATTCCAACCTACTGTCCTTGGTCATGCCTCACATTGGCGAGCCCGATGCGTCGACCGACGGTGTCGACAATTTTGAGCGACTGCAACACGAGATTTGGAACTGCCATGCCTGCGAACGTTTGGTGGAGTGGCGTGAGCGTGTGGCGGTTGAACGTCGGGCGGCGTATCGCAATGAGGAGTATTGGGGTCGACCAATTAGTGGGTTTGGTGACCCGAATGCGCGCGTTGTCGTACTCGGCCTCGCACCGGCAGCACACGGTGCGAATCGCACTGGACGTGTGTTTACCGGGGATCGAAGTGGAGATTGGCTCTTCCGAGCACTCCATCGCGCCGGATTCGCGAATCAGCCGACTTCGACCGATCGTGATGACGGTTTGGTGCTCAGCGATGCGTGGGTGACCGCAGCCGTGCGTTGCGCGCCGCCAGCCAATAAGCCGTTACCTGTCGAGCGTGATCTGTGTGCCCCGTTCCTTGCTCGAGAGTTCGCTCTGTTGCGCAGATGCAAGGTGGTCGTCTGCCTCGGTGGATTCGGTTACGACGCCGCCTGTCGACATTTTGAGTTATCGCCACGGCCGAAATTTGGTCATGGAGTCGTCGTACTTGGTGCTGAGTCGACACCGACACTCGTGTGTTCGTATCACCCGAGCCAGCAAAACACGTTCACAGGGCGGCTGACCGAACCAATGTTTGACTCGGTCTTCGCGACGGCACGAGAGATCGCCGGTAGCCTTTGACCTCCTTGAGAACCTCACGTCACACTCTCGTTGCAGGCGCGTTACTCGTCGTGTCGTCACTCGGTGCACTCGGATGCTCGAGTCCTCCGCCTGCCCGTCTCGTTGCGCTCGAAATGATCGAGACATTGCGCGGTACGTCCGACAGCAACGGTATTGCGATCACCGACGCAGAAATTGACTGCATGAAAGCAGCGGTTTCCGCGATGAGTGAAGACGAGGTGACGCTCATCGCGCAGAGCACCGACCAATTGGTGCTCGACTCGTTCAGCGCAAAATTGTCAGCTTGCCGCGGCAGCTGACGGCTACTCCGCTGGAGCGGGGGCCGGAGCTTTTTTCTTCGGCGGAGGAACCCCAACCGCAGGTGCTGGATCCGCATCGTTCGGCCAGCGTCGCCGGCTGACGATCGACAGCATGCGTAGCAGCTTCATCGCCTTCTCGTCTTCTTGCGCTGGTCGCGCAATGATCGAACCATCGGCGATCATTCGGTTAATGACTTCAACCCCGAGATCGGTACGCACGATGGTGAGGGTCCAGTCGTTGTCTTCGCCGATACCACCGGTTGAAATGTCGGCGTGTTCCGCAGCGAAGTCAGGGCAGTGGTTGCAACCCTTTCTTGTCCACTGGTGACATTCCTTCAAGTCGATTTCGTGAAACGAACCGTCCTTCATCCAGATTTGGAACGCACCTTTGATGTTCATCTTGACCATGTCCTGTTTGGCGAGGCCGTACTTCGCTTCGAATAACTCAGCGAAAATTGCGTCGTCAAAGGTCTTTGAACACAGCAAGCCAATATTGAAGAGGAACGGCTTGGCGACCTTGCCTGCCTTGCGATCCCACATGGTTGGCGGCGACGAGGTTTGGCATCCCATGCCGACGAGAGCGAGTCGTTCATGACCGGCTGCCTTCGCTTCGGGAAGCGCAAGCGGATTTGCGCAATAGGTGTATCGGCTCCCAGCGGTCGCAAGGATTTCTTCGCGCGTTGACACAACGACAGGTTTCGCTTTCCAACGGTCGTCGTCCTCAACGCCTGATACGAGGGCTGCATCGATGTAGTCGTGTTCGCGAAGCCAGATCAACATTGCCGAAACGAATCCGCCGTCCTGACCCATTTTGTGCACCATGTCGTCGCTGGCGCGGGTGAGAAGCAGTTGTTGCCAGATGCCCGCCATTTCGTCTGGTTCACGGATGCGTCCGAAGAGGTGCATGTCGGCGCTTGGCTCCCAGGCGCCAAACCGTGGGCATGCTCGCGTGCAGGTCGTGCAACCTTTCTCACCGTGAACACAGTTGTCGGGACCAAGTTCGGTTTCGAGATGGAACGGCACGTATTTGCCTTCCTCGTGCTCGTACCCGATGACGTCATGAGGGCAGGTGACCACGCACCCTGAGCATCCGGTGCACAGGCCGGTGTCGATCACTTCGGCCTTCAACTCTTTCCATTGCGCGGTCCAGCGAGTTGGCGTTGCTGGAGTAGCACTTTCGGTGACGGTCATGTTCCTACGGTAGGTGATTTACCGGTCGCACCATGACCCGAACGGCTTGAGCAAACCCTAAATCGCGGCTGAGCCTTCTTCGCCGGTACGAATGCGAACGATTCGATCTACTGCGGTCACCCAAATTTTTCCGTCACCGATCTTGTCGGTAGCGGCAGTCGATGCAATTGTGTCGACAACCTCATCGACCTGCGCGTCGTCGACAACGAGTTCGAGACGCACCTTTGGCACGAAATCGATCTTGTATTCGGCGCCTCGATAGGTCTCTGTGTGTCCGCCTTGGCGACCGAAACCTCGCACTTCGGTGGCGGTCATTCCGGTGACACCGATCGCTTTGAGTGCGTCCTTCACTTCGTCGAGTTTGAACGGCTTGATGACTGCGGTGACAAGTCTCATGACACCATCATGCCTGATACGCAGACTCGGAATGTTGGCTCTGGTCGAGTCCAGCCCGTTCGTCGTTGCTGTCGACCCGAAGTCCCATTGTTCGGTCGATCACTTTCGCAATGACATAGGTGACGACGAACGAGTAGATGAGTACCGATACGGCAGCGATGACCTGGTCGACAAGCAGCTCGACGCCACCGCCGTAGAAGAGTCCGTCGGCTCCGCCGTCATTCACGCCGGTGTCGGCGAACAGACCGAGCAGCACCGTTCCAATGATGCCGCCAACGAGGTGTACGGCGATGACATCGAGCGAGTCGTCAAGTTTGAGTCGGGCTTTGATGCCGAGTGCGAGGTAACAGAGCGCTCCGGCGACCGCACCGATGATGAGCGGTGAGGCACCGCCAACGAAGCCAGCGCATGGGGTAATCGCAACGAGACCAGCAACCGCGCCAGATGCTGCTCCGAGGGTTGTTGCGTGACCGGCCTGTTTGCGTTCAGCGATCAGCCATCCGAGCATTCCTGCCGCCGCTGCGAGGTGCGTGTTGACGACCGCTTGAGCGGCGACACCGTTGGCGGCGAGCGCCGATCCGGCATTGAACCCCATCCAACCGAACCAGAGAATGCCGGTTCCGAGAATGGTTGTTGGAAGGTTGTGTGGCGGCATCGGTTCGCTGCCGTGGCCAATTCGATTGCCGATCACGAGCACGACGGCGAGTGCGGCGATGCCGGCGTTGATGTGAATTGCTGCACCGCCAGCGAAGTCGAGGGCGCCCATCTGGAAGATCCAGCCGTTGCTGTTCCAGACCCAGCGGGCGACGGGGAAATACACGAGCAACGCCCAGGCGGCGATGAGCACTGCGTACGAGGCGAACTTGAGTCGATCGGCGGTTGCGCCGGTGATGAGCGCTGGTGTGATGACCGCAAACATCATTTGGAAGGCAACGAACGCCATCGTTGGAATGGTGCCCGTGATCCCGTCGGCGCCGTTGAGAAATGCGAGCGAGAAGTCACCGATGAATCGGCCGCTGCCGCCAAATGCAAGGGAGTAGCCGACGGCTGACCAGAGCACACTGATGATTCCCATCGCAAAGATGTTTTGCATCAGCATGCCGAGCACGTGTTTTGACCTGACCATGCCGCCGTAAAACAGCGCGAGTCCGGGGGTCATGAAAAGTACGAGTGCTGCCGAAATCAGCACCCATGCGGTATCTCCGGTATCCAGTCCCATTCACTCATCGTATGAGTCGTCTGTTTCTGGAATGTTTCGTCAACGTTCGCATTCGTGTTGCCTGCGCGAGCAGAACGTTCTCGGGCCAGCATGTGGCATAAGAACGTTCTGCTGCATGCGCCAGCAAGTAAACGAACAGAGTTACTTGCGGTCCTCCACCCAGCGTGCGGATGACCGCCAACTACACGGCGTGGTCGCCCTCTTCGCCGGTTCGGATTCGGATGAGTCGTTCGACATCGACGACCCATATCTTTCCATCGCCAATTTTTTCGCTGTGTGCGGCGGAGGCGATTGCATCGACGACGGCATCAACTTGCGCATCGCTGACGACGGTTTCAACACTGACCTTTGGTACGAAGTCGATTTTGTATTCGGCGCCCCGGTACGTCTCGGTGTGCCCACCTTGACGTCCGAATCCCCGCACCTCGGTGACGGTCATTCCGGTAACGCCGATCGCTTTCAGTGCGTCTTTCACGTCGTCGAGTTTGAAGGGCTTGATGATGGCGGTGATGAGTTTCATGTTGTGTCCTTTCGAATGTGTTTAGGCGCCGACGGTGACGTTGTCGCCGCTATATCCCGGGAGTCCGTGTTCAAGAATGTCGAGCCCTTGCACCTCTTCTTCGGCGCTTACTCGCAGCCCGACCGTCGCCTTGATGATTGCGAACAGGATCGACACGGTGATCGCAACCCAGACGATGATGATGAGGGCCATGAGCGCCTGCATCGTGAGTTGATCGAGGCCACCGCCATAGAAGAGCCCGGCACGTTCCCTACCAAGAAAAGCGTCGTCATATTTGGCGAACAGCCCGACCGAAAGCACCCCCCAAAGGCCGCAGACACCGTGTACGGAGACGGCGCCGACGGGGTCGTCGACTTTGATGCCATCGAAGAAATACACCGAGTAGACGACGATGACGCCGGCGACGCCGCCGATGATCGCTGCCGGTAGTGGATCAACTGCACCGCATGGTGCGGTGATTGCGACGAGTCCTGCGAGTGTGCCGTTGCCGATCATGGCGAGGTCGGGTTTGCCGGCTTTGAGCCAGATCACCACTGCCGAGAACACGCCTCCGGCCGCTGCGGCGAGCATCGTGTTGACACCAACCGACATGACGTACTGGTCTGCGGCGAGCTTTGAACCAGGGTTGAATCCGAACCAGCCCATCCACAGAATGAAGACGCCAAGAATTGCAAACGGAATGTTGTGTCCTGGGATTGCTCGCGGCTGCCCGTCTGGGCCGTAACGACCGATTCGTGGTCCGAGAAAGACGGCACCGACGAGGGCTGCAATGCCACCGACCATGTGCACGACTCCCGAGCCGGCAAAGTCTGAGTAGACCGCATCGCCAATGTTGAGCTGCGCGATGAGACCTCCGCCCCAGGTCCAGTGGACAACGACGGGGTAGATGAACGCGCACATGATGAGGCTGAACACGAGGTAGGAGGTGAACTTTGTTCGCTCGGCCATCGCACCCGATGCGATGGTGACTGCGGTCGCTGCAAACACTGCCTGAAAGAAGAACGATGTTGCTGGGCTCAGTCCACCGTCGAAGGCCGAGTAGTCCTCGTAACCGGACAGGAAGAAGTTCCCACTGCCAATGAAGCTTCCGCCACCTGAACCAAAGGCGAATGCGTAACCCGTTGCAAAGAACGCGAGGATGCCGACGAGTGCGTCGGACATGTTCTTCGCAAAAATGTTGACGACGTTCTTCGCTCGTGTGAGACCGGCCTCGACGAGAGCGAAACCGGCTTGCATGAAGAAGACGAGAATGCCGGCAATGAACACCCACAGGTTGTTGAGCACGACTTGCACGTCCTCCGGTGTGAGGTCCTGGGCATACCCGATCTTTGGGGTCAATGTGAGTAGGGCGAGTGTTCCTCCAAGACCTGAAAAAACACGTAGAGCACGTGAACGCACGTGGCCTCCTTTGTTGAAATAAGTCGGATGATGACGTCCGGGTGGCCACGCTGCCGTCGAGACATGGTGAACATAAGCGAGAGAGTTTTCGCCGATGTCGCCCGAGTGTGAACACTCTGTTTCGAGGTCGGTTACCAATCGTTCGAAATTCCACGGCAGAATGTCCGAATGGATTTGGCTTACCCCTCAGAAGCAGAAGCATTCCGCGTCGAAATCAAGTCGTGGCTTAAGGAGAACTTGCCCGATGGCTGGTTTGAGCCGGGCTTCGCGATGTCCGACGCAGATCGGACGAAGTTCAACAAGGAGTGGCCAGCGAAACTGTTTGCCGGCGGTTGGATCTGCGCGACGTGGCCGACCGAGTACGGCGGCAAAGGCTTGTCGACAATGCAAGGTGTCGTACTTGCCGAGGAATTTGCGTACGCCCGCGCGCCGATGCGGGGTGACTTCTTTGGAGACACGCTCGTCGGTCCAACGCTGTTGCAGTGGGGTACTGAGGAGCAGAAACAGCAGTTTCTTCCCGGAATTCTGAAGGGTGAAATTCGATGGTGCCAGGGGTTCTCGGAGCCGAACTCGGGTTCTGACCTTGCGAGTCTGAAAACCTCAGCGGTGCTTGATGGCAACGAATGGGTGATTAACGGCCAGAAGGTGTGGACCACGCAGGGACACCATGCTGACTATTGCTTCTTGCTGACCCGCACCGATCCGGAGGCGCCAAAGCATGCTGGCATCTCGTATCTCCTGGTGCCAATGAAGCAGCCAGGTATCGAGGTGCGCGGCATCACACAGCCCGACGGAACCGCGGACTTCTGCGAGGTGTTCTTCACCGACGCCCGCTGCCCAGCCGAGAACGTTGTCGGTGGAGTGAACAATGGCTGGAAGGTTGCGAACTCAACATTGGCGTTCGAACGCGGTCAGTCGGCGACGACGGGATACCGGCGGTTCGAAGAGGAGTACCGCATTCTCGTTGAGGTCGCGACCGAGAACGGCCGCATTCATGACCCAACCATTCGGCAGCGACTGATGGAGTACTACACCAAGGTGCAAATTCTGCGCATCAATGGGCTTCGCAACCTCACGTCAACGCTGAACAAGAGCAAGGACATGGGAACGATTGCGCTCGGGGTGACGAACAAAATGTTTTGGTCGGAGATGCACAAGGCGGCGATGGAACTTGCGCTTGACATTTTTGGCGCAGAGTCGATGCTCATTAACACCGGTCCGGAAAGCGGCTCGTGGCCAGGTGCGATACGTGATCGTCGTCGCGACGGTTACCCGGTGAGCGCGATGATGTCGTCGTTCTTCTTCTCCCGTTCAGAGACCATCTGGGGCGGCACCAGCCAGATTCAGCGCAACATCGTCGGCGAGCGAGTCTTGGCATTGCCAAAAGAACCAAAGCCCGCTGGCGGCGAATAACTAGTGTTATAAAACCATGAACTTTCAAACCGCAATTCGCTCGGGGTTTCAAAACTACGCAAACTTCAAAGGTCGTGCATCGCGCGCCGAATATTGGTGGTGGGCATTATTCACGGTGATCTTGAGCGTCTTGCTCTCGTCGATTGACGAGTCGTTTGGCAATCTTGGTTCGCTTGTAACGCTTTTGCCATCAATTGCAGTTGCGATTCGTCGCATGCACGACGTTGATCGCGCGGGCTGGTTTATGTTGGTGCCGATTTATAATTTGGTTTTGGGTTTAAGAAGGGGCGATGCGGGTGAAAATCGTTTTGGGCCGCCACCGCCACCTCGAAGCAACTAATCGGCGTTAACTAATATTTCGGCACGCGACGCTGATATGTCGTACCGATAAGCG